>JABDKO010000023.1 GCA_013002165.1 Rhodothermales bacterium | reverse complement strand
GTTGCCATCACCCGAGATGCCAGACGCCGTCGTCGTCAATGTGCAACGTGCAATAGCAACAATCGGAGCTAATGGAAAGAATTCTGGCGGACAACTCCGGTTGGTAAGTATCGGGCGTCGGCGAGTTGCGTATGCTGCTGTGGCGTTCGCTGCATGTTTTGCACTACTACTGATCGTGCGCCCCGAGATTCTCTCCGTGGATCAGCAGCCTGACCCCGTGCCTTCGCAGGCAGAGGTGGACCAGGCGCTTATGGAGGTAAAACAGACCCTCGCCTTCGTGTCCGATATGGGTCATGAACGGAATACAATTGTAAATGGACATGTCGTCGAGCCGGTCCAGAAAGCAATGAGCTTCATCTTTCAATCAGAAAACACCACTGAGATTCAGTAGGTACAATCGTGATGACAAAATATATTTATTCAGCACTCCTGATTCTTCTCTTCGCTACTCCTGTTTTTGCCCAGAAAGCAATTGAGAGCGAGCCGGGTTTTGTCGATGTGAAGCAAGTCGAATCCTGGTTTGATCAAGAGCCGAATCTGGAGGTTAACATCTACGGAGCACTCCTCAACCTCGTTGCAGAAGCGTCGCGATTCGAGGATCCTGAGTTGGCCGAGCTTCTTCACAAGCTGAAGGGAATAAGCGTTCGTGGCTTTCAGACAGATGGAATTGATATGCAGTCAGTCCGGGCAAGGACGTCAACAATGTCGTCAAGGCTCAAGGCGGACGGATGGGAGACTATCGTGAAGGTTCGCGACGATGATGAGTTCGTTGACATGTATCTGAAAACCATTGATAGCAATATAGCGGGGATGATTGTCATGGTCATCAATGAGGATGACGAAGCCGTGTTTGTCAACATTATCGGCGAAATCGATCCGGAGCAGATCGGAAGGATTGGTCAGAAATTTAACGTCGGCGGACTCGGAAAATTCTAGCAGAAAAGATGCGCGATCGAATATTCGGTTTTATCCCGCTTGTCACACTGGTATTATCTGCCGCTGTTTTGTCGGGCTGTATTTATTCAAGGGACATGGTCCGTTCAAAGAAGATCGTCGAGAACGGCTATCCCCAGCTGGACCTGGACTATCGATTTACCATGTCGCTCGGACCGCGACTGTTGCATTCTGCCGGATGGATTGCAAGACGGGTTCCTGAGGAAGAGGCGTTCCTCGCCGGATCGTACCTGCGCCATATTGATCGTGTAAAGGTTGCCGTCTACGACGTGGACTATTACGATGAAGCCAGTAGGTCCGGTCGAGCAGCGGTGGTAGATTTTGAACGAAACGGATGGACCCTTGCCGTTCGAGCGGCAGAGGATGACGAGTCCACATGGATCCTCTATCGTGAGGATTCCGATGCTAATGTCAGGGATATCAAGGTCGTAGTCCTTTCGGAGGAAGAGCTTGTGATTGCGCGCGTCGAGGGCGTTTTGAACTCGTTGCTGGACGAGGTCGTGCGCGACAAGGAACTCATTCGAGATATGTTTTAGCGCGCATACGTGGTGGAATTGGACCGGTCATGAGCGCCGGCGTTGTGACTAAGTATCCTGAGCGCATCTCAAGCTATTCATTGACGTATAGGTTGCGTATACTTTAATCGCCCCGTCTTGTCGGGATGTCGTTTGTATAAAGACAACCATTGGTATATGTCATGCGCAGTAAGGGATTTCTTGGAATTCTAGTAGTTATTCTCCTTGTCGGGTTCGTCGGTTGTGCCGGTTGCGGTACATACAACGGTCTGGTCGCTCAAGATGAGCGAGTCGAAAAGTCCTGGGCAGATGTCGAAGCTCAGTATCAACGCCGGGCAGATCTTATTCCGAACCTTGTGACGACCGTCCGAGCGACGGCAAATTTTGAGCAGGAGACTCTTGAGTCGGTGACGAACGCCCGAACCAGGGCGACATCCATCAATATTTCTGCCGATGATCTTGGCGATGTCGAAAAAATGACGGAGTTCATGGCTGCACAGGAACAGCTGAGCCAGTCACTGGGTCGGTTAATAGCAGTTGCTGAGGCGTACCCGCAGTTGACGGCTACGGAGGCATTCAGAGACTTGCAGGCTCAGCTTGAGGGTACTGAAAATCGAATCGCTACTGCCAGAAGGGATTACAACAACGCTGTCCGTTCGTACAATACGGTCACGAGGAGTTTTCCTTCAAACATTATCGCCGGCATCTTTAATTTTGATCGCCGCCAGCCTTTTGAAGCCGACGCGGGCTCCGAAAAGGCTCCTGCAGTTGAACTGGACGCCTGATACCGTTGAGATATCCACTTGTTGTACTGTTCTTTTTTGCCGCTGTCATTGGCGCCAATGCGCAGGACATTGATGTAATTGCTCCCAGCGGCGAGTGGGTCACCGACTCGGCAGGACTACTCTCCCAGGGAGAGAGATCGACGCTTTCCGGAAAGCTTGCATCGTATGCTGAGTCCTCGTCGACACAGATCGTCGTCGTAACCATTCCTGATCTTGGGGGATACGCAGCGTCAGATTATGCCACCCAGCTCGGTCGGGCATGGGGAATTGGACAAAGTGACTACAATAATGGAGTGGTTCTTTTGGTCTCCCGCGACGATCGCGAAGTGTTTATCGCAACAGGGTATGGACTGGAGGGTGCGATCCCGGATGCCGTAGCGAGTCGAATTGTTCGAAACGTAATTGTGCCCAGTTTTCGACGTGGTGATTTCTACGGTGGCATTTCGAATGCGGTTGACGCTCTGGTCGAGGCTTCGCGCGGTGAATATGTAGCTGAGGACCTCGCTTCCGATGACTTCCCGGTTGAGTTACTAGTATTTATTCTCCTTGTAGTAGCACTTATTGTCGTGCTTGTGGTCGTGTTTACGGTGCACAAGAATCACAGAGACAATGATGGGAATAAGAAGCGTCGTCGGCGGAGATCGCCGGTAATCATCTGGGGTGACTCTGGTCATAGAACTGGCTGGGGAGGAGGGTCCTGGGGATCCGGCAGTTGGGGTAGTGGCGGTGGTTTCTCCGGTGGCGGCGGCTTTGGCGGCGGAGGATTCTCCGGCGGCGGTGGCAGTTTTGGCGGCGGTGGTGCCGGCGGGAGCTGGTAAATTCGCGGGCGGACCGTGCAGCATCAAGTCGCTGCTTTCGTCTGGCCAGGGATCTGAAATGCTGTCACTTTGAGCGATTTCAGAGCGACCCCGCGGGGGCCACCACTCCTCCTCCCCGGTTCCAACTTACGCGCCAATAAACCGCTGTGCATGAGCACATCATTAGAAGTGGATTAGCATTGGGCCGACCAATACGGCGGCGTGACTAGAAGGTGTAACGATGTCGAACCACAAAGAATCGCTCTGTGAAACGGAGGTTCAGGTCCTCGTCATGTCTGAACGTGTCAATTCCTGCCTGCAATTCGATGCTCTGGTTCTTCTGCAAGTCATAGCGGCCCCTGAGTGAAAAGCCGTACCGCGAGGTGGCTGCAGAAAATGCGGACCTTGAAGAGTGAGTAACCTTGGTGTTCGCAGTCAGCCGGAATCCAGGATTGGCCCACTTATATCCGATCGTCGTTCCCAGGGTCAGCCACTCCTGTGACGTCAAGAGGACCGGATACCTGACAAAGACATACGTGCCTTGCAAATTCAAAACAACAGGCCACGGTAGTTGCTCATTCACGCCTGCCGACACGGTGTAGCTTGAGTTCTGCGTCGTTGCTGTCAGAAGATCCTGACGCACCGAACGCGTTCCAAAGAGGTTCCGCCCGTGCCTGACTGATCCCGTCTGCACAGAGTAAATCGCACCGAGACTGTATGTCGTAAGTCGGCTGTTGGATGAAAGGACCTGCGAATCCAAACCTTCTCTTTCGCGCAGTTGAATCCGATATCCCGCTGAAAATCGAGGCCAGTCCGAGCCGGGAGCAACGTTTATCTGCGAAGAGAAAAGATTGGATTTTATGCTCGAGCTAAAAACTGATGGGCCGCCGGGCGTTCCATAATGTTGGAATCGCAGAATACCCGATACCAGACCATTAGAATGACGGAATCGATCAGAAACAGTAACCGTATTCCGGTTCGACTGCATATAAGGATTTCCAGCAGAAAAGAAAGTGCTGCCGATTGATCGATACTCGGCAGACAAGACATGTCCGAATGAACTCGCACGAGAGTTGACGTACCATGCCAGCGAAGACAGCTTGTCCAGTCGCAGCGGGGTGGTCGTCGGATTCAAAGTGATCAACCAGTCAAAGTCCGAGGGGTCGATCGGGATGTCGGTGTTGAACAATGAATCTATCTCAGACTTGTCTGAAGCACCCCTTGAAATATCTTCGGTTGTGATCGACATCGCCGCACCTGACTCCATCCTCAAACGATCTTTGAGCAAAGAGATCTTCAGGTCCGTGCCGGCAACCAGATTCTCCAGGGGATCTGTCAGGATATTCACTGATGAGATGTCGTCTCGGGCTTTCAACGCACTGAGTGAAAACAAGACAGACCGCGGGCTGCCAAAGTCTAGCTTGAACGCTGACAGCGTCCGTTTATAGGACCCCGGTAGTGTTGAAAAAGGATCTACCGAAAAAGAATCTGATACGCGGGCACCTTGAACACCGCGCTGGATGATACCGTAGTTCGCCGTAAGTCTGGCACCGGACACGCCAGTACTCATTTGAACTCCGCGAGTGCGCGCCCCGGAAAGCAGCAACGTGTTGTACTGCGGTGTCGTATCGCCAGCTAGAACACTGAAGTGCTTCGACTCGGCTCCGGCAAGAAAGCGATTTCTTGGTTGAGCAGTAGATGCCTCATCTGTAGACAGATATAGTTTTACCGGGAATCGAAAGCTGCCATATTGTCCCTCGACGTCTGCACGTATTGCGTATGAGCGTGCAGGTTCTTGACGTAAGTCCCTGTTGCCTGTAAGATCCGAGTTCCGGGTATCTATAGACGTGCGACCTCGAACGAATGGAATCGCCGATGAACGCTGCGTAGCAGGAGGTGCGGCAGGATCAAATTCCGCCAGGCCTGTGTCGCCCGGGATCACAAAATACCAGATGATTTTCTGCAACTCGGTTCCATCCAGCGTCCTGCCGGTCAGCTGGATTTCATGACGGCCGGGAGTTAGCCCGCGACTGTAAAGAAGTGATATCGATGAACTTGTAATCTTTGCTCGACTCGAGTAGTCCACTCCATCGATAAGAAGATCGATGGATGCTGGGTCGGGAGGCGTACCGTCCTCTATCTCAACGAGAATAAACACCTCGGGATCGGTTATCGACTGGTCGGGAAGAGGACTCCGGATGATCCATGAGTCATCGTGCTCCGATGCAAGGCTTTGCAACGAACCAACGAACAACGTTGCCGCTATCAGGAAGTATCGAATCACGTGGTGGGTAGGAAGCAGGCTATCGATTGGAGACGATCGAAATTGGCTCTTTACTACTAGGAAATCGACCAAACTGCTCCATTATATAGCGAAAAGAGCGAGTTGGGTCACACCTCTGATCTGTAAGCATAATAATATACAAAAGGGGATACAGCGCACTGTATCCCCTTCGGACGGTCTGAGATTAAATGGTATTTAGGGTCGCACGATCGTGATCGTTGCAACAGGTTGAATTCCCGACTCCTGTGTTGAAGCCGTAACGAACAACGTGTATGTAGAGCCGTGCTCGAAGATTTTGACATCCAGGTCCCACTCCGCATCATCCGTATTCAATGCTTTCAAAACATCGCCGGTCTCCGGATGGAACAACTCGGCTCGGTATTCGGCATCTTCGACTTCCGCCCATGTAAATGTGACATCTCCCTTGATATTCGCGGGGAGAGTGACCACCGTTCCCGTAGGCGCGGCCGATGATCCCATATTACCGCTTAATATCCCCACACCATCACCTGAAGGAACGGCAGCGCCGGGTAGAGGAATTATTGTCCTGCTTGCAGGTACGATGATCAGCATCGCTATTACGCCGGCTGCAAAGGCAAGAGCCGGAGCTGGCCATTTTAATTCAAATACCTGATGTACACTCGCGATCCAGGACGTGAACTGTGCCCGGAGTTCTTCGGTGTACGATGGAACAGGAACAGGCTCAGCCACTTGTACGCGTCTTACTGCCCGGTCAGGTGTCACAGTGGCAACTGGCTCACTTAGCTCCTTTTCGATCGCACTAAACATTGCGAAGGAAGAGTAGTTGTCGGCGAGATGCTGGGTGACCAGATTCTGTTCGTTTTCAGAAAGCCCTCCGTCGAGGTAGGCAGCTACAAGAGCTTCACTAAGCAAAGCATCGGTGTTTTCCCTTTCTGCTCCAACGATTGCGGATCCCATCAGGTGTCGTCCCGTGCCCATCATTGCCTGAACACGGTCGAGCTCATCCTGGCAGGCATTGCAATACTGGATATGCGCTGACAGTGCACTCTGGACAGGATCGTCAAAGCCTTCCTGCAAATACCGGGCAACGTCAGCGAAAGACATCTGCCTTGTTGGACAGGTCGCTGGCTGCTGTGGAGATAAGTCTTTTGGATTGGTCATAAAAACTACCCTAGTTCGCCCGCTACCGACATAGAATCTGCCGGTGGTGGGTTGATGCCCATGTTTTTCAGAAGCGCCTTGAGGCCCCGGACAGAAACGGACTTCGACAAACTATCATCATCCATCCAGTTTCTGGCTTCGTTGAGCAGTTCCTTGTGATCCTGCTCCAAAGACGTTCCAAGTGATTTGAGTATGTGATCTGTTGACTGGTAAATACTATGTATAGTTAACTTGCCTGATCGAGGTACCACCGGCAGACTGATGTCCAGCTGCTGACAGCGCTCCAGTATCAACTTGGCGTCGAGTTCCTTGTCAAATACCATATCAAGCAAAATCTTATGGCTCTCCGGGAGTAGCTCGATGTTTTCGCAAACTGCACTCCAGATTCTGTTTACTGTTCTCTGAATCGGAATGACTCTCAGAATGTTCTCAGCCGATTCCTGCCGGTCGAAGTCATCAAGGTTTCCTTCGGGATCTCGAAGAATGAGATGAAGGTTACCGTTTGCCATCAGAGCGTGAGTAACACGTTCCTGTGCGGCACGCGCCTCGTCATAATCCATCTTCAGATTTCCTGCGATGGTTTCCGTAGGTCGCTGCATTACCATTTGCTCAAACACTTTGGCATCTTTCTCGCCAAGTCGCTGAATCTCAGCAGGACGAGTTATCTGATCGACACGCAACTTTCGCTTGTGGCGAATCCAGTCTGTTCTCATGTTACCATGGAGAACGGCTGACACGAACGTTTCGAGTTTGGATCTTCCGTCGAAGTGCTTGAGCTTGCCCGTACCCTTGTTACGGTTATACAGGTAGTCAAACGTGAAGGCGTAGATTTCCAGGCCTTCATCACACCCCGGTCGATCATCCGAAATGGATTGTACTCTGTTGGCAGCCAGAGAATGAAATACGCAATGAACATTGGCCTTGTTATGCGGACAGGCCTCGTTGCACAGATGCCAGGATCTGCGCCACACCCGGTCAGAGAACTCCTGAACAAACGAATTCCACGAATTGGCGTCGCCATCGAGAATTTTCTCGACGTGAAGGACATCGTTCGAATTTGATACTTCGGTGGGCATCCGCAGGTACCTTCAAAAATGGTAGTCAGGAGGGAATGTTCTGACCCTATATATCGGACGGATCAGCGATTCTTTTTAAGAAACTATCGGAATACCAGAAATAGATCGACCCTATTCGGTCCCCAGAGCACTGATTATAGCCTCAATATCGAGACTTCCCCAGCCCAACTGATTGCTTTTTTCAGCCGGATTGCCACCGTACGTGGCATTTTGGAGGAAATTGGAAATCTCCTGGCGTGTCCATTCGGGGTGCATTGAAATGACCGATGCAATTACAGCGGTAACTCTTGGCGTCGAGAATGACGTTCCCTCAAAAGTAGCCTGATTCAGCCGGATGACGCCCGAGGTCGAAAAATCGGGTCTGACGCGGCCATCATTCGTTGGACCCTGCGAACTATGCTCGAAGCTGGAGGCACCAACGGGTATTATCGAATTTGATCGCGCAGTGGCGAGTCCGCTCGCCAAACTGCTTGCGGCGTCAGGTTCAGGCACAGACCCTTCCGGTGGAGGGTAAATATATAGCTCGAAGTTCGGTGCCAGATCTGACGGCGATGGCCGGTTTGGACTCGTAAGTCGGATTCTATACGTGCGAACGCCCGGATAAAGTGGCTGGAAGTTTCGTATCCGTTCCATCGGTTCTATGTATCCATCCGCCGATTGCACATTACGTGAAGCATAGGGTCGACCGAAAGCATCCGACAACCTTTCACCTCGATCATTCAAAATCTCAACATCAAGGTTTCGGGTCGGGGCACCCCATTCATCCCAACTCAAGAGCAGAGTATACCTCTTGGTATTGTCTAGCTGTACTTCGAGGAAATCGTTTCCCGGTGTGAAGTCATGGGCTCCGTTCAGGTTGTTATCCTCGTACGATCCTTCCCAGTGGCTCTGGGCAAAATTACCGGCTGCCACAATCATTGTCGCATCATCATCCAGAATGTCTACGACCGACCGTGTAAAGAATGAGGTGCCATCATAGTGATCGTATGCGTTAGCCCATGACACGGAACACGATATCAGATCCACTCCGAGGTCATCAATTGCGTACGTAAGTGCAGCTTTAAATTCGGGCTCAGTATTGAAGTTAATGAGGTGGACTTCCGCAGTCCGTGGCAAGTACTCAAACAATGCCTGGACACTTGCGAGTCCGTGCAGTGCATCGACTGTGTTTGAGCCGCCCACGGCTCCATCGGCCCGAAATGAATGGTATGTCACACGCCCACCGACAAGAGATGTAATGGCGTTCTGATCGAAGCCGAATTCGAAGACGGCAACCTTTATCGGGACTCGCCCTGGCAGCGGCTTGAACGTTTCGACATCAGCCGGGTCTATCGATTGAGTTGTGTCGCTAAAAAGGATATGGGGCGACGGCAGCGAGACCAGGCTGATTCCATCAATGGCAGCAAGGGCATCGATTTGATAAAACGGAAGGCTAAGCTGTACCCAGGGGTCCGCTTCGATTTCTATGACAGCGCCGATACCTACAAGCTCGTCACGGACGGTTTGCTGCAAAGGAGGACTGGCAAGTGTCAGCACCAGCGGCAGCATCAGTGAATCTGTCTGTTGCCTTCTGGCAACATCCCACGCATTCAGGACTTCCCAGGAAATCTTCGGATCGGTTGCCAGCGAGAAAGTTACACCTTCCGAGGTCGAAAGGATGTTGTTACGCTCATCGAGAGCACTCACCGTCATCGCGTACGTGTTTCCCGGCTGCAATCCCGGTACAGAACCGGGGTATGAGGTTGAAGATGCACCCGTAACATTGTGCTGCCAGAAAACCGGCGCCTGTTCAGCTGCGCCGAACTCAATGGGTCCACGGACAGTTAGCAGGTAGGCATTCCTGAAAGTCGAGTCCGATGTTGATGCCTGCCACAGAAAATCAGGAGATGGTTCGAGAAATTCTTGTCCGTCAACTGGAGACAGAACCTCTACAAAAATACTGTCACGTCTCGAATTGACTTCTTCGACGGTTTCGACCACCACCGTTGCATAATCTTCGACATCGCCAAAGCTGGCGACTACGGCAACGGCACCGGATTCATCGCCAGCTGTGAAAACACCGTCCTCGGAGATTTCGCCAAGTCGATCGGGGACGATCCGCCAGGAGGGCACCGCATTCAACACGAGTGCACCGTCGGCGTCAAATACCTCGTATGTAAACCGGACAGATTCGCCGGGTTTGATGGCTGATTCCTGAGGATCAACGCGAAGACTGTTTACAAAAACATTGTCCGCTTCAAAATCATCTTCGGTCGGCGAGTTGAATGTGAACCAGTACATCTGGCTCGGGTATCTGGCCGTGCCCGATGCCGTGCCCACGAGGGCATTGACCTGCCAGGCGTACGTTACGCCGTGTTTGAGTTGTTCGGCAAAGGATGGATAGGCAAAGGTCTCGACAGATAGATCCCTGGCAGTGTACACCGGAAGATTTGTAGCAACATCTTCGGGACTAATCTGGCCGGGACGCACTTCGAAGACAGTAAGTTCAAAGTCGGTTGCGTTCGACAACCATTGAAACAGCGGCTGAGGTGTACTCAGTTCTTCGGGTTCAGACCAGAACTCCGTTCCCGGCCCGACGAGGTCGAGGTTGGTTGTCGGGTTAGTCGTAATGATCGAATCATCTTCTTCGCCAACGATTACTTCACCACCGCCGGTCTGATCAATTACGACTACCTTGAAGACGTATTCGTCCGGAGGCAACACGCCTCGCTCAAGGGCAAAATCAACCAGGTCTTCTGCTGCATCGCCAACATCGTATGCCTCAAACTCCTGATTTGTCCGAACAATTATTCCATTTGGGGGGACCTGACCAAGTTCGAGATATGCAGAACCCAGGTAACCCGCGCGAACAGCCCGTACATCAACTCTGATGGCAAGATCTCTCGGGCTGTCATCGTTAGTGACCGTGACAACAAAGAATACCGAGGTTGCAGACGGATTTAGCGGGTCAAAATCTGAAAGTCGGAGGACGTCGACAGGAACCGTATCAATCTGAACATCGACTCCCTGGCCGAAAGCACTTTCCGAAACAGCAAGCAGCAGGAGTATCGCTAGGATAAAAGGGCGCATAGTAGATATTCGTCAATCCGTTGGAAACGGATACAATCAACCTTCTGTATGGAGACGGCAGGCAAGATGGCTTTGAGAAATCACCGATCCGGAAACATAAATCCAGTCAGACAGTGAGTTACCCGCTGCGCTCGGCTCAGGCCTCTGTTTGTATCAGATTATCGGCTAATGATCCTAAATCGATAGTATTTGCAACCCGCTATTCGTCTTTTCGTTCTCTAATTAGAAGCTCTACTGTGACCAGAATCGAAACACTGCTCGATTTTTTCAGGGAAGATCCTGACGATGCCTTTACGATGTTCGCATTGGCTTCGGAGTATGTCAAAGATGGAGATCTTTCAAATGGACAAATGTACTTCGAAATGCTGCTGTCAAAGCATCCGGACTACGTTGGGACCTACTATCATCTGGGTAAACTGTACGAGCAACTTGGCTGGCGCGACCGGGCACTCGAGACATACGATGCTGGAATTGGCGTAGCCACGACAGGCCGTGACCATCATACCAGGTCGGAACTGCAGTCAGCGAAAATGAATCTGGAGCTTGCAGAAGATGAATAGCACCCCTCTATCGACATCGCTCGCTATGATTCTACTTGTGGGATCTCTCATCGTGAACGGCAGCATTGTCGGGGAGGCCTCAGCCCAGAACTACAAGACGCACACTGTCAAGTCCGGAGATACTCTTTACCGGATTGCCAGACAGAACTACGTAACAGTTCAGTCGTTGCGCCAATTGAATCGTATAAGTGACGACGTTATCAAACCCGGACAGATTCTGTGGATCGATGGACGTCCACCGGAGGATTCGCTTGCTGCATCAACAGCTGATTCCATGCTTGCGTCGGAATCGATTCCCGTCGTCGATGCTCTAGATACGCTATCTGTCTCTGGCGACGAACCGCGAGACACGCTGCTCACGGATGCAATCGTAATCGATAGCATTGCAGCAGAACGTGATTCACTCATCGGGAATAACGATACGCAACTGCCGACCGAACCGTTGACAGACGAGGCTTCGCGGGAAAGCCCGGCACCAGCAGAGTTGTTCGCGCACCTTGCTGAACCAGGTGAAACACTTTTCGATATCGCGGATCGATACGGAGTGTCAGCAGATACACTAGTATTGGTGAATCCGATGCACCCGACATTCTTCACTGCAGGCGACACGGTCATGGTTCCCTGGGGTACCCGGTTCGGGAAACATCGAGTTCGGTCTGGTGAAACGTTGTTTCGTATCAGCAGAAGCTATGGAACTTCGGTAAAGCGTGTACAGGAGCTTAACAGTATTACGGGAAGTAATATCAACGTTGGTCAACAACTGATTGTGCCGATACGTCCGTCAGAGGCAGAGACACACCTCGAGGTCGGACCGGTAATTGTCGGCCAGGGAGTGATTGGGACGTATCCTGAGATGTTTGAGGGGCGTCTAATGGCCAATGGTCAGCCCTATTTGCCTGAAAAGTTTACCGTAAGCCATGGAGAGCTTCCGTTTGGCACAATCGTACAACTGATCGATCCTGCAAGTGGTCGGCAGACCTTTGCCGAGGTGACTGACAGGCTTCCTGCCGGATCAGATGTGATCATGGAAGTATCGCAGGCTGTTGCACTTGTACTCAATCTGGCTGATCCGACAAGTCCGGTAGAAGTTCGAAGACTCCGCTAGTGCAACCTCGGCCCGGTTTTGGCGAACAACAGTGACAACGCAACGTCACGAATCTCCATCGACTTTGGAACAACCCTCTTTACACACTGCTGCCCCTACCGAGCCTGCGCTGCCTGGCGACAGTGTTCCAGACACGTACTTCAGTCTGACAAGAACCCGGACGTACGGTTTTCTAAGTGCGCTCCCGTTATTGATCCTGTATGAGGTGATGATCGTTCTTGCCAACGAGGGAGCGTATCAGCAAATTCGAGTCGGAGCTGAGATATGGGTGAAGGAAGCCTTCGCGTTAATCGGGCAGACGGGTGTATTCATCATGGGTATTGCCGTCGTGCTTGTTGGTTCTGTTATTCTCTTCTCTGATCGCAAGCGCGGTATTTCTATTCGGCCTGCGTACTTCGGTGGAATAGTTGTCGAAAGCGTAGTCTACGCACTCGTTGTTGCCATAGTGGTGTCATCGACTGTAGGATTCATTTTCGCAGGGCTTGCGCCAGAAATCGCGATGGCACAAAGTGCCGGGCCTGGCGGGAGTATGTTCATGAATATCGCGCTCAGCATCGGGGCCGGTATTTACGAAGAGCTCATCTTCAGGGTAATCCTTGTGGGTGGAATGGCCTTTCTATTGAAATCTGTGGGGATTGAGAAAGTGGCGTCATACATATTCGCTGCCATCGTCGGAGCTGCCATCTTTTCAGCCGTGCACTATATCGGAAGCCTCGGCGACGACTTCACTCTACCGTCGTTTACATTCAGGTTTCTTTTCGGCCTCGCACTGAACGGGATATTTCTTGTTCGAGGTTTTGGCGTAGCGGCCTGGACACACGCTATCTATGACATTCTTATTGTCACGGGCGCGTTCAGCTAATGACATTATGGCGTAACGCATAAGCCCGGAATAGTTTTTGGTGCATAATCACCAGTCAATGATCACACATTCACGTACATGACAAATTCTCTCAGAACGGTCGCCCTTATGGCGGCAATGATTGTTCTATTCGCTGCCATCGGACAAGCTATTGGCGGAAATGGCGGAATGGCCATCGCATTTGCCGTGGCAATTGGCCTCAATTTTGGCAGCTACTGGTTTAGCGACAAGATCGTGCTACGTATGTATCGCGCTACCGAGGTAACAGCTGCGGAGGCTCCGGAACTGTACAACATGGTAGACCGACTGCGGCAACGAGCCAATCTTCCAATGCCTAAAGTTTACGTGATCCCGTCAGATCAACCGAACGCGTTTGCTACGGGTCGCAATCCAGAGCATGCAGCGGTCGCAGTAACCAACGGTATCGCCAGGCTTTTGTCAAAAGACGAGTTGGAGGGAGTCATTGGTCATGAGCTTGCTCACGTTAAAAATCGGGATATCCTGACGGGCTCGATAGCGGCTGCATTGGCGTCTGCTATTACACTGATTGCACGATTTGGATTTTTCTTCGGCGGTCGTGACCGCGGCAATCTCATTGGGACGCTACTGATGCTGATTGTTGCTCCAATTGCGGCGATGCTTATTCAGATGGCTATTTCTCGATCGCGAGAGTTTGTTGCGGACCGGGACGGGGCAGCCATCGCGGGCTCTCCTGACGGGCTCGTCAATGCACTACGAAAACTGCATAGCAGTGTGGAGAGAATGCCGATGGATGCCAATCCAAGCACTGCCCATATGTTCATCGTGAATCCGTTTTCCGGGGGATTAGGTGGTCTGAGAAAACTGTTCTCAACACACCCGCCGGCGGAAGAACGTATCGCCCGACTAGTCGAAATGCGCTAAAAACCTTTACATTGCCGCCACCCCGCATTTAGAGACAGTTATGGTACAGTGGCGAGAGCAATTCGGCATGGCAGTCGAACCTGAAGGTGTACGGTTTCAATCCCCGGTCTTCGTGATCGGGTGTATGCGCAGCGGTACAACCTTTCTTGCCGACAAGTTGTCGGAACATCCACAACTGCTCAAGATCGGTAACGAGCTTCGTGATGTCTGGACCACGCTGGGGAATGCACCTTGCTCCGAGGATGAAAATTTCCGGCGAAGTGCCGATGACTTCGATCCTGTCGTGGCCGCAAACATGGCTGCATATTTTTCGCGTTATGCTACCATATCCCGATCTGCCACACGGCATCTGATGAGGTTGAGTTACCGTCTTCGCAAACGTAGAGGACGGGTTTTTTATGACTGGGATAATCTCGTTCCGCTCAATAAATCCACAAGGCTGATAAACAAGATCGGCTATGTACACTCGCTTTTCCCGAACAGCAAGATAGTCTTGATTGTACGTGGACTCGGCGGACAATCGGCCAGCATGAAGGTATTTGTTGACCGCATGCAGCACGTGACAAAATCCACATTCGCCATGTCCAGTAATCCGGGATCTGCCTGGGCACAGGTTCAAACTGCAGATAGTGGCCCGGATAAATTTGTAACGGCGTATCCGCCCGACTTTCGGGCAATTCCAGAAATGTGGGTGCGGCTCAATCTTATGGCGTTGTTGGACTTGCAAAAATTGCCTTCCGAAAATTACAGAGTGGTCCGATACGAGGATCTTGTTACCAAACCCTCCGAATACGTCAAGGCACTTTTTGATTTCCTGGATCTGGAGGAAGCCCATGTCGAGAAGGCCAAATCAATATCCAATTCACCCACTTCCATTACGAACGCGGTTTCAGACGGAAACTTGTTGACGTGGTGGGAAAGTGCTCTGAACAACGACGAGCGTGAAGTAATAGAGCATGTTAAACACAGTATAGCGTACGCTAAAATCGAACAGATCCTAGATAAGATCGCTATTACTGTTTGATGCGATTCGACCTGCGTAAGCTGAATGCGTAGTTCAAGATGTTAGAGTAATAATTGGTTGAACCGCTGATCGACACTCGCTCCAGCAGGTGCGGATCATCCCCGTCGTCAGGCGTCTTGTATCGCTCAGCCAGCAGATATCGAAATCCCAGCTTCCTTGCCAATTCTATTGTCTGACGTGTATAGCTACCAGCCGGGAATGCCAGGACTTCCGGGTCTCGGTCAAGTTTCTCACGAAAGAGGGTCTTACATCTGATCAAATCAGCTTCAGCGTCACCGCGTGGGATTTTGTCAAGCAAATAATGTCCATGTCCGTGTGCTTCGACGTCGACAAGTGGATGGTTGTCGAGCCTGACGACTCCGGTAGAGTCCAACAGTCTCCAGTATTGGATTTTTTCTTTGTCGATGATTGATCTCACGTCATATCTTTCCAGAAGTTGATCAACGATGCGATCGCGTTCGTTCGGCATGCATTCAACAAGACGTTCATACAGGGAAGCACCTGTTTCTGAAACCATGTCACGACCTCGACCCCGCCTGTACGTTACCCCGTCGACAACAATACCAGATGGTGGGCCGTGAATCCGCAGAATGTCGAGGACGTCTGCATATATAATATGGTTTGCAGCCTCGAAGACTATCGTCGACAAGAATACCGTTGCGGGACAGTCGAACTCTTCAAGTATCGGTAACGCAATCTCCAGATTGTTGGCATATCCATCATCAAATGTAATGGCCAGAGTAGGTTTGTCGACCGGTTCGTTTCTTTCAACCAGCTCGAACATTCTCGCAAGACTTACCACGTTGAAGTGTCTTCGGTAGAAGCGCAGATGTCTACGGAACGTAGTCGCTGGTAGATGCCTTCCCGAGTACGGCATACTGCCGGAAATGGTGACGCCATGATAGCATGCTATGGTTAAGCTATCTCCATAGAGTCGTGTCATCAAAGCCGGGATACCGGCGCGGTACATCACAGGAAGAATTGAACGCCTTCCCAGCTGGCGGGCCGTTTCCAGTAGCTTCATCTTGTCAGATACCCGGCTACGAGTTTGTTGAGCTCGCTCCGTCGCCGACCCAGCGGAAACAACGTTTTAACACGGTTACGTGCCTGTTCCGATAAATCGGATCGCTTGTCACTGATCGCGGCGGCCAGAGTGTCCTTCGCTTCATCCAGGTCTCGGTGCGAAACGAAATAACCCGTCTCACCAATAATATCCGGGATAGCGCCGGCGGTAGAGCCAATCGGAATGCATCCGCAAAGCATTGCCTCGCAGAGAGCGTTCGGATGGCCTTCAGAAATGGATAGCTGGACATAGAACTGATGAGCGGAGTACACTGCGGCGAGCTGATCATTGTCAACGGCCGCGAAAACATTGACGTTACCCGGGATAGGTCTGTCAGGAGTATATGTCATTCCGATGATCGTGAATTCGCAGTCCGGAAAGGCATCGGCAAGGTCGAGCATCAGATCTATTCCTTTCAGAACGAATCTGACCCGGTTCCAGACGTGGGCGACGGTTATGAACGAATTAGGCCGCCGGTCAGCGACCGGGACCCATCTGTTGAAATCAAAGCCGTACGGAATCTCGGTAATCTCGACATCAAGATTGTCGACATGATTCAGAAAGCCTTGCGCTTTTCCATCCGTCGAATAATACGTGTTTTGAGACTTCGCCAGACTCTTGTGCACGACAACGACGTGGCTGGCGAGTTTGAAGGATTGGGCGGTAAAGAATCCAAAAAACAACTTCGAAAAATTACCATAGGATATGGACGGATACTTTGCCGACTCTGTGCCGGAGGCCACGATTATGACCGGAATACCCAGTGCCTTTCCGAAGAGTCCCGGAAGCAATGAATGATAGCCCGCAAACTGGCAAACAAACACCCCGGTATTTGATCCGTGCCAGAGCAGCCAGAAGAATTGATGTAGGAGCGATGTTACGACCGAGAGTTTTGGAGAAACCCTGAAAAAATGTTCTCTCACGTCGAACTCAGACTGCAGTATTTCGATGTCCTTTTTAACAAACGTTGTTCGACCAATATGGACGTAACGGACGGGTCGAGTTCGTTTCATAAATGTGCCGTCAAGCGCGCAAGTAATTGCTTGATTCCCAGCAGGTACTTCGACTTGGGCTGAGGGGTATCGATTGCGAAATCCTTTCGGAGGACAATATACTGATAGTCCTCAACGTGACTGAATATTGAGTGACCCTGCAGACGCTCCACATAAAACCCTGCGCTGTAAGCTCGCGCAAGAAGTTCGTCCGAATGGAGAACCTGATCAACAACCTGGAGGCTTTCGGGTTCATTTGCCTGCTTCCACGCAAGAAATCGCGGGTGCGGAATGTGGATAAAAACGAATCCGTCATCTGCCAGCAGGTTAAACAGGAGTGCAAACAAATCTGCATGTTTGTCAATCGGGATGTGCTCCAGAACATCAGGAAGCACAATGACATTGTAGATTTCCCGGGTCTCAAAATCAGTCATATCTGAGACTACAAAGGAGGCGGTGGTGGAACCTGCATTGCGACGCCGCGCCTCGTCGATGCTTGCCGGACTGATATCAGTGGCCGTCAGACTTCCAGCTTTCAGGAACGATAAAATGAGAGAGGAGACCTGACCAATTCCACAACCGATTTCGAGGACACGGTCGGTTCGAGCTAATCCGAACTCCTTGAGAAGCTTGAATATTCGCAGGTGGCGTAAATTTACATCTTTGGTTACCTGGTCGGGAACCCATCGATCGTAATATTCACTTATCTCGCTGGTTTGTGACATTGTCGGCTGGCAGCACTGAAAACAAAGGGACACCACGAATAGAACCCGGGCCTGTCCGATTTGAACCGGTTTTCTTTTGTTCGCATCCCGAAAGATAGGATTCCCAGCTCCAAGAAATATTGAGAAGCTTCTGCGAATTGGATATCAGCAATCGGAGTCGAGGCGATTTTGCCGGCCTGGGCTGAGACCGAACGAATTGTTGACCGTATAATGTTGCTCTGTCATTTTGTAATAGCTCCATTCGGATGATTCGACGAATACTTGTCCCGCTGGACGGGTCATCATATACGGATTCGGCTCTCGAAGTCGCGTTTCGATTAGCAAAGCGTGGCGACGCCGAAGTTACTGGTCTTGTGGTTCTTGATACGCCTGGCATAGAGCGTTCTATCGGGCCAATTCCCATCGGTGGAATGCACTACGCCGACCTTCTGGGTGCTACTCGTGCAAAGGTAGCGGACGATCATATTCGTGATCTGCTTGGAGAGTTTGAGGCGGCCTGCCAGAGCGCCGGAGTTCGGTACAGCAAGGCAAAGTATCAAGGTAGTCCCAGTAAGTGGATCTTTCGGGAGGCGTCGTTCTACGACATTGTTGTCCTGGGCATGCGCACGCATTTTGATTTCGAAAGTCAAACCGGCAGACATCTTTCTGAGTTGCTCGAACTGACAGTGACGCCCATCGTTGCTGTCCCCGAGAAAACGCCAATTTTTTCTGGAGAGAGTAAATCTCGCGTCGTCATTGTCATGGGAGAAACTCAAAAGTCAATTCGAGCGGTTCAAAGGTTTGTCGCCATTGCAAATCCGGATATCGTTGAGCCAGTTTTATTCATGGCCCATTCAGACAAGGACTATGTAGAGTACTACCTTGAAAGGACGGCAAATTACCTGTCGGCGCATGGATTTACTCCGGGCGAGATCATTGGAACAGTAGGTCAGGTGATCCCGGCAATTCAGGAGCACTTCAAAGAGTCTGCTGACCTGTTCGTCGTAGGAAGTTCTACCCTGAGACGATTCCGGGCTCTCAAAGTCGGTAACGTCACCCGGGCCCTCATCGATGATGGCGCGACACCATTGTTCATCGGATAGTCCCGTCGATCGAGTTGTTGCCAGGCCGATCGGATAGTTGTACCAGGTTCGAGATTGCTCATGAATTCAAGAATAGTGATGATCAGAGTGGGACTTGGTCCGTATACAGGATGTAGTCAAGGAGATACCCGAAGCAAATGGTGCGAGTTATGCAAATAGACAATCCATGGGACGTACACGACTACGACTTCCCTGTCGAAGAGTCAGAGGAACATAAGTTGCTGTTCATGCTGAACTATGCTGTGTTGGCTCCTTCGGGTCACAATACTCAGCCCTGGAAATTCAAAGTTGAGGGTGACAAGGTTTTAGTCTTTGCCGATCGTGCGAGGGCACTTGCGGTCATCGATCCTGATGATCGGGAGCTTGTGATGAGTTGTGGTGCTGCCACGTTTCACCTGTGGGTTGCAGCTCGTCGATTTGGCTACAACGCGACCGTGTCGTTATTGCCGGATCCACAAGATGCCGACTTGATCGCCGTGGTTTCTCTTGGAGGGCGACAGGAACCGACGCTTAATGAAAACAAACTGTTCGAAGCGATCTTCCACCGACGGACCAATCGACTGCCTTTCAAACCACAGGACATTCCGATCTCCGATCTTGAATCGCTGGCATCTGCAGTCGAGGCGGAGGGAGCCATGCTCGATGTCATTACGGGCAGCGAAAAGAGAAAACTGGCAGAACTGATTGCAGAAGGTGATCGAATTCAGGGTGGAGACAAACGATTTCGCCGGGAATTAGCCGCATGGATACATCCAAGTCGCAGCCAGAGTCGAGATGGAATCCCGGGTTACTCCGCCGGCGTCCGTGACATCACCTCCTACGCCGGCCCATTCATGGTCCGGACATTTGACTGGGGTGAAGGTCGTGCAGCCCGAGATCTGGAACTTGCCGATGGATCGCCCGCGCTTCTCGTTATTTCGACAGCTGGCGATGACCAGATGAACTGGCTTAAGGCAGGCATGGCCCTCGATCATCTTTTGTTGCTGGCTCACGATTACCGACTTTCGGCATCTTATCTGAATCAACCGATTGAAGTCGAACACTTACGGCAGAGTGTTGGTGAGCTTATTACGCAGGGTCGTGTGCCGCAGTGCATTCTTCGAATGGGATACGGAAGGGACCTCAAACGGACCCCCAGAAGGCCCGTGTCGGAAGTACTGATTCCGTAGGTAGTTACGTACGCACAGCTGCGTATGTGGGGAATTTGCCCACATACTTGTGGTACTTTTGCTCTTGAAGGTACATTCACATTGTAGTTATCGTGGGGCGGTATAACACCGATCTATTCCTACCAGCTCCAATGATGGCCGAGACTTTGACAGCGTTCGTACCTTTCGTATTTAAAGGAGTAAATCTGTCGGACTATTTTATTTCCAGTAAGACCCCCGCAATGCACCCGAAAGATTATCCATCGATAAGCGCGTCGATTATTAATCTCGACGCTGAGATCGCTAATTGCATTGGCGAGATCTTGCACGCTGAAGGTTGTCATTTCTCGGTCGTGAGTTCAGTTCCGGACCTCGACCGAACCGAGCAGGCGTTGGTTTTTATCGCAGGGGGTACCAGTGAGGAAGCACAGGCTTTTTGCAGGCAGATCCACGAGCGCGATACTTCACAGCAGCCGGTAATTACCCTTGTCGTGACGGATTCGGGTCCTGAATTTGACGACTTTCTGCACGCGGGAGCCGATGACATCATCCACTACCGCGGCAATCTCGAGTACTGCACGGCCCGGGTACGATTGATAATGGACCGCTCGCGTGCTCGTGCAATGCGCTGGCTTGCTGAAGATGCACTGTCGCGAAGCACTGCTATGGCTACGGCAGTCCTTGAGACGACAGTAGACGGAATTATAACGATCGATGAACGTGGAAAGATCGAGACGATCAACAGTGCCGTCATGGACATTTTCGGATATGCAATCGAAGAGCTTATCGGCGAAAACGTATCTATCCTGATGCCGGATCCGTTCAAGGCAGAGCACGATGAGTACCTGACAAATTATTTGGAAACGGGCCACCGCAAGATCATCGGTATCGGACGCGAAGTTGTCGGTCGCCGGAAGGACGGATCACTTTTTCCGCTGGATCTCGCTGTCAGCGAAGTTAAGGTCGGAACCACGAAAAGATTGTTCACCGGTATTCTGCGCGATATTTCAGAGCGACGGAAACTGGAACGGGAGTTACTGCGAGTCGGCGATCTTGAGAGGCGACGAATAGGTCAGGACCTGCACGACGGGCTTGGCCAGATGTTAACCGGAATTGGTTTGATAACGCAGAACCTCGGCAAGAGTATCAGAGATAAGGACGAACAGCTGGCCGAGGAGATATCTGAGGTCAGTGATCTTGTCAAAGAAGCGGACCGGCAAGCCAGAACCCTGGCGCGAAACCTGTCACCGGTAGACCTTGAAGCCGCTGGCCTGGATAGTGCTCTGGGAAGACTTGCGCTGAACATCGAGAAACTGTTTGGTATCCGATGCAGGTATGAATCAAACGGTGCCGTCAGCGTTGACGACAATAGCACAGCGACCCACCTGTTTCGGATTGCACAAGAAGCCATTAGCAATGCCGTGACACATGGCAAAGCTGACGTAGTTCGCATCGAGCTTTCGAGAGGTTCGAAAACGCTTCGCCTGCGTATTATTGACAATGGGTCCGGATTCCGGGAAAACGAGGAAAGGGACAGCACCCGTGGCATGGGAATCCATATAATGAATTACAGAGCTAAAATGGTGGGTGGAAGTCTCGATATTGTCCCATCATTTGATGGTGGTACAGTCGTATCATGTACCGTCAGGCTTGACATGCTACCGATCAGTTTTGATGCGACCCGAAAGGAGAATGGCCAATGAGTAGAATCTTAATTGTTGATGACCATCCACTGATGAGAAAAGGGCTTGCGATGTCACTTGACGCCGAGCCAGACCTGTCCGTAGTTGCCCAGGTAGCGTCGGCCGAAGAAGCCCTGTCTGAACTGGACAGGCTTGAACCAGAGCTCGCCATTGTCGACATCTCGCTTCCCTCAATGAGTGGTCTCGAACTGCTGAAGCATTTCCAGGCCCTGAGACCTCAAATGCCTACGCTGGTCGTATCCCGGCACGACGAGGCTCTGTATGCCGAACGCGCCATTCGGGCGGGCGCCCGAGGGTACGTAATGAAACTTGAGGCCGGAGAGGTAATTGTCAAGGCGGTACGGAAGGTTCTGGCAGGTGGGATCTATGTAAGCGAAGAAATCAACGAAAGGCTGCTGATGAGCCTTGCCTCAGGGCGTCAGCCGACAGTCGAGACCCCGCTGCAGGTGCTTAGCGATCGCGAACTCGAGGTTTTCGAACTAACGGGTCGTGGTATCTCAACCCGCGAAATTTCAGAGCGGCTGCATCTATCAATCAAGACGGTTGAGTCCTATCGCGCGAGAATCAAGGAAAAGCTGAATCTCAAGTCAGCTGCGGAACTGATGCAGCAGGCCGTCCAGTGGGTAGAGAGTGAAAAAGGAAGCTAGTGCTTCCCCGGCATGGGCCGTAGTGTATACACCTACATCCTGCACCGACTACCTACTACACGCCGTTCCTCTGTATCACGACTGGTTCACTTCACACCGCTGTCGATCTTACATCTAAGGCCAAGTGGATCTCCTAAGGTTTATGCGGTCTTGTCAGGGCTGGCTTGAGCGTTTGTTTTGTGTGGTTCCTGAGGCGGAGAAGTGAAGCCACATTCAAGCTCAAGCGTTATGCTCGAAAGTAGAGAGGTCTTGTTCCGGGGGTCGGGCGAGGCCTCTCGCTCTTTTATAAGGGCTTAACACGGGAGGCACCAGCCCCCAGCAGCGGAATGTTTTTGGAGCCCGGGGTTTGTACATGGCTGTCGGCTATATTTAGACGAACTCGCCGCCGTTACGGACGCTGGATCATGCTGTCAAACCTGTCGTGTCTGACAAAGAAATCGGACCATTTCTGAGATGAAAAGTAGCAGGACGCTGATTCTGATGCTGCTTGCCCTCTCCGAGCTGCTGGCAATGAGCCTCTGGTTTTCCGCATCAGCAATTGCTCCCCAGCTAAGTGCCGAATTCGGGTTAGCCGGCTCTCAACAATCGTGGCTCACGATGTCCGTACAGCTCGGGTTCGTCGTTGGAGCCCTGGGGTCGGCATTTCTCAACCTTCCAGACCGTATTTCTTCAGACAAATTGATTGCCGTCTCCGCACTTCTTGGTGCTCTTGCTAATGGATTGATTGTTTTTGCGGGCACGACCGTCAGTGCCATAATCGCACTGAGGTTTGTGACAGGTGTATTTCTCGCGGGTATTTACCCACCAGGGATGAAACTCATGGCTACCTGGACGACAAGAGACCGGGGACTGTGGATAGGGATACTCGTTGGTGCGCTGACATTCGGATCTGCCATTCCACACCTGATTAACGCTTTCCCGACGTCAGTCGTCGCGGGAATGCCACCCTGGAGATCCGTAGTGACAACAACATCTGGTCTCGCAGTCCTAAGTGCACTGATCTGTTGGTTGACTGTCCGGGAAGGACCGCTGCTGACAACAAGAGCGCCGTTCAACTGGCGATTCATGAAAAACGCTTTGCTGGACAAGCCCACTCGCCTTGCTAATTTTGGGTACTTCGGCCACATGTGGGAACTGTACGCCATGTGGACCTGGGTTCCGGCATTGCTCATCATCAGCTACACAAATGCAGGCCATAGTATTGCAGCCGCTCGTTTCGCCGGATTCGCAACGATCGCTCTTGGGGCGGTCGGTTGCATTGCGGCGGGATACTTCGCAGATCGTCTCGGACGTACCCGGATAACGATCGCAAGCCTGGCGATCTCCGGGTCATGCTGCGTGCTCGCCGGGGCTCTGATACAATCGCCGTTAGCACTCACGATTGTGGCATTGCTCTGGGGTTTTGCCGTGGTGGCTGACAGCGCTCAGTTCAGCACCGCTGTGAGTGAACTCGCAGATCCGCGCTACGTCGGCACCGCACTGACGACTCAGACCAGCATCGGCTTTCTACTGACGCTCGGAAGTATTCGCGGAGTTCCATATCTGGTCGAAATTGCAGGGTGGCACATCGCACTGGCGACCCTTTCTGTGGGCCCGATTCTGGGCATCTGGAGTATGATGTTGCTTCGAAAACAGCCAGAATCGATCAAAATGGCCTCTGGAAACAGATGAAGAATAGACCATAATATTGTTAAACATAGACTTAGGCTAAAGGTCTCTATTCTCAGCGCCGAAACCCCTCGATGTCAACAGTATTTGCCAGGATGGACATCAAACCGTTCTGAATACACCAAATGAGAGCACATCATGCGGGCGATAAAAGGACTTTTTTCACTGATAGCTATTGCAGGATTTCTGGCTATTCCAGCCCAGGGGCAGATGGTCGGAACGTACTTTGGACCTCAGGTAAGTTCGCTTGGAGTCGGGGCGAGCGCTCAGGTCAAACTATTGCAGTTCTCGGTATCGGGAGAGTTCGGGCTGATTCCTATCAAAAGGGTAAACCTGAGTTCTGATGGAATCGAATATGGTATCCAGACGGATCTTGGTGGTGGACTTGTATTGGTGAATTTCCATCCGGGCGTTCTCGGACTCACACTTGGTGGCGGAGTCCTGATCGGTGGCTATAATGCATATGGTGACGCGAACAATCTTGTCGATCTTGTCGAAATCGGTGACGGCGAATACAACGCATCTGACATCGGATCCCTTGAAGGAAACTTCGACTTCGGAGGTCCCGCAGCTGCGTTCATGATTGGGCGTCGTTCCGGCGGACTGAATATCGGCGTTGGCGTCGCGCTTACAGGGACGCCGAAAATAAATTTGACAGCAACAGGTCCAATTACAGCCGATGCTCAATTCATGACCGACCTGAACAATGAAATCCAGTCAGCTCAGGCAGAACTGAACAACATTCCTGTAATGCCGCTTCTTCGTATCGGTTGGCAGTTCGGGTTCGGTATCTAGCCGACTCATTTATTGTGGTATTGGGGATCAGGATCGCAACGGTAGCGCCGGTGCGTCCAATAGAAAGCGCGCTCGCTCCTGCAACTATCGACGAGTAGGAGTTGACTCGTCTGTGTCACCGGGGGGAAATACTCCACCGCCCCGGATACAAAGAAAGCGTAGTTCCGGTACCGTTCGATCCGTTGCTGAGTCTCATGACCCTGAAGATATTGAAGATGAAGCCCTTCCTATCTCCTATCTCCTAACCCCTATCTCCTATCTCCTATCTCCTATCTCTTATTCCCTATCTCCATTTGTCGTACGTCAACCCTTTAAGGCAGCGGTGAGGGATCCCTTCATCCCGTTAGCTATTGAAAAGCAAGTGGTCGTCGTGTCTTTGCACACGCTCGATTGGAGTAAGTAATCGTGCCCGAGACCTGCTTTATGCCAGGTCTGTATGCCCACAGCCGTGTCTTTCAATAGAAAAACTATTCTTCTGCCGGGGGGAATACATGCTAGATCTACCTGAATCACTAACTCAGGCGCTGTCATCCGTATTTGTGAGGCAACTGGCGATCGTTGTCATTGGACTGATTGCGATATTCCTGATCCGGGCGCTCATCAACAGGTCCCTGCGGGTCCGAGTCGATAATTCGAATGCGCGCTATCGAGCCCGGAAGATTGTTTCAATGGCGACGTACGTGGTTGTCGTCATCTACATCTCCATCGTGTTCGCCAGTCAGCTGGGCGCCCTCACATTCATGCTCGGTATTGCCGGGGCCGGAATCGCGTTTGCCCTCCAGGAGATCATCATGAGCATTGCGGGGTGGATCGCCATTTCCCTGGGAGGCTATTACACTGTTGGAGACCGGATACAGCTTGGCGGTATTACCGGCGACGTTGTCGACATTGCAATCCTGAGAACAACACTGTTCGAAACAGGGGCGTGGGTAGATGGCGACTTGTACAACGGTCGAGTGGTTCGAATTTCAAACTCGTTTTTGTTCAAGGAACCTGTTCTCAATTACTCGGGCGACTTCCCGTTCCTCTGGGATGAAATTCGGGTCCCGGTCAGATACGGAAGCGACCTTGCGCTAGCTCGTGAATTGTGCTCTGCGACTGCCGCCGATTTGCTCGGAGAATTCAGTCGGAACGCCCGAAACGAATGGAAGCGCATGACGAACAAGTATATGATCGAGCAGGCAATCGTAGATCCACTCGTTACAATCACCGCCGATGAGAACTGGGTTACTTTTACGATTCGCTATGTTGTTGATTTCAAGCAACGACGCGCCACCAAGGACAAGCTTTTCACTGAACTGTTGCGAAGGTTCGACAGTAGCGAAGGCCGCGTCAGGGTAGCCTCTGCCGCGCAGGAGATTACAATTTTCAAAGGTGACAATGCCGATGGTTAGGCGACAGGCCTCTACGGTCTGGCACGGCATTGTAACAGGTCAGGCGACCAGCTGTGCAGAAGGAAGCACAATTTGTTAACTTCCGCATTGCAGTTCTTATCATCTCCGATCATCCGTCGCGGGCTACGCGATGCCAGATCAACCGCACAATAAACAGTTGCCGTTCAAACTACTTTCCCTTCCCAGGTATCTGGCCGCGACGCTGTTGCTTTGCAGCCTGATACCGGCATACACCAGTTTCGGGCAGAATGCAATTGTTCGGGGATTTATTACAGATTTTGACAACGGCGAACCACTGGAAGGAGTAAACGTCGTTTTAAGAGGCACGACTTTTCATGGCTCCGTCTCTGACCGTGACGGCGTGTACGTCGTCTCACAAATTCCTCCCGGTGACTATATACTGGAAGCGTCATACATAGGGTATGAAACGTATTCGGAAAACTTGTCGCTGGCAGCTGGAATTACAGTCACGCTTAGTTATGCATTGGTGCCGGATCTTGCGTTTCTGGATGAAATCATTGTCGAGGATGAGGCACCCGGTGAAGGTGCTGCCAATGTTGTCGCCGGTCAACAGACGATCAGGCCGAGAGACATTGATCTGATCCCCACTCCCGACGTTTCGGGCGACCTCGCGAATTATCTGACGGCATTGCCGGGAGTTGTATCGACAGGAGACCGGGGTGGGCAGTTGTTCATTCGCGGCGGTGAGCCAACCCAGAATCTGGTCCTGCTGGATGGCATCCCGATCTACCAGCCTTTCCACGTAGTTGGATTCTTCTCCGCCTTCCCTTCGGATGTAATCAGTCGTGCGGAGCTCTTCGCGGGCGGCTACGGAAGTGAATACGGTGGTCGCCTCAGTTCCGTGTTGGACGTGTCGTCACGGAATGGCAACAAGCAAGATTTTGGTGCCCGGTTATCTATTGCTCCATTCGTTAGCACGGCGACGCTGGAGGGCCCACTCGCAACAGGATCAGTTTCGTTTCTTGCCTCAATCAGAGAGTCGGTTGTAGAGAATGGTGTGGAGCGCGTTATCAATCAGGAGTTACCATATCGCTTTGGCGACCGTCTTGCAAAGCTGCACGCAGTGCTTACCAACAAAAGCCGAATTTCTGTTACGGCGTTGAGCACGTATGACCGGGCCAGAATTGGCGAGGACCTTCAGGGCAGTATCATCGATATCGATCGGACGACGAACATTACATGGGAAAACAGGGCGCTGGGCGTTCGCTACGTCATGCTGCCATCTGCTCTTCCAATGCTGGGACGGGTGAACATGAGTGTTTCCCAGTTGCGGACAGAGTCAGGACCCATTGGCGATCCGGATCGCCTGGTTAGTGTCACGCAGTACAGCACGTCCGCAGACGTTTCGTATTCAATCGGTCAGAGCAACTACGACTGGGGGATATTTACAAATACATATACCCTCGATAGCCAGCTTGGCGGTCAGTATCAGAATATTGATTTCAATCGCGAGTTCGTCACAGAAGTCGGAGCGTACGTGAAGACGGTTGTATATATCGGCAGCGGTTTGCAGCTATCCCCCGGTTTACGAATCCAGGCGTTTCCAAGTAAGGCACAGACGTTCTACGAACCGAGACTTCGAGCTGTGTATGTTCAGGGACCTACTCGTTTCAGTGCTGCAGCCGGGAAGTACCATCAGGAAATAGTGGGTCTCAATGATCGACGGGACATAGGCAACGTATTCACGGCGTGGACCGCATCGCCGCGTCAGGATGTGCCGTCGGCGTGGCACTTCATCGCGGGTGTGCAGCGGTCTCTCAATCGTTCGATGGAGGTATCTCTCGAAGGGTACTATAAGGATATGTCGAACCTGTTCATTTCCGAGTGGACAGCTCTTCCTCGCTTCAATACAAACCTGCAGAATGCCGACGGTTGGTCGTCGGGCGCCGACCTGCGATTCGAGATCGACAAACAGGTCTTCTATTCGCTCGTGAGCTACGGCTTTTCTGTGACAGAGTATGAGGCGAAGCAACGAACTATCCCGATCTGGTTCGGGAACGAGTCGGAAATATTTAATCCGCCGCACGACCGGCGCCACCAGATTACAGTGCTTTCAAAACTCAGAACATCATTGGCTGACTTGAACGTTCAGTGGAAGTTCGGTTCAGGCCTGCCGTACAATCAGGTCCTTGGGTTCGATGGTTTTATTTTCATGGACGGTCCGGTCGATCTGTTTGAACGACCTGCGGTGCCACGAGTGATTTATGACCGCCCGTATGATGGCAGGCTTCCAACCTATCATCGCCTTGATGTCAATCTGGAACGCACGTTCAACATCGGTCCAAATGCAAATCTTGCCGTGAATGCCGGCGTTATTAATACATACAACCGCGACAACCTGTTTTATTTCGACCTGTTTACACTTGGTCGGGTAAACCAGCTGCCGTTCGTGCCGTCCCTTGGTCTGAAGCTTGAGGTTGGATCATGATGCGACAGTTTATTTTTGGTTGCCTCTTTCTGGTGCTTGTTCTTGTCGGCTGCGAGACTGCGATTACACCAATAGTCGGTACTACGCAACCCTACACCGTGTTTGGTTATCTCGGTGCCGAGCGAGACACACAATGAGTTCATGTGATACCGGTCCGTGATCAGCTCGACTTGCTCGACCCGTCGGCGCCTATTGATGCGACCGTTATGTCGACCAATGTCAATTCAGGGGAAGAGCGTCAGTGGAATGACTCTCTTGTATTCTTTGACGACGGATCGTGGGCGCACGTATTCTGGTCCGAATTCCGTGCAATCCCTTTGGATACATATCGGATCGACGTGAGGCGTGCAGACGGAGCGACCTCAACTGCATCAACGAAATTACCGTTGGCGCCTACTGGAATAACTGAGGATCCGACAATACTTGGTACCCGACTTGTTCAGCAGAGAGTACGCTGGACGCCTGCCACTCGTCTGGT
>JABDKO010000014.1 GCA_013002165.1 Rhodothermales bacterium | reverse complement strand
GTACCAACCGCTGCCTGCCGGAGATGGGTCGATGTGCGACTCTCCATTCGGCACTCCCTGTGTAGAGGCGTCAACCTCTTCAGGGAGAGAATCCAGAACAGACTCCAGCAGGGCGGCTGCACCGGATTCGACAAAAAACGAACTCGCAAACGGGTCGCGAGCAGCGTGCAAATTGCTCTCGTGAGCCAGGAGATGCGTCACAGAGCTTTCAAAGTGTGCGCTCGGGCTGTCGCGAACCACCATGGCGTGCACCCCGGCAAGAGCTGCACTTGCTCGAGCAAGCGTCTCACGTACGAGATACACATCATCGTCGGGATCCTTCTCGGTTTCCGTGGTCGCCCAGATAACAGGATTCGCTTCGTCCGGGTCACAATGATGGCTCATGAGGATTCGGTTCAGGCCGAGTCGAAGAGCCCTCAGCCTGATCGAATCAGCTACGAAATCCGATCCGGTGGAAATCTGCACAACAATCTTCGTTGTCGCTGCACCGGCATCGAGGCCGGCAGATATAAGTGCATCGATAGCGTCACGAAACCGTGAAAGCATAGATGCCAGGCGTGCAGATTGGTCCTTTATGCCAGAATCGTCAGCGATGAGCACTATCGCTCCTGAATATCCGCATGCTCGTGTGCAGTCGACCAGATCAATGATTGAATCGACGGATATCGTGGCGTGAGAATCAGGAGGCTGGAAGAAGGCATAGAGCAGTTTGTCACCAGCCGTGCGTTCGAGTATCGGAACCAGAATCTCCGTCGAACCGCATATCCCGAACGGTAATTGCGAGTCTACCAAGGCATCTATCGCAGACCTATCGGCGTGTGCAGAAAGGTTGATCAGGGCGCTATCGGCCGATGCCCGTCGCATAGCGGCCTTAAGCTCATCCCGGGTCGAGAGTCCGGACGAAAGTACTGTCTGCCAGACAGAGGTGGGCGATTCGATTCTTGACGGGGACGTGGGTCGCGACGGAATTCGCTCGATTGGCACGTCCTGTGCCATCGTCCAGTACGGATTGAACTCTTTACCCGACTTTCGAAGCTCGGTTTTTACGCGCTCGATCCACTGGTCATATGGAACTCCGTCAAAGGAAACGGCCTTGTCAATCATTTCGTTTGGCTAGACTGATTGTTGATTTGACCTGTATTGGTCAACCAGGCCGAAAATAGCAATTCCGTACGCAACAGCGACATTGAGGGACTGTTTTGTCCCGTACTGGGGAATCTCGATAGCGAGATCCGCATCGCCAATCAGTTCATCGTCGACTCCAGACAGCTCATTGCCTACAATCAGCAGCATCGGAAAGTGGTCAGGCGTGATGTCGCTCACTGCAAAAGGCGTATCTGTCAGCTCAAGCGCCGCGATGGTATAGCCCTTTTCCCTCAGCTCTTGAATCAATCCGGCCGGATCAGTCACGGTTGAAGTCGAAACGGTCTCCTGGGCCCCTAGTGCCGTCTTGTGAACAAGTTTGTGTGACGGCGGCGGAGAAATACCCGTCAGATATACATGCTCGACGCGCGCCGCGTCAGACGTCCGGAGGATTGACCCGACGTTATATGCTGAGCGGACGTTGTCGATAAGGATAGAAATCGGATGCTTGGAGGATTCATCGAAACCGGTCGTAGTCAGTCGCCTGATTTCCTGATGCTTGAGTTTTCGCATGTAAACAAAATACACTCGCCGAGGTTAGAAGGCGGCTTCCCAGCGTACCTCCACGTTCGATTACCCACTAATCAAAATTACGGTCCATGAGACGAGTCGCTTCTCTCTTATTGTTTTGCACACTGGCAGCTAGCTCATTGAGCTGCAGTGCATTAAAGGAAATAGCTAATCTAAGAAATCTGGTTTTCTCCCTTGACAGGATTGCCGATGTACAGTTGGCTGACGTCCCGTTAGCGAATATCAAGGCTTACGACGACTTGCAGTTTACTGAGGTCGCCAGGCTTGGTCGCGCGGTAGTGAATCGCGAGATACCTCTGTCTTTTGATCTCAACATTGGAGCTGAGAACCCGCCCGAGAACAACGTCCAGGCGAGGATGGTTCGGATGGACTGGACCTTGCTTCTTGAAGATACAGAGACCATCAGCGGCATTATTGATGATGAGTTTCTGATTCCAGCTGGCGGGACAGCTACGATTCCGCTATCGATCAATCTGGAGTTGTTCTCATTTTTCGACAAGAGTGCGAAAGACCTGGTTGATTTGGCATTGTCGCTGTCAGGGGCGGGGGGAGAGCCCAAAAACATTAAAATCAGAGCTTTGCCGACAATCAATACGCCTCTGGGTCCGATACGGTATTCTGATCCGATTACGATTGTCAGCAAGACGGTCGGGTAATCGGGCATTTTCAGGTCTTTCTGCCTCATTTGCTTGCAGCGGGCATCGTCGGCGTGATAGTTGCTGGACGAGAAATAACTTCGTATTTTACTGTTCTACACTTTTTACTCGTGTATGTACTTTGATTATTGCCATTGACGGCCCGGCAGGGTCGGGGAAAAGCACAACAGCGCGTGCCGTCGCTAATGCGGCCAATTATGCGCATCTGGACACAGGTGCCATGTACAGGGCGGCCGGGTTAGCTATCCAACAGAAAGGTATCAGTGTCGAAGATCGAGAGGCAGAACGCATTCTTGAGAACGCAGACATCGAGATTGCTTTTGACTCCGGATCTACTGCTGTTTTTCTGGACGGTATCGACGTAACGGACAGTATCCGTGCTTCGGAAGTTGGACGGATTGCCAGCCAGGTTGCGACGTTGCAGAAATTGCGGGACCGAATGGTCGACCAGCAACGGACCATCATCGATCGACTTGAGAAAAGATACGGCGGCGTGGTGATTGAGGGTCGGGACATCGGTACTGTAGTTGTTCCGAATGCTGACCTCAAATTCTTCATGACTGCAACGATTGAAGAGCGAGCGAGACGAAGGATGGCGCAGTTGTCAGATTCTGGTGCTTCGGTATCTATGAACACCATTATCCGAGAGATTGAGGACAGAGATGAAAGAGACCGGAACCGCGAGGTTGCGCCTCTTGCATGCGCTGAGGATGCACTTATCCTGGACACCACAGAGCTGTCAATGAGTGAACAAGTACGAGAAATTATTAATCAGATTAATCAGATACACTGAAATCGGAATTCGCGTGCAGGTCGAGGCCCTGAACGGCGAACTTAATTGCTAACTAAACAAGGTGGAGCGGTCTGATCCTCGAAGCAAAAGCTTACAGACACGATCCGGAGAAAACTACATGGCTGATGATCAGCGCAACGTAACTGAAGAAACAGAAGCACCAAGCGATACCACCACGTCAACTGAAGGAGTAACTGAAGAGGTAGAAACGGCAGCAGAAACTGTTGAGACGGCAGAAGAAATCGCGGTAGCTGAAAACAAAGACACGCCGGCCGTTGCCGAAGAGGCACCACCCGCGAATAATGCACCTCCCGAAACCAAAGGCCCCGAACGACCAGGCTATAGCGGCGCACTGACCGGAGATGTCATCCGACTGGAAGACCTTGATTCGGCAGAGAAAGACGACGAAGCGACAGACCGCTACAACAAGCTGGTTGCCCTCGTTGAAAGCACACTAACAAATGTATCTGCCCACGAAATTGTATCCGGCAAGATCGTTAGTGTTGGCGAGAAGGACGTCGTCATTGATATCGGCTTTAAGAGCGACGGTATCGTTTCCAAATCGGAGTTCGGGGAAGAACTCGAGCCCGGACAGCAGGTAGAGGTCTACCTCGAAAGAATCGAGGACTACCAGGGTCAGCTTGTCCTCTCCAAAACGAAAGCTGACAAGGTTCAGAGATGGCAGCGCATTGAGAAAGCTCACGAAACAGAGGAGATTCTCGAAGGCCTCATCGTCCGCCGGATTAAAGGCGGCATGATCGTAGAACTATTCGACGGTGTCGAAGCGTTCCTTCCAGGTTCGCAGATAGACGTTCGACCGGTACGCGACTTTGATGCGTATCTCGAAAAGCGTATGGAGTTCAAGATCGTCAAGCTCAACCCTGCAAACGAGAATATCGTTGTTTCGCACAAGGCGCTTATCGAGAAGGATCTCGAGAAGCAGCGTGACAAAATTCTTGCAACCATGGAGCCGGGTCAGATCCTGGAAGGTACCGTCAAGAACATCACAGATTTCGGTGTCTTTATCGATCTCGGTGGCGTCGACGGCCTGCTCCATATCACGGACCTGTCATGGGGTCGTGTATCGCATCCATCGGAGCTGGTAAGTCTCGATGAGAAGCTCAACATTGTAGTTCTCGATTATGATCAAGAGCGACAGCGTATCTCACTTGGCCTGAAGCAACTGCAGCCGCATCCGTGGGATAATATCGACGAACGCTTCAAACTGGAAGACACCGTCGAGGGTAAGGTCGTATCGATCACTGACTACGGTGCTTTCGTTGAGCTGGAAAAAGGAATTGAAGGTCTGGTCCACATCTCGGAAATGAGTTGGACTGAACACATCAAGCACCCGAGTCAGATGGTATCTCTCGGTCAAATGGTAAATGTTCAAATTCTGAACATCGACCACGAAGGCAAGAAGATATCGCTCGGGATGAAACAGCTGGAGCCGGACCCATGGCAGGATATCACGAACCGTTATCCAGCCGGGACTGTCATGCGTGGAACAGTTCGGAATATCACCAACTTTGGTGTATTCGTTGAAATAGAGCCTGGAATTGATGGTCTGGTCCACATCTCTGATCTCTCCTGGACCAAGAAGGTCCGGCATCCGAACGAGATCGTGAAGAAGGGGCAGGAGCTCGATGTAGTCGTGCTTGGCATCGACATCGATGAACGACGGATCTCTCTCGGACACAAACAGATCGAGACGAACCCGTGGTCACAGTTCGCCGAAGTCTATGCACCAGGTACTGAAGTGGCAGCCAAAATTGTTCGCTTCGAGGACAAAGGTCTTATTGTCAGTCTCCCGATGGACGTGGAAGCATACCTTCCGGCCAGTGAGCTGAAGAACAGTGCAAACTATCAGACCGCTTACGCTGAGGGAGATGATCTTGAAAGCGTGATGGTCATTAAGTTTGACCTTAACCAGAAAGAGATTCTCGTCTCAGAGGTTGCCAAGGAAGTCGCTGCGCAGCAGACTGAGAAACGCCAAGAGGCGAAAGTGAAGCGGGAAGAGAAGGCCCGTGAGCGTCGTGACATTGACAGTTTCAGATCGGAAGTCCGAACCAAAGGTCCGACGACCCTTGGCGAATTAAGCGGTCTCGAAAACTTGAAAGCCACGATGGAAGCTCAGGAAGCAGAGGCTGCAGCGGAGACCACGAAGACTAAAAAAGAAGCCAAAGTTGCGCCAGCCGAAGACGATGCATCGGAGGCCGAACCGGTAGCTGAAGCCGCAGAAGCAGCTGAAGCATCGGATGACGAAAAAGCTGAAAAAGCTGAAAAAGCTGAGAAGGCTGAGAAGTAGTCAAACCATCTTACGATGAAGTGCAAAGGGCGACCATCGGTCGCCCTTTGCTGTTTCTGTCCGCCGGCACCACTTAGACAAGGATGCTATCAACTTTTATGACTGTCGCTGAGTCAATAGCTGCGCTGGATGCCACTGCCCGAAAGTGGATCGACGTGGAGTATCCTCCGCGGGTCCAGGCTATGAATGCAACTCTGGCTCTCGACAACAACTTTACGCCGGAGGCGATACACTTCGCCGTCAATCAGCAGATGAATCAGATCACCTCATCGAATCTTGAATCATGGCTTTCTGGTCGTTCTGTGGATCGAGACGTGTCAGTCGGAGTGCTCAACCCCGGAAACGTACCGATGGCTGATCTCCAGGATTTGATAGCAGCCGTACTGCTGGGTGTCTCATACAGGGGAAGCCTCTCGTCGCGTTCGCCACATCTGCTGAGTGCCTTCGTTGAGGACTTGAGAAGCAGCCTGCCACAAATCAACATAGAGTTTGTTGAAAAAGATCAGGTCCTAAAAGGGGTCGACAAGGTGATTGCAACCGGTACAACATCTACGCTCGATGCCATGAAGAATGCAATTGCCAGGGCTGGCCTCGATCCTGAAGATGTACTGCTCCGCGGCCCCGGCTTCGGAGTTGCAATACTGAACGGATCTGAGTCAGAAGAGCAACTGGAGAGACTAGCCGAAGACATACTGATGCATGATGGTGCCGGCTGCCGGAGTATCGCCGTCGTCTGGACACCAGCGGGTAGTCAGCCCGATGCACTTCTCGATGCGATGGCCCGGTTCCGCGCCGTATTTCCGTGTGCACCCGGCATTCCAGGGAGAGTCGAAATGCAGCGTGCCTATCTCGCAGCGATCGAGTATCCCCACGCATACAGCGATGACAAATCGTTCCTTGTCAGCAAGGGGCCACCAGATATTCAGCAGCCTGGTCATGTTCGCTGGAGCGAGTATGAATCGCGTGACGAAGTTTGGGACTGGATTGGCGCAAATGACGACGAAATACAGGTAATTGTAGAGGATGGGGGTGGCGGGAGCAAAAATCATCGAACGGCACCGTTGGGTAGTGCACAGCGCCCGGAGCTCGGCTGGCTGCAGTCAGGGTGTGACGTAATCGACTTCCTGGCGTCATAGCGGGTAAACTGAACCATCTTGCCACGATCTTAGTACCAGTTAGGAGCTATTTGAACCACGAATATCGTATTTTCCAGCATGATGCATGAAGCTGACAAACTCAAATCCACAGCAGAGCCGGACTCGAAAGTAAGGCGGATCTCGACACAGACTAAGGGGCTCGTCGAGGATATGCGAACGTGGGTCGATTTGAAGATGCAGTATACGCAGCTCGACCTGGAAGACAGAGTCGATACGAAGGTTAATGAGGCGGCAAAAGGAGCGATCGTAGCTGCCGTCGGTCTTATCACACTCGTGTTCGTATTACTCACGATCGGATTGGGACTCGGCGTGCTTTTCGACAGCGTCTTCCTCGGGTTTCTGGGCGTGACCGGTGTTCTGGTCGTGGCGCTTATTGTCGCAGCTATCGTGAACCCCAAGCTCGTGAATATCAAGTTCACTGATCAGAAATCTGGCCGGAAGAAATCGCTCAAATCGTAGGTAGGGTCATGTCTGGAATCGTTGAAAAAGAAGTGCAGCTGGCGACCGGGAATGGGGTTCGTGAATATGAGGCAAGCGTCGAATCGGCTTCGCCATCCAAAGAAGATGTCGAGGCCCGATTAAAATCGACGAGCGAGTCTATATCGCTGCGCCTCGATGCAATCCAGGATGAAATAGGCAGTGCGGGCGAGGCTATCAAGAAAGTCTTTACCGATAATCCACTCGCTGCGGTTCTGTTGGCAGTGGGTGCTGGTGTTGCTGTCGGGCTTGTAGTAGGCGGCGGCTCCGGAAAAACATCCAGTGTGCCTAGATCCGTTGTGTCCGGTATTGCCGGGGCGATCAGTGACGCAATGGAGGACGGAGCGTCCCCCGACGAAGCGGCCTATGATGCGCTTGATGAGTTTGAGGCGTACCTGAAGCCCCCCAAGACGAAACCCCGCAAGAGCAGTCTTTCCGGATTTCTTGTAAGAGCGGGCATGTCGATGCTTGTGCGTGAAGGTCTGAAACGATTTAACGGTTCAGAACCGTCCAGCACCGACTGATCCACAGAATACTCACTAACTATTTTGGTCTATGCGCCTGATACTATTCGGCCCACCAGGGGCCGGCAAAGGGACTCAAGCTTCGCTCCTGAAGGAACGCAAGAATCTAGCTCACATTTCTACTGGAGAAATTATCAGAGCTGCGATGAAGTCCGAATCACCCCTTGGCGATGAAGCACGCAGCTTTGTTACTGCTGGGAAACTCGTCCCGGATACACTCGTGCGAAAACTGGCAGAAGATGCGATCGCCAGACACGACAACGATGACTTCATCCTTGATGGATATCCTCGAACCCTGCAACAGGCCGAGTGGCTTGATGAGTACCTCGCTGACAATCTCGTCAGGCTCACAGCTGTAGTCAGTTTGAAGGTCGAAGACTTTATCATCATAGACCGCTTGTCAAAGCGGCGAGTGAACAAAGAAACGGGTGAAAACTACCACCTCGATTTCAAGCCACCGCCGGTAGATGTTCCCTCGAAGTTGATCATGCAAAGGCGGGATGACCTGCCCGAAGCAATACAGACGAGGCTTAAGGAGTATCGCGACGTAACCTTGCCGCTTGAGGAGTACTTCAAGTCATCTGGTCGTCTTATAGAAGTCGACGGAGTAGGCTCAATGGAAGCAGTGTACGAACGGATCGTTGCTGGTGTGGCTGCCCGGGAGGTAGCCTGAATGAACTCTGTTGTTGCCGATGGCTCGGCCCGCGGTGTACAATTTCTCGATCAATCGCAGACCGAAATAGACACTGCTTTCGCAGAGCTGAAAGTTGCCAATACACCACATTACCTATATGACCCGGTACACTACGTCCTCGAGAACGCCGGCAAAAGACTGAGACCAGTCCTCGTCGTACTCGCCTCCCGACTTCGCGATCCGAGGTCAACGGCTGGCTTTCCAGCTGCAATTGCCGTCCAGTTGTTTCATGATTTCACTCTCGTCCATGATGACATCATGGACAATTCGGACGAACGGCGAGGACGACCGAGTGTGTTTAAACAATTCGACTCATCGGCAGCAATCCTGTCCGGAGACCTTTTGCTTTGCCTTGCTTATACAAACCTGGCACGAACATCCGGCGATACGGTAAAGGGAAGAATGCTCGATGTTTTCAATCGGATGGCTGTCAAAGTCTGCGAGGGCCAGGCACTTGATTCCGAACTGGCTGCCAGCAGTGCAGGCAGTCTGCAGGAGTACCTTCTGATGATTGATGGGAAGACAGCTGCGCTGCTTGAAGCGTGCCTGGAAATCGGTGGGATAGTGGGCGGAGTAGATGAGGGTGGCCTTGCACGCCTTCGATCTATTGGTAATTGTATGGGACGTGCTTTTCAGATCCAGGACGATCTACTCGATATTGTGGCGGACAATTCAAGCTGGGGTAAACCAGTCGGCGGTGATCTTGTCGAAGGTAAGAGATCTTACCCTGTCCTCAAGGGATACGAATTGGCACCTTCGGCCGAAAAAGAGTGGTTTGATGCATACTTTAATAATGGCGGGATTTCCATTGACGAGGTCGACTCGGCCCGGCTGTTGCTGGAATCTGTAGGTGCCTTTGCAGCAACCCGCAAGGAAGTCGAGAAGTATACTGGTCAGGCAGTAAGCGAGCTTACCGAGTTGCCCGCGGGTCCTGCCCGCGATGCGTTGCGTGCCATGATTGCCCGACTAAATTCGAGATCGCACTAGGTACCTTCCAAAACGAGCGAGCGCAACCGTATATTGACCTGATCGAGTTTCATCCCTGCTATTTCCTTAAATCGATATGACGGAACGAAGAGTCAAAGTCACAAATCGAGCTGGCATACATACCCGTCCAGCGTCTATGATTGTCCGGGAAGCCTCCCGTTTTGCGTCAGACTTCTTCATCGAAAAGGATGGTTACGAAATAAATGGGAAGAGCATAATCGGTGTCATGACACTGGCTGCCGAGCAGGGGGCAGAGCTCGTGTTACTTTTTGAGGGAGATGATGAGGTGGCGGCTGCTGATGCAATCGCTGCACTCTTCGAAGAAGGGTTCGGAGAAGTTAAGTAGACGACTCGTAGTTCAATGAAGCAGGAAACCGTACTTACAGGTATTCCAATTTCTCCCGGTTTCGCGATTGGAAAGGCTTACTCCTATTCGGGATATACGTACGAAATTGACGACTCCTCGCTGGACACCGATAGTGTCGACGCTGAGCTAGACCGTTTTGAGGAGGCTATTGTCCGGTCAGAACGCGATCTGAGAAAGATCATTACCGTAGCACGCGAAAAACTCGGCGACGAAAGTGCTGACATTTTTGATGCGCAACTGTTGATGCTGCGAGATCCGTCACTCTATGACGCAGTTCGTGAGATCGTCCAAACCGACATGCGCAGGGCCGACTATGTCGTAGATCATGTTATCAACGGGTTGGCGACACGAATGGAAGCCAGCAAAAGCGAATACTTGAAAGATCGGGCCAGCGACTTTCACGATGTACGAGACAGGATTGTGCGTCATCTCCGCCGTGATAAATTGCTTTCCGCTGTCAGACACGGATCCATCATTGTAGCTGAAAATCTGACCGCCGCTGACATCGTGCTGTTCAGTCGACGCGATATTATTGGTGCGGCCATCGATTTTGGCGGGGCGACGTCACACGTTGCCATAATGGCAAGAGCTCTTCGAGTCCCTTCAGTATTTGGCCTGCACGGCGGAGCCGCACGAATTGAGTCGGGGACGAGGATTGTCGTCGACGGTGTCAAGGGCCGCCTTATCGTAAATCCCACCCAGGAGACGGTTGATCGGTACAAGAAGCTAAGAAAAAGATACGACCAGTTAATAGACGAGCGGCAGCAGTTCGTTTCTCTTCCATCCGAAACTATTGATGGTAGAAAGGTGACTCTGCGGGCTAACTTCGAGTTTCGTGAAGAGCTCGATCTGATCCGCGAAAATGGTGCCGACGGAATCGGTCTGTTCCGGACCGAGGTGATGCACCTCATGCAGGGCCGAATGTCAATTTCGGAAGACGAACAATTCCGAACATACAAACACGTTGTTGAAACACTTGAGGATCAGATTACAACAATTCGTGTCCTCGACCTTGGTGGAGATAAACTGCTTCCAATGGCTCATCGTGAACACAATCCGTTCCTGGGGTGGCGGGGCATCCGTGTCCTGCTGGATAAGCCTGAAATACTGGAGCCGCACTTACGTGCCATTCTTCGCGCAAGCGCCTTCGGGCCAGTCAGAATTCTCGTTCCAATGGTATCGGATACCAGTGAGCTAGAAGAGTTCTTGCAGGTGCTTGATCGACAGAAAGCTCTGCTGCGCAAGCGAGGAATTGCATTCAGCGATTCAATTCCCGTTGGCACAATGATAGAGGTACCAGCCGCGGCCCTGATGGCCGGAGCAATCTCCGACATGGTCGACTTCGTATCTATTGGCAGCAATGACCTGACCCAGTACGTGCTGGCTGTTGACAGAGGAAATGACCTGGTCGCAGAGAAGTATCAGGAACTGCATCCCGCTGTGCTGAAACTCATCAAGCTGACGATTGATGAAGCGCACAACGCCGGAATATCGGCAAGCCTGTGCGGTGAGATGGGCGCGGAGTCGCGCAATCTGCCGATCCTTGTAGGCCTCGGAATTGATGAGATCTCAGCGTCTCCTACATTCATTCCGGAACTGAAAAGGTTCGTCAGGGCTATCGACAGTCGGGACGCCCGGCAACTGGCTGAATCCGTACTGCAGGCTAAGAATACTGTCGAAGTGAATACGGTCCTGGAAGAGTGGCTGACAGAGCATCCATTTGATCTGGCGCACCTGCTTGAAGCTGATGAACTAAGTGCGCCAACCGACTGACTGTCTGTAGTTTCGAAGTATCGTCCATTCAGACGCTTCAGGCTACCAAAAGAGCAGCCAGATTGACTAGTAAGGCGAAATACCTTGCAAGAGAGCCTGTTTATTATACATTTCACATCGTTGACCGTCTCTCCGATATTTACACTACACATCAAAGAATCTTTGCATGCGCTATAGTATCGGATTAAAGGTCATATTTTTCGTCCTGATCGCGTGCGCTTTCTCTCTGGAAGCCACTGCGCAGTACGGCTATTACTTCGGGCGCAACAAGATTCAGTACGAGGACTTCGACTGGGCGGTATTGAAGACGGAACACTTTGACGTCTACTACTACCCGGAAATGCTCGAACTAGCTGAGCATGGCGCGGCGTTCGCCGAGGAAGCATACGATGAGTTGCAGAACAAATTTCATTTTGGGCTCAACAATCGTGTACCGCTGATTTTTTACTCATCGAATCTGCACTTCAAGCAGACCAACGTCACACCCGGCCACATCCCGGACGGTGTCGGCGGTTTTTTTGAGTTTCTAAAGGGCAGGGTAGTAATTCCAGCCAATGGCAACCTGCATCAGTTTCGACGCGTAGTCCGCCACGAACTGGTACATGTCTTCACCTTTAATAAGGTCCTTCGTGTCATGCGCGATTATCGGATACCGCAGGACCGCTTCCTGCCGTTGTGGTTCACCGAGGGACTTGCCGAATACTGGTCGGGCGAACCTGACCACAGTCACGAAATGGTCATCAGGGATGCGCTAGTATCCAACTACCTGACTCCCCTGGAAAACATGTATCGCATCAACGGTTCATTCGTGATGTACAAACAAGGCGAGGCCATCTGTCGATTTATCGGCGAGGAGTATGGTGAAGAATACCTCCTTGAACTGATTGACAACTTCTGGAAAGAATTCGATTTCAGGCGTGTCATGTCAGACGTTTTGCGTGAGGATTTCAAGGTGATTTCAGCGAAGTGGGAGGCCTGGCTTAAGGCCCAGTACTATCCAGAGTTTGAAGATATCCAGATCCCCTCGCTCATGGCTGGCGCCGTTGCCGCTCGAGGATTTAATTCCAAGCCCGAAGCGTACTCAGGAAAAGACGGGTCGACGAGAGTCTTTTTTGTCTCTAATCGTGATGGGTACTCTAGTGTTTTTGAAGTACCGGTTGACTCCAACTATACACCGCTTGACAAACCGAGAGCACTGATAAAAGGTGGTCGGGGTGACAAGTTCGAAGCATTTCATTTGTTCGAAAGTCGTATCAGTATTTCAGAAGATGGGAAACTTGCGTTTGTAACCAAGAGCGGAGAAAAAGACGTCATTCACATTTACGATGTCGTTGCTGATCGGATGATTACGACGTACGCATTTGAAGAACTTATAGCTGTGTATTCGCCCGACTGGAGTCCCGATGGCAAGCAACTAGTGTTCTCGTCAATCGATCGGGCAGGATTCAGCGACTTGTACATATTCTCAACAGAGTCTGGACTTCTCAGACGGGTAACGGACGATCACTATGATGATCGGGACCCGGCCTGGAGCCCCGATGGTACCCGCATTGCCTTTTCATCGGATAGGACAGCTGTCGGCTTGAACGGATCGTACAACCTTTTCACGTATGACAATCTGGATGGTCAAATAAGGTATATCACGTACGGGGAACGCAATGATATGTCTCCAAGGTGGAGCCCGGACGGAAGACATCTTGTTTTCACGAGCACATCTCGAGGCAGTGGCGGAAAATTTAGCGCACAGAATGTGTGGGTAGCGGATGTACCGACAACGGTACCGGAGTCTCCTGCCGTAGCTACAAGCAGCGCGGATTTAGGAGGATTGAGTTACGGTACGACAACCTACATCAGGCAGCTGACAAATCTTTCGGCTGCAGCCTTCGATCCATCGTGGACAGAAGACAATCAACTAGTCTTCACCGCGTTCGAATCGTTCAGGTTCAGCATTCGGACGATGGCTGGTATTGATTCGCTTGTGGCAGAACCTCTTGAATTGAAAACAGTCAACCTGGCTCAGTCCGATACAACCTGGTCTTTTGAGACACTGGGAGTTGACGCGGGTGCCGAGAAATTCCCGTACAAAAAGAGATATAAACTTGATATTGCTCAGGGCCAGGTAAGCCAGAGTGCGGTTCTGGGAACCGTCGGAGGGGCCGTCCTTGCATTTTCGGACATGCTCGGTGATGACTATCTATACCTGTCCATCCTCAATACTGCAGACAGAAGTAGCGACTTTTTGCGAAGCCTGAGTTTTTCGCTCACAAGGGTTCAGCTGCACCGGCGGGCAAACATTGCGTATGGAATCTACCGCTTCAGCGGTCGACGGTATGACATTACAGATCCAGATGCAGATGCGACGTTTCCGATCTTCTTTGAAACTCTCTACGGAGGTGTAACTGGGGTTAGCTATCCACTTTCGAAATTCCGGCGACTGGACATTAACACATCGTTGACGTGGAGCAACAAGGATCTGCAGATTGGTCCTGAAAGGAAAGCCCTGCTGTTGTCGAACAGTGTTTCCCTGGTACATGACAATTCATTGTACTCACTGAATGGACCCGTAAATGGCTGGCGAGCTGGACTCACCGCTGCCTACACAACGGACGTGAAGAACTCTAACGTGAGTTATTTTACCCTTCAAGCCGACGTGCGGCGCTACTTTCGGATCGTTCCGGGAGTGACGTTCGCGACCAGGGGAGTGGGTCGGATTAATGACGGTCGCGAGGCAAGGCTATTTATTCTGGGGGGCAGCTGGGATCTTCGGGGTTATCGTCTGTTTACTGTCCGGGGTCAAAAGATGTGGTTCACTTCGAATGAACTTCGATTCCCCATTGTTAACGCCCCATATCTTATTGCACCTGTGCTTGCACCGTTCGGTATTGTCAACCTTCGAGGAGCCCTGTTTTTTGACGCAGCTCATGCGTGGAATGATGACTACTCCACCATACAACGACAGATCAACGCTGGAGAAACACTGGGTGCCACTGGTCTGGGTTTAAGAGTAAATATTTTCGGTGGTTTTGTTCTCAGGTACGATCTGGGCTACCGATATCGCAATGGCTTCAAAGATCGAGACAAGTTTTTCCGGCAGTTCTTTTTCGGGTTCGACTTTTGAACAAGTATAATCTCACATACTGCACGATTCTGTTCACTTTTCTGGCTGGTTGTTCGGGGCTCAAGGTTGCGGACATTGGAGTAGACGAATACCGTTCGACTTCAGCAGAGAGAATTCAGTCAGAAATTGAAAAGGCTGAAATTCCCGTCGCGGTCCCACTTGGAGAGGAGTGGGTCTACAATGCCGGAGGCGCCTTCGGTCGCGTTGAGCCGATCTTGATTGGCGATCATGTCTTTGTCGGGACCCGCAAGGGAGAGATTCACGGTATCGCGCTTCGCAGTGGTAAACGGGTGGGGGCAGACGGTTTCGGAGATGCTATCGATGGTACCCCCGCGATCGTGGGTACAGACATTGTGATTCCGGTCTCATGGGGGAGCAAGAAAGGAGTAGTTTCTCACAACCTCAGGTCCGGTCACAAAAGCTGGTCACTACGTGTGCCACCGGTCAGGACTGATATCCTCCGAATTGACGAAGACGTTGTGTTTGTAGATCACAGCTCAACGGTACGGTCGGTCCGCTCGGAAGATGGATCTGAAAACTGGGTCCGTGAATTCGACATCTCAATTCCGTTTCTCGCTTCTCCAGTCGAGCTGAGTGATGATGTGATAGCAGTCGTAGACGCCAGGGGACATGTCACTGCAATGAATAAAGATACCGGTAATCCGGTCTGGGAATACTCGCTTGGTTTTCCTGTCCATTCGGATCCTGTTACTGACGGCTCAAGAATGTACATCTCGACGACTCGAGGCAGACTGTTCGCGTTGAACATCCGGACAGGTTCGGTCGAGTGGCAGAATGTAGTTGGCCGTGAGGATGTTCGACTTCTGTCGGCGTCGCTTTTTGAAGATAGTATTGTTGTTGGTGCATCCTCTGGTCTCGTCGCGGTATATCAACGCGATACCGGATTAGAAGTATGGGCAACAACTACGAACGAGGCAGTAGCAGCACGACCACTGGTAACCCGTGACTACATATTTGTGTCTTCGATGGACAGAATTGTTCGAGCTCTGGACCGACGCACTGGCGAGAATCAATGGCAGGCTGAACTGAAGGGTCGATCCAAATCGGAGATGGCGGCAACTGAAAACAGTCTGGTCATATTGTCCGAACCAAGGTTGATCTATTACTTCGTATCAGAATCTGTAGAGGTGGCTCGTGCAGAGTAAAACCGTGTTCTTTTTCGCCATCCTGCTGACGGTCTCCGGTGTGTCCAGAGCGCAGTCATCTGATGAGTACAAAGTTGTTTCCGTCCTGACCAACTGGCCGGCAGCCGTGGTAGAGGTAGACGGGACCACTCTGGGACCGGCGATGCAGGAATCATTCCTCGTAGCAGCGGAGAGCAACACGCTGCGTTTGCTTCCGCCATCGGGAGGAGCATGGACAATTCCTCCCATCGAAACTGCTATAGGCGGAGCAACCGGAGATACAATTGTAGTGCGCGTCGATTTCCCCTACTACTATAAGTTTGAGTCTGCCCCTTATGACGCAAAAATTGTTCTCGCCAACAGTGCCAACGGCACCCTTCTGGGGATGACTCCTTTTGTACTCGAAACCGACCGTCCTCTGGTTAACGATGTCGAGCTACAACTGCAGGGATTCGGGACCGAGCGTATTCGCCCGGGAGACGATATATGGAACAGGTATCTTGTAGAGCTCACACCGCTCGACGCAAACCGTGTGCGCGGCGAGATGAACTGGACCGGCAGCAAGCGTCGCCGCTGGTGGATTGACGCGGCTGCACTGACAACTGCCGTCACTGCCGGCGCGATCGCAGTACACTACAAGTTCAAAGCAGACAACCGGTTTGACGAATTCCAGCGTACCGGGAATCCGGATCTTAGACCACGGATCGAAAGATTTGATGACTACTCAGCCGTGTCTCTGGGCGTCATGCAGGCTGGCATAGGCCTATTTGCGATCCGTCTCGTACTTCGATAATTTTTGCGTAACCTTATCGTTTTCTACTCGTCGGACGATAATAGCGGGTGATCCGTTCCGTTACCGAGTCACGCCGAACGATCAACAGATAAACGCCGATTACGTACCCTAATGCCGATTTTCGAAAAGTTGACTTCCGATATGAAAGACTCCATGCGGTCTGGAGAAAAAGATCGTTTGAAGACCATACGCTCATTACGAGCGGCGGTCCAGCGGGTGCAGATTGACGGTGGAACGCGTGATCAGGAGCCCAGCGATACGCTTGTTGAGGAAGTTCTTCAGAAGCAGGCAAAGATGCGCCGCGAGGCGCTCGATCAGTATAATAGTGCCGGTAGGGAAGACCTGGCCTCGATCGAAGCCGCCGAGCTCAAGGTTATCGAAGGGTATCTCCCGGAACAGCTTGATGACGAAGCCATACGCGAGCAGGTGCAAGCGATCATCAGTCAGACCGGTGCAAGTAGTGCCGCAGACTTTGGTAAAGTGATGGGACCCGCGATGGGGGCCCTTAAAGGACGCGCAGACGGCAAGCGAGTCCAGGTGATTGTTCGTGATCTATTAACCGCCGAATAACTATGCCAGCTCTTGACATTCTCATAGCCCTACTCCTAGCCGGTGGACTAGTCCATGGCTTCATGACAGGTGTGATCAAGCAAGTTGCGAGCATAGTGAGCATTATTGCAGCGCTGCTGATAGGGCTTCAGTTCATGCATCCGTTAGGTCATGTCGTCACGAGCTGGACGGGCATTTCGGAAGGTATGTCGCCCGTCGTCGGTTTTGTAGTGATCTTCGCATCAGTGCACCTGGTCGTGTTCTTTGGTGTGAAGCTTCTGGAGACCATAGTTGGCGTGTTGCAGCTCGGGATGGCCAACAGAGTTCTCGGATCGGCCTTCGGAATTTTTAAAGCGGGTATCGCTTTGTCTGTCGCATTTCTGGCGCTGGGCGTAGCCGGTTTCCCCGGCGAACAGACTCAGGAAAACTCGCAACTGTACGGATATGTCGAACCACTGCTTCCGCAATCGTGGGATCTGATGAGGGAATACTTCCCAGGTGTAGAGGCTCTAAAGGACAAATTTACCGACACTGCCTCATCTGTGATGGAATCAGACTCGCTAGGCAATTCGGTGCCTTCCGACTAGCATCGGAATCGACGGCCGTTGTACGTCAACTGTCGATCGAGGATGGCGGAAATCCTTTGTCTCGTACGGATTCAATCATCCCGTCTACCTTTTCTTCAAGCTGCGCAACGTATTGATCCAGGAGGTCCATGAGTTTGTCGTCCTGAGTAGCCAGAATCCGGGCGGCCAGCAGGCCCGCATTTCGCCCGTTGTTTAGCCCGACTGTTGCCACTGGTATCCCGGGAGGCATCTGAAGTATGGACAGAATACTGTCCCATCCATCTATCGAGATGGATGCTTTAACCGGTACACCGACTACTGGAAGTGGAGTCAACGAAGCAACCATTCCCGGGAGGTGCGCGGCCCCACCTGCCCCCGCAATGATTACTCTCAGGCCGCGTGATCTGGCGGTCGTTGCATACTTCACCATGCGGTGAGGCGTCCTATGTGCCGATACGATGGTTAGTTCGAATGGAACACCTAACTCCTTCAGAATGTCAGCGGCCGGTTCCATTACTGGAAGATCGGACGCACTTCCCATTATTATGCCTACAAGTGCCTTTTTCATGCTGTAATTGTCAGTGTCTCTCGAACAAATTGTGCCTTTGCTCTAATTTCGACTTCGTCTGTTCCAACGACCGTCACGTGACCCATTTTACGAAATGGTCGCGTTTCAGCTTTTCCATATAAATGAACAAACACTCCCGGTTCGGCCATCACTTCGGCCAGGCCATTGTAAACGGGCGAGCCGGTATGTCCCTTTGCTCCTACAAGATTGATCATCGCGGATGGTGTTCGGATCGATGTATCACCAAGTGGCAAACCGAGGATTGCTCTAAGGTGCTGTGCATACTGCGATGTCATGTTGCCTTCGATCGTCAGATGTCCACTGTTGTGCGGGCGTGGAGCAGACTCATTGACAAACAGTTCTCCATCTGCAGTGTAAAAAAGTTCAATTGCCAGAACCCCAACCAGTTTCAGTTTGTTCGCTATCGCTATACCAATTCGCTCGGCATCTACACCAATCTCATCGGGAATGTCTGCCGGACAATGGATCATCTCTACCAGGTTCGCAACTGGATGAAAATCCATCTCGACCGGTGGAAAGACAGCAGCTTCTCCGGCGACGTTTCGTCCAACGATAACGGCCAGCTCCCTGCTTCGGCCGAGGTACGTTTCGAGGTAGCCGGGGACATCGGGCAATCCGTCCATGTCCTTCTCCGATCTGAGCACACTGACTCCGCGTCCGTCATAGCCTCCTGTTGCCGCCTTCCAGACTATCGGAAAGGTTAGAGTTGAACGGTCAATCTCGACGAGTGAATCGAATCGGCGGTAGTCGACAGTCGGCAAGCCGCGAGACCGGTAGAAATCTTTTTGTCCGGCCTTATTCTGAATAACTCTCAAGATAGCGGGGTCCGGATGTACGGCGACGCCATCGGCCTGCAGTGACTCGAGCGCGTCGACGTTTACGTGTTCAATTTCTACCGTCAAAACGTCAAGGTCACGTCCGAACTCAATAACCGCATCGTAATCCTGAATGTCGCCAACTATGAACCGGCCTGATGAACTTGCGCAGGGAGCACTCGGAGAGGGATCCATCACAGCAACGTGCATACCGAGCTTGCCCGCCTCGACAAGCAACATTTTTCCCAGTTGCCCGCCGCCAAGGATCCCAAGATTACTATTTGATTGGAATTGACTTGTGTTCATTTCAGGTGCAATATTTCTCGGACGCTGATAAACACGGTCGTGCGAATTTCCGGGTGAAGTTTTCGAGTGCAATATGGCAGCAGATGACAGCCCCGGCAA
>JABDKO010000012.1 GCA_013002165.1 Rhodothermales bacterium | reverse complement strand
GGACAGATCCGGAGACGGGGAAAGAGTATGCGCTCATCGGTCACATGGAGGCAATGGTCATACTTGATGTCAGCGATGCGTCAAATCCTGTATACCTTGGAACGCTACCGAGGACGGATGGATCGCCAGGCAACACATGGCGCGACATTAAAACATTTAAAGACCATGCATTCATTGTTGCTGATGGTTCAGCCAGTCATGGAATTCAGATCTTTGACCTGACACAACTTCGGAGTCTTCAGGAAGTACCGGTAACCTTCAAGGAGACAGCCCGGTACGATGGCGTAAAAAGTGTTCATAACATTGTGATCAATGAAGACACAGGTTACGCATACGCAGTTGGAAGCAACTCGGGTGGAGAAACGTGCGGCGGCGGTCTCCACATGATCAATATCAACGATCCTCAGAAACCGGTTTTTGAAGGGTGCTTTACCGACACTACTACCGGCAGGAATAACTCCGGTGCGACGCACGATGCTCAATGTGTGATATACAATGGACCTGATACGGAACATCGCGGCAAGGAAATTTGCCTGTCCGCCAACGGCACCGCGATAAGCATAGCTGACGTGACTGATAAGGAAAATCCGGTTGCCATCTCGACCGGTTCTTATCCGCGTTTCGCCTACGTTCATCAAGGTTGGCTTACAGATGACCACAGGTATTACTATCAGAATGACGAGGCTGACGAAATTTCTGGACTGACGGAAAAGACGAGGACGATGATCTGGGACGTATCGGATCTTGATGATCCAATCATGGTCAAGGAGTACTTTGGCCCGACATCGGCCACGGACCACAACTTGTACGTGAAAGGCAACCTCATGTATCAGACTAACAACGCCAGCGGGCTACGAGTGATAGATATTGGTGATCCTGAAAACCCGGTAGAGGTTGGACACTTCGACACGACGCCGTACGGTGAAGATGTTGCAGGATTCAACGGTACATGGAGCAGCTATCCCTATTTCAAAAGTGGCAATATTATCGTCACGAGTAGACGTGAGGGTGTCTTCATTCTGAAGAAGAAGGAAATCGGGACGTGATTGGCGCACCGCACGCGGAGTCGTCGCGGCCTGACCAACGTAAACTTGTATCAGCGCAACGCTTTCCCGCTCGCATCAAAGAGTTTTGAGAATGTAAACGCATCCGGGCGAGGTCCGTCCTTTTCGAGAGCTGCCAGTTTTTCGAGGGCATCTTCGACTGTCGGTCTCGTCGACGGATGAATCCACCATAAAACGGAATGTGGACGGCTCATCTTTGAGAACCATTCCTTTCTTCGCTTGAAGACTGAAAGGTGGTCAGAGTTATAGGTGTACCATTTTAGATCATCTATCGAAACCCATACCGACATGTTGAAGATAATTCTGCTGTCGCCATATATCCGGACTCCCGTCGCATCCCCTTCTTCCGTCTGAAACCGCCACACAAAGCCCGGTGCGTTTTCCGCAGCTTCGTTAATGAAGGTGATTTTATCTACGAACGACTTCATAGACGGGTGGTCGAGTGGAGCGATTCCCGTGGCGATGTTCGCCTGGGCCAGATACAGTCTGGTGGCCATAAATCATTCGGGTTTTATGAAAACCGGGTTAGCGTTGACGTCGACGATGAATCCTGCAAAGAACAATCACCCGCCACATGTATATTCCAAGATGGCTGATTGCCGGTAGTTACTGACTGCCGGTAGTAACACACTAATCAAGGAATATACGAGTTAGAAAATGAGTGACGGTCTTGTAATTGATGACCTTGTTGAAGGAACAGGTGATGAAGCAACCTCCGGTGACACCGTTGAGGTGCACTATACGGGATGGCTTTACGACGGGGAGGCGGAGGATAATAAAGGATCCAAGTTTGACTCCTCCGTAGACCGCGGTCAGACATTCTCGTTCCGGCTGGGAGCAGGCCGCGTAATCGAAGGATGGGACAAGGGATTCGCCGGGATGAAGACCGGAGGACTGCGTCGTCTGACGATTCCGTCTGAAATGGGATACGGCGCCCGTGGTGCGGGTGGTGCAATTCCCCCCAACGCGATTCTGGTATTCGATGTCGAGTTGATCAGCGTATCCTGACCTTATTTCTTCAGCAGAGACTGAAGGGCCTCCAGGCGCTTCTCCAGGCGGTCGGCCTGTTTTTGCAATCGGCGGATCTTCTTGCTAGCGGAAAACTTTTTGTAGGCTTGCTTCGCATCTTGTCGTTCTGCCTCAAGCTTTCGAATCGCCTTCTTGAACGTTGCTGTTTTCCGGACCTTTCTGGCAGCTTTGCTTTTCGGAAGACTCTTTATTGCAGTGCCTGATTTGGCTATCAACCTCTTAAGTTTCTTGGCGCTCTTTAACGCGGCAGCCTTCGACTTATTGTTTTTCAGCCGGGTGGATTTCCCTTTGGCAGCCTCGGATCCTTCGGATTCTGTCTTTCCTGAAGATGACCTGGGTAGCTGCTGAGGTGCAGGAAGAGATCCATTTGGAAATACTCCAAGACCGTCCTTCAAATATGCGCGATGCCAACGATTAACGGTCGCAGGAGTCAGGTTGACTGTTGATGCCACTTCCGTTGCAGACATTCCCGAATCAAGCAGGATAAGGATTCGGGCTCGTCTGGAGTGGTTCGCATTACTTCCATTTTCAGCTACATGCGTGAGGACAGTCTCATGTCCGGGTGCGAGCAAGTCGCTCATTTATTCCTCCGTTTGTCAGGGTTCGTACAATTGCAAGGGTAGCACAACTTCTGTGCATCAGCTAACAGGCCGCTTCGATGGCGTACCGGTATCAAATAGATATACGAACAGAAATGAATTTGTAACACGGCGAATCTCGACGATCGTTGTCGAGGATATCCCCACATGCGTCGAAGGGGATTCCTCTAATGTGATTTTTGTTTGCATCAACGTTCGGCTCTTTCGATGCAACAACCATCATATCTGGAGGATGATATAGAACCCTGTGTATTCCATTGGTACATGCAAGGATGCCGGCTTGTCCACGGACTCACGGTTTCCTGCCTTCAGTGCAATCCGTACTTTGCTGGCACTATTTACGCCGGCGTGACCCCTTGGACTATCGGATGGATTGAAGATTGAATGTGTTCCTAGCAAAAGCCAGATACAATAGAGTCAAGGTCGGGCTATTCCTCGGACCCGCGATATTCTGTCTCATTCTCTTTCTGGCTCCACCCGAAGGCTTGAGCGGTGACGGGTGGAATGCGGCTGCGGTTGTAGCGCTGATGGCAACGTGGTGGATTACGGAAGCCATTCCAATATCGGCTACAGCTCTCATACCGGTCGTCGCGTTTCCATTACTTGGGGTTGTTTCTCTGCAGGACGCCACTTCTCCCTACGCTGATCCGATTATCTTCTTGTTTATGGGCGGCTTTCTGATTGCGCTTTCGATGCAAAAATGGGACCTGCATCGACGCATTGCCTTGTATATAATCCGTTGCGTCGGGACAAGTCCGGCCGGTCTGGTTGGGGGGTTCATGATCGCCGCTGCCCTTCTTAGTATGTGGATTAGCAATACGGCAACGGCTTTGATGCTCCTGCCTGTCGGATTGTCCGTTGTTCATCTCGCCGAACGGACGCCCGGATTCTCAAAGCAAAGCGTGTTCCCGGTGGTTCTGCTACTGGGAATAGCCTACGGTTGTAATATCGGCGGGATGGCGACGATTATCGGGACCCCGCCGAATGCATTGCTCGCAGGCTTCATCAAACAGGAGTATGGAACCGATATCTCATTCGTGAAATGGATGATGGTGGGCGTTCCACTATTACTTGTGTCACTACCGCTGGCCTACTTCATCCTTATCCGTGTTTCGTTTTCGCTGAAGATCACAGACTTGGTTGGTGTTGATGATCTGGTGGCCACAGAAGTACATCAGATTGGCAGGATGAGCCGCGAAGAAATGGCGGTCGCCCTCGTGTTTTCAGGAACGGCTCTCCTCTGGATATTTCGGCCGCTGCTAATGAACCTGATCCCCGGGTTGTCAGATGCTGGAATTGCCATGCTAGGTGGACTGATTCTGTTTCTTATTCCATCAAGCTCTCGCCAAGGTGAATTCCTGCTGGACTGGGAGACTGCCAGGAGGCTTCCCTGGGAAACGCTCATTCTTTTCGGGGGTGGTCTGAGCCTTGCAAGTGCCTTTACAAAAACCGGTCTCTCAACCTGGATAGGTGTATTGCTTCAGGGTGCAGGGTCGCTTCCGATCGTGGTAGTAGTTCTGATAACTTCCAGCGTGATCATATTCTTGACCGAGTTGACGAGCAACACGGCAACAACAGCCACGCTGCTGCCAGTTGTTGCGGCTCTGGCAGTTGCTATTGGTCACGATCCGATGTTACTGGCGGTACCCGCTGTGCTTAGCGCCAGCTGTGCGTTTATGTTGCCAGTCGCAACTCCTCCGAATGCGATTGTGTACTCGAGTAACCGAGTATCAATACCCCAAATGGCCCGCGCCGGTATCATTCTCAACTTCGTGTTCATAGGAGTGATAACAATGCTCGGATTAACTCTCGTGCGATGGGTTTTTGGCACAGCTTTGCCGTGAGGGCCTGACTTAAGAGGTCTGTTCGAACGCAGGATTTGATGTGTAAGCGACGTCTGTGCAGTCTCCTTTTACTGCTGACTGCCGCTCGACCAAAAGTGTTTAAACATAAAAAGGTCAACCGGGGAATCCCGGTTGACCTTTTGCCGCATGTACTACTGTTGGCGATTGTCCCACAAACGATTATCGTGTAATCATTCCTCCAACAACAATACCGTGACTCGGTGCATCCCTGTCCGAATGAGCCACGTTTTGCGCCTCAGGTATATGCCCGCTACGGATGAGGTAATGCGGTGCATATCCGTCAGTTTTAGGTACCAAGACTAGCAGACTCAAAGTGTTGGTTGGCACGTTCATCTTAGGTGATGAATTTGCCGGTTTAGTACCTCCACTGTTCTTCTGCAATCCCGGCCCCAGCTCTGCGATCAGAGTATCGATCCGGTGCGATGTATTCCACCACTTCGGACGTAAAGCGAGACGAAGCTCGGCCTCGGGAACCCGGGATAGTTTGGACGACTGTGGATGTATTTTATCAAACTTCAAGCGACTAGTATCAGCGCTAATCGTATCGCCTGCAATGGATAATCCTATAGTGAATACATCAGTGTTTCACGTGATTTCGGCTAAGTCCTTAATAAAGAAAAGAAGGCCCGCCTGCGTTCGCAGTCGGGCCTTCTCACATGCAACTTACTCAGTTTGACTACAAGACACTACCTGTCTGGACGCCACATCACCATTATAGTCAGTTTGAGTTCGTTACTTGTATTGTCATCCACTACAATACAATTTCTTAATGGGCACGGGCGTAGTAGAGCCGTGCACTCGTACCGTCCGCCAGTACAGCGATCAGACCAAAGTTTGGACGCGCTTCTGCCAGTGTTCCTGTTGCCAGAACTACTGCCGCGCCGCCTTCCAGACCTTTCAAGTTGGCTTTGAAAGATGCTGCGGTTGCACTCTGGTCTGCCAGTGTAACGTCGAGGACGTAACGGTCAGCCGGGACGTCTACATAACCCTGGTACTCGCCGAAAGAGATATCGTCAACCAACGTTGCTACGTCTCTTGCTACGACGTCAACGGTAGGCGCGTCGGGCGAACCGTGGAATGCCAGGAGGCTGACAAGATCGCTGCCTGAGCCTGTCTGTGCAGGTGCATATGGAAACAGACCAAACCCTGGCGCGGCGCCAAGCAAGCCCGCTGCTGTTACCACGTAGTACTCTCCACTTGCGAGGGAATAGTCAAATGTTGCGATAGCATCGTCGACGCTTGAACTGTTACGCCCTGCGATTGCGATAGACACTTCTGTTGGGAGCTCTATGAATGGAGTCGCTGTGCGGAACTTGAAATTGTCGAGAGCGAGGGCTCCATTAACATATACGTCAACGAACCGCGCTGCATTGTCAGCTGAATTATGAATGACCTGTACCATTGCCGTTTCAGACATCTTTGCAAACGATAGAATTGGCACAGCAGGCGCCTCAATTGTTTCGACTGAGTTGAAGAAGTTCTCCGTGTCTACAGAGTCAGGAGATACAACCTCATCCGAACAGCCGGCGAGGAATAAGATCGCTAATGCGGGAACAAGAGTGAGAAAACGCTTCATGAAATCAACCTATTAATATGTTATAATCGTTTTGGCCGTTATGGACGATTCAATGATACATAGATGTTTATCGGCTGTCAAGCCCTTACTTAAACATTACTTGTGGAAAAAACGTAATTCGTTAATGATTATACTTTCAATTACAATATAATCGTTCATATTGACTGTTATGAACGGTATATGAGAATTACATGAATCGGTGATATGCCCGTTGACGGGTCGTGCAAGAGCACAGGAAACTACTTGATGGCTATGTTCAGGCGATTTAGTCCTGGCACAAGGAGGATTTCGATCGAGACCGAGTCAGGCCCCTTGACGGCAGTGATTGACGATAGGCCGGGAGGTATTCCTCTGAACTCGAATCTTCCCGTCGAGTCCACCCTTGCGCGGGTATCGTCCGTCGGGATCGAAATCGTGACCTCCCTATCTCCAGAGGCATCTGTGGTAACCGATCCCCATAGAATTGCTTTCTTCAGCACTCGAAGCGATTGGGATGTTTCGAGTTTCCTGCCTCCGAATGCATGAGCTGAGCCCCCTTTCATTTCGCCGGTAATCGTTGACAGCGTTTTGGGATTGATGTCGCCCTCGTTGCGATGAAGTTGTGCATACTCGGCAGGTTTTGGCGGGACTCTGAAATCTACCTCAATAAAGTCAGTCCAGGCGTCAAAGGAAGTTTTTAAACTATACAGTAACACGCCATCGACCACGTTCACTTCAAGGCATGAAGGGCGGTCTTTCAGGTGAAGTTTGTAGTATCCATTTCCGTCAGTCCAGGCCCGACTGCTGCTATCGCACGTCGCAACTCGAACATCGCTCAACGCCTGTTTCGCATCCGAAACGAATACCGTACCCTCGACCGTGAATTGAGCCCGGGCTACGAGCGCATGGCTTGCCAGGAGCACAATCAATATTACGGAGCATAGAGCCTTCAAGATGCCGCGGCGGTTTCCATCTTCGCCAGCTCGCGCATACGATACTTTTGAATTTTTCCCGTGACTGTCATTGGGAATTCCTCTCTAGTGACAAACCTGATACGACGGGGTACTTTGAAGTGTGACAGGTTTTCTTTACAGAAATCAACAATCTCCTCTTTCGAACAGTCCGTATCGTTGTGCAGAAGAATCCAGGCAACCACCTCCTCGCCAAGCCGCTCGTCCGGGATTCCAAAGACGGCAACAGCAGCAACTTTGGGATGGGTGAAAAGGAAGTCCTCAATTTCTCGCGGATAAATATTCTCTCCTCCGCGAATAATCATGTCCTTCAATCTTCCCGTAATTCGGACGTATCCGTCCTCATCCATTGTTCCAAGGTCCCCGGAGTGAAGCCAACCGTTCGCGTCGATAGTTTCAGCGGTAGCGTCCGGGTCTGCATAATATTCTTTCATGACCTGGTATCCCCGGGTGCAAATCTCGCCGATTTCACCGACGGGTAAAGTCGCTCCCGTTTCAGTATCAGCCACCTTTGTCTCTACGTGAGGAAGATTCGTTCCAACCGTCTCAATACGTCGATCGAAGGAATCCTCACGCGTTGTCAGATGGGTCACGGGAGATGTTTCAGTTTGACCGTAACCGATCAACATTTCGTTGTCATGCATTTCATGCATCACCCGGCGCAACAGCGTAGGTGGGCACGGAGCTCCTGCCATTATTCCTGTTCTCAGGCTCCTGAGCGAATACTGTTCAAAAGAAGGATGCTCCAGTTCGGCTATAAACATAGTCGGGACACCATGAAGTGCAGTACAGTGTTCAGTGTCAACCGCGTTGAGGACCGCTTCAGGGTCAAAGTACTCCGACGGTAGAACCAGGCAGGCACCGGAAGTTAATGTCATCAGAGTTGAAACGACCATCCCGAAGCAATGATAGAACGGTACAGGCACGCACAGCCGGTCCCACTGCGTGAAGTGCATGGCTTCTGCGCAGCCTATAGCATTATTGAGGACATTGTGGTGAGAAAGCACGACCGCTTTAGGTGATCCGGTCGTTCCTGACGTGTACTGAATATTGATTTGGTCGTCAAAATCCAGGGTCGAAGTAATACCATCGAGTTGATCTCTCGACACCTCGGCGCCCGCGTCGAGCAGTTCCTGCCACGTAGTAAATCCGGGTGCAGGCCTTTCTGTTTTCGATGGATCCACGGGATCAAATACAATCACATGCTTAAGATGTGGATAGTCTGCTGCTTCAAGGATCGTCGTATCCCGTTGTCCGAGTTCCGGGATGCAAGACTGCAGCGTTTCCACATAATTACTTGTACGGAACGCTGGAATGGTAACCACGCATTCTACATCCGATTTACGGAGAGCATAATCAAGGTCCCGTTTCCGATATGCGGGATTAAGATTGACAAGGACGGCACCGATCCGGGCGGTGGCAAATTGCACAAGTATCCATTCGACATTGTTTGTGGACCAGATTCCGATTCTGCTTCCGCGACTGTATCCAAGTGCCACAAATCCGCTGGCAACGCGATCGATTTCATCGGCCAGTTGTCGATATGACAATCGTACATCCTGGTGAACACTAACAAGAGCCGGACGAGTATCCATTCGGTTTGCCACTTCGCCGAAGAACTCCGGGATAGTTTTTCCTGTCAGTTCGTGGATTCCTGTTCGATGCAGGTAACTCCAGTTGAGTTTTGGTTTGCTCACCATTTTGATGCCTCGGGCTTGCCGGCAAGATGCATCCTGCCCCTGTTAAAGTTATTGCCAGACCTTCATCTCAGAACATATTACCTACTTCTGTCCTACACGGCAATAAGGCTACTCGCCACAACCTTGACGGGGATTCCCTGAAATGATTGTTGCATGACCGAATCTTCGTCTTTCTCACAACCTGTACCGCGCTGCACCGTATCAGAACAGACAAACGAAAACGTATGCCAGGTCTTGATCGGGACACCTGCATTTGCTTACCAGCGACCCTGCGGGTGATCAGAGCATCCAGAACTGATGACAACTGCATACCTTTCGTGTCATCACCCGTTGTTTTTATATGCTCATGATACAATCATTACCTGGTATCCGGAGCGTTACTTTGCATAATTGTCAACTACGAACAGGAGGTCAGTGCAATGCTATCGATCGCCAGAGTACTTCACCCCACTGATTTTTCCGAAACAGCTGAGCATGCACTAAACGTAGCGCTCGACGTCGCTGTACAGGCTGGCGCGGAGTTGTCCATCATCCATTCAGATGAAGAGTTTGAAGATGACGTGGTCGCATCAGACTACATTGGATCGTCGTTGTCCGAGGTGACAGCTTCACGATTGTCCGAGCTTGTCGACTCAGGGATATTGAAAGTCCACTATGACCTTGTTCGATCGACAAATCCAGCGACCTCGATTCTGTCCTATGCAGACGGTAAATCGTTTGATCTGACAGTACTTGGGACACGGGGGCATGGCAGACTGTGGACGTTGTTGCTTGGCAGCGTCGCTGAGACAGTCTTGCGACAATCGGAATCGGATGTCCTGGTTGTACACGGAGGAGAAGATGTGCCCGGACAAACAACTCGCCACATCGTGGTACCGGTAGATTTCTCTGAAAGATCTGCGAACGTACTCTCGCGCGCCAGGGCTATTGCCGAGTCGTTCAGCGCAACCCTTCATCTACTCTTTGTCGCTGAGGAACACGTTGTGCCAATCTTTACGGACACCGGAATTCCTTCTCTCACGTGGTTGCAGCTGGACCCCGAAATCCGTGAAAAAGCCGAGGCCGGCCTCAAGCAGCTGTATTCAAATTCGGTTGGTCCGGACGTTCCGGTCACATTTAACGTCAAGGAAGGAAGTCCGGCACAGGAAATAGTAGACTTCACCTCCGAAATGCATGCCGGGTTTGTTTGTATGGCGATACGCGGACACAGCAATGATTCAAGTGGCCTGCTTGGGAGCGTAACGGAACGTGTAGTACGTACGAGTCCATGTCCGGTCTGGGGGCTTCGCCAAGAGTAGCAGACTGCGTGATGCCAACTAACCACACGAACGGTCGATCGGAACCGCAGAAGTATTCGATCGCTGATCTGAAATTGTCTATCGAAGCGCTTCAATAAAAGTGAGCTGTCGATACAGTTCCAAAACTACTCTCAACACCATTATATTGTCTTGTCAGGACAACATCTGAAAACCACTGCGCAACTCTGCAGTGTGTCGACGTTCTGTAGATAATAGTACATTTGTCGCGACAATGGCAGCCGCTCTACAGCGCGAATCCGTGCAAGTGAAAGAAGGAAAAGTGACGAAGATGAAGCATTCGCAAACACAGGCAAAGTGGCTTGTACCATTAATACTACTTCTGTTGGTAGTTGGCTCTAGACCGGCAAAATCTCAGACAGAAGGATTCTATCGTACCGATGGCAAAGAAATTCTGGACCCGTCGGGGATGCCGGTTCTATTCAAGGGTGTTGGGCTGGGAGGCTGGCTTGTACCCGAGGGCTACATGCTTCACATTGCTGCACCGGATGGTGGTTCCCCTACCTCGATTCGATCGCAAATTGAAGACCTCATCGGATCGGAAGACACGAAAACCTTCTACGACATGTACCGGGCGAACTACGTCGCAGAGAAGGATATTGCCGCAATTGCCGAATGGGGTTTCGACAATATCAGGCTACCGTTCCATTACAAGTTGCTGTATGATCCGGTGACCGAAAGTTTCATCGAGGAGGGCTTTGATCTTGTTGATCAGTTTCTTGAGTGGTGCAGAACGTACGGCTTGTCCGTCATCCTGGATATGCATGCGGCCCCGGGAGCACAGAACGATGGCAATATCAGTGACAGCGATGGCGAAGCAAGGCTATGGACCGAGCCGGTGCCGTATCAGGATCAGGCCGTTGAGATCTGGAGGGAGATTGCATCACGTTATGTCAACGAACCGTTAATAGTTGGCTACGATCTGATCAACGAACCCGTAACTCCGGACGGAGTAAGCGGCGACGATCTCCGGGCTCTTTATGAGCGGATTACCGAAGCGATTCGGGAAGTCGACGAAAACCATATCGTTTTTATCGAGGGAAATTTCTACGCAACTCATTTCCCTGAACTGCTGCCGCCGTTTGATTCCAACATGGTCTACACATTCCACAAATACTGGAACGGTACGGCTGTCAATTCGATACAGTACCTGCTGGATATCAGGGAGGATCATAACACGCCTCTCTGGCTAGGGGAAACCGGAGAGAATTCCAATGTGTGGTTTCATGATGTCGTACAGCTTATGAAAGAGCATCGGATCGGGTGGAATATCTGGACACACAAAAAAATTGAGACAACCACGAGCCCGCTTTCTTCACCATTTGCTCCCGGGTATGAGCGTGTTCTCGACTACTGGCGTGGCAACGCCACTAAACCTACTGCCGAGTTTGCGCGGGATGCTCTTTTTGCCATGGCTGAAGGACTTGACCTTGACTCGAGCGACACACGGCCCGGCGTTCTAGCTTCACTGCTTGACTCGACATATCGATTTCTCAGAGTGCCTTTCAGGGATCACGTAATTCCGGGAACGATTAATGCCGTTGACTACGATATAGGTAATCAGTTTACAACATACTTTGATTCCGATGTGTCGGCGACTACTGGAACTCCCGGTGGTGGAAACAATGGAACGAAATATCGGAATGACGGGGTTGACATCGAGACATCTACTGATCCCCTGGGCTACAAATACAATGTCGGATGGACCCAGACACTGGAGTTCTTGACATATACGGTGAACGTTGAGACTTCGGGTATATATGATATCGACGTGCGCGTTGCCAGCGATGTCGGAGGAGGTGCGTTTCAACTACTCATTGATGATGTGCAGTTAGGTTCAAATGTGACAGTCACCGATACGGGAGGTTGGCAGAACTGGATAACGGTTTCGCTTGAAGGCATTGAGCTTACTGCGGGTCAGCACATACTGAAAATGGCAGTACGTACTGGAGATTTCAACATCAACACGTACACCTTTGAACTGATTACCGCGACTTCCATTGATGACGAATCGCCGTCGCTTGATGATCGTTTAGTTAGCATTTTCCCAAATCCCGCTGTCAACGCTTTCGAAGTTGAATTTCTGTTACAACGTCCTTCAGCTGCCGGCGTCGAGATATTCGACATGCTCGGTCGGAGGGTCCATACCGAAGCCCCGCAGGCCTTCCAGCAAGGGAGGCACTCAGTTCTGCTCGCACCGCAACTCGCAGCGGGTGTTTATCTCGTTCAGTTGTCAGTTGGAAGTAGTGAAGACCGTCGAACGTTCAGTAAAACGGTCTCGGTGGTACCGTAGCACGAGCTGCAAGCTGTGGCTGGTTTAAGGGAGTGTTTGCAACCCGGTCACAGAAACGTCTCAATATTCGTTTTCTGCAAATCCGAAGGTCGCAACACCTTGTTCTTTCAGAATTTCGTGCCCAGCGTCGATAACACTGTCTGTACCCCACTTAACGGTCCAGATGCATGGTTACCAGCAAAAGTATATCGGGAAATGTCCGGCAGCTTGTAGTAGCACTCTTCATCGGTGGGACTGTCTTGTTCTCATCGTGTGCCGGGGATATTCCGACAGATGCCGGAATTCCAGAGATATCGTGCGATGCGGTTGGACTAGCCGAGCATTGTCACGTACTGGACATAGTCAACGATGAGCGTCAGAAAGAAGGACTTGGTTTGCTCATCTGGAATGATGAGCTGATGCTGGCAGCACAGGCGCATGCTGAAGACATGTTTGCAAACGATTACTTCAGTCACAACTCCCGAGATGGCCGCAATTTTGTGGACCGAGTTGGGGAAACCGACTATGACGCGTCGCCTACCGGTGAGAATATTGCCTATGGATATTCTTCACCGGAAGATGTCATGATCGCCTGGATGGATTCTCCCGGACATCGTGCTAACATCCTGTCGTCTCAGTCGACAGAAGTTGGAGTTGGGTTCCATGAGAACTATTGGGTTCAGGTTTTTGGCAGACGTTAGGCAACTGGGATCGGTGTGCTGCGACAGCCACAAGCAGCAACGTCTTACGAAAGGTCCTGTCTTCCAATCAGGAAATGACGCCGTGTTTCCGACCGACCGTGATGAATGCGTTCACACATTTCTGAATATGTTCTTCCGAATGTGCGGCGGAAATTTGAACGCGTATGCGCGCTTGACCTTTGGGAACGACCGGATATGAAAAACCAATCACATAAATACCCTCGTCCAGCAGGTCGGACGCCATATCCTGAGCAAGCCGGGCTTCATAGAGCATGATCGGGACGATAGGATGTACTCCGGGCTTTATATCGAAGCCTGCGTCGGACATTGCACCGCGGAATGCTACAGTATTGGCCTCCAACTTGTCGCGAAGAGCAGTGGATTCCGATAACATGTCGAGAACTTTCAAGCTGGTGTGCGCGATCACCGGTGCCAGTGAGTTCGAAAACAGGTACGGCCGAGAGCGCTGACGCAGCAATTCAACGATTTCTTTACGACCTGTCGTAAATCCGCCCATAGCGCCGCCGAGGGCCTTGCCAAGCGTGCTGGTAATAATGTCGACACGCCCCATTACGTTTTTGTATTCGATTGAACCTCTGCCCGTCGGTCCAAAGAAACCCGTCGCATGGCACTCGTCGACCATGACCATTGCACCATACTTGTCGGCCAGGTCGCAGATCTCATCCAGTTTCGCAATGGCGCCATCCATCGAAAACACTCCGTCCGTAGCGATGATAGTTCTGCTGGCACCTTGAGCCTCTTGCAGGCATCGTTCAAGATCGGTCATGTCAGAATGAGCGTAACGGAATCGCTTCGCTTTGCACAACCGAATTCCGTCAATTATAGAAGCGTGATTTAATGCGTCTGACACAACGGCGCACTCAGCATCCAGCAAGGTCTCGAACAGTCCTCCATTCGCATCGAAGCAAGCAGCATACAGTATTGTATCTTCGGTACCGAGGTATTCAGCAATTTTGTGTTCCAGTTCCTTGTGTACATCCTGGGTACCGCAAATGAAGCGTACCGATGCAAGACCAAAGCCGTACTTTTCGACACCATCTTTGGCTGATCCAATCAGGTCTGCGTTGTTCGCGAGTCCAAGGTAGTTGTTCGCGCAGAAATTGATCACTTCGGCTCCGCTTGACACTGATATCTCTGCTGCCTGCTGGGAAGTAATAATGCGTTCCTCCTTGTAGAGTCCCGCTTCCTTTATCTCATCAAGTATCGTCTGAAATTGAGGGCGTGCAGATTTGAACATCGTGGTAACCGATTTAAGTATGTCTAGAGTTCAGATGGAAATGGCTTTTTCGCGACATTTTCGAGCATGTCGTCAACCATCATCTCAAGATCGAATTGTGGTTCCCAATTCCAATCTCGACGGGCACGAGAGTCATTGATTGACTCTGGCCACGAATCAGCAATGTCCTGCCGGAAATCAGGTTTATAGGAGCAGGTAAAGTCAGGCATTCGTTTCTTGATCGACGCTGCAAGCTCACCGGCAGAAAAACTGAAAGCGGTGAGGTTATAGCTTGTTCGAACCGAAATGCCCTCGTTGTCTGCGGCCATCAAATCGATGACAGATTTCACAGCATCCGGCATGTACATCATCGGCATTCGAGTGTCTTCCCGGACAAAGCAATTGTAGTGGCCCGTCCGAACAGCTTGAAGGAACATATCCACCGCCCAGTCTGTCGTCCCGCCGCCGGGTGGTGCCGCATGACTGATGATCCCGGGAAAGCGGACCGATCGCACATCGAGGTTGTGATGCGTTGCATGAAACTTGCAGAGTAGCTCTCCTGTCACCTTGGTCGCACCATACATCGTACCCGGCTCCGTAACTGTTTCCTGCGGTGTGTTGTGGCGTGGTGTTGTTGGTCCGAATACTGCGATTGAACTCGGCCAGAAGACCCGGCATCCGCTGAGTTGTGCTGCTTCCAGAATGTTGCGAACACCGTTGACGTTTACGTTCCATGCCAGCTCGGGGTGGCGTTCGCCCGTGGCCGACAATATGCCCGCAAGATGGAAAATGGTGTCGATATCGTGAGCGTTAAGAAGCTTTTTGACAGACTCCATGTAGGTCACATCCAGCACATCATAGATTCTGCCTTTTCTTAGTACCTCAGGGATGCGTAGATCAGTGACGACAACCTTCCCGTCCCCATATTTAGCAACCAGCGCGTCAGCCAGATCGATCCCTATTTGTCCCTGTGCACCGGTGATAAGGATCATAGCCGTACGTTTCCCTGAGGTTATCTTGAACTACGAAAGATAAATGGTCACGATCTTGTCTCGTAGGGCGAAATCGCGGATTGACTGTATGTTCACAACTAATGATTCCGGCAGAAATCCGGCAGAAACGAACTGTTTCGAGGAAATTGGAAGTGGTGTCTGGTCAATCGTATTATCGGCCAACAGGCCACAATTCACTGATTTTCGCAAAGACGATGCGCCAAAACCCTGCAGCGGAAGTATATTCTTGTATTGCATCGACTATGCTGTTATCATTACGAAAACATTTCACGTTCTGAAGTCAATTCAAATCTAGTATCGATCTACGTGTGACGGGACGAGGCGAGGAGGTTCCATTTCAATCCCGGGCAGATTGGATGATGCCCGACAGACAGCGATCACAATGAGTACTCTCACAAATGGGGTAGTCGCGACGCGCGACATGGTAGGTCTGGATCAGTTTATGAAACACGTGGAGGACAGGAATCCTCACGAGCCCGAGTTTCATCAGGCTGTTCACGAGGTAGCTGAGAAGCTGATTCCATTTATCGCTGCCAATCCTCAATACGCCCGAGCCAAACTGCTTGAACGGCTGACAGAACCAGAACGTGTAATCCTGTTTCGTGTGTGTTGGCAAGACGACAACAATGAGGTACAGATCAACAAGGGTTATCGCGTGCAATTCAATGGTGCGATCGGACCCTACAAGGGCGGGCTTCGGTTTCACCCGTCAGTGAATCTTTCGATTCTGAAGTTTCTTGGATTCGAGCAGGTACTCAAGAACAGCTTGACGACACTCGCCATGGGCGGCGGCAAGGGTGGTTCCGATTTTGATCCGAAGGGAAAGTCAGACGGAGAGGTTATGCGTTTCTGTCAAAGTTTCATGACGGAATTGTATCGTCATATCGGTCCTGACACCGATGTGCCGGCGGGCGATATCGGAGTTGGCGGTCGAGAAGTAGGGTATTTGTTCGGCCAGTATCGCCGTTTGAGGAATGAGTTCTCAGGAACGCTAACGGGTAAAGGAATGTCGTACGGCGGAAGCCTGATACGACCCGAGGCAACCGGTTACGGTAGTGTCTATTTCGCCAAAGAGATGCTTGAAACGAAGAATGATGGGATGGAAGGCAAGGTGTGCACGGTATCCGGATCCGGAAACGTCGCCCAGTACACAACCGAGAAACTGATCGACCTGGGCGCGAAGGTCGTAACCATGTCAGATTCTGGAGGTTTTATCCACGATCCTGAGGGTATTACACAGGAGCGCCTGGAGTTTATCATGGATCTGAAGAACAATCAGCGAGGTCGGATTCAGGAGTACGCCGACGAGTATGGTTGTGAGTACCACGAAGGCAAGCGACCCTGGATCGTTGATTGTGATGCTGCATTTCCTTCTGCAACACAGAATGAAATCAGCGAGAATGACGCCAGAGGTCTATTGAAAAATGGATGTTTCGTTGTGTCCGAAGGTGCGAACATGCCAACAACATATGAAGGAACGAAGGTTTTTGAAGAAGCCCAGATATTGTTTGGTCCTGGCAAGGCTGCGAATGCCGGCGGCGTTGCGATCTCCGGTTTGGAGATGAGTCAGAATTCAATGCGGCTCTCCTGGACTCGAGACGAAGTCGACCAGAAGCTTCAGGATATTATGCACGGCATTCACAATAAGTGTGTTGAGTATGGATCGACTGAGGAGGGATACGTGGACTATGTTAAGGGCGCGAATGTTGCCGGATTCGTCAAGGTAGCGGACGCAATGCTTGCCTACGGAATCGTCTGAGTCGTTTGACAGGAGTCGATGTGTATAATTGCTTAAACTCTCCTGTCACCGGCAATAGTGCTTCAAAGGGAGAAAAATGATGTTGACAATTGATTTACTGAATAAGTATCTATGATGTAAATGCATCTCCTATCAGAGCATTCATGATAAAGACTGGGATTGTCTTCGACCGTATTCCCAGTGATTCTCTACACCGGTTTCCAGAAGGTTTACCTGCAGTTCTGGCATCTGAACTCACAGGTGAACTATGCGACTTGTGTTCTATATGGCGGTTCTTGTTTGTTTCGCATCGCAGAGCAGCAGTGCTCAAGATCTTTCTCCGAGAATCATAGCCAACCAATTCGAGGCAAATCTTCCTCGAGTCGAGCCCAACGACAACCGTGTCCCGGCAGGCAGTCTGCAAGGCGACTCGCTTCAACTCGACCTTGACATAGTCTGGGCTGACTGGAGAATCGAAACTGATGATGATGTTGGGATTCGTGTTACGGCCATTGCCGAAAGAGGCGGGGTTCCACAGATACCCGCTCCCCTTATTCGGGTTCGGGCAAACACTAGTTTACGTATTAGTGTGCACAACACATTGTCCGAGTCAAGCATTACGGTATTCGGTCTACAGTCGAGACCGTCTCAACATCTTGATAGTCTTGTAGTGCAGCCGGGCGCAATCGAAGTAGTGGACTTTGAGGCGGGTAGCCCAGGTACATACCTGTATAGAGTTCGTCTAGATGATGAGTCCCTGCGCCGACCGGGCGAGCGAGCACAACTCGCGGGAGCATTCATCATTGATCCGATAGGAGATATGGTGCAGGATCGAGTCATGGTGATGAATATATTCAGTGCTCCTATCGATTCAAGTCGATACGGCCGACGATTTGTAGAAGCGCTCACAATTAACGGTCTTTCCTGGCCGCACACAGAGCGAATGACGCCTGCCGTAGGTGATACACTGCGGTGGCGCATAATCAACGCATCGGGTCGAAATCATCCCATGCACCTGCATGGATTTTTTTACGACGTGATGTCAATTGGAAGTATGCTGGAAGACGAAATTTACAGACCAGAAGATCGCCGACACGTAGTGACTGAGTTTTTGCGTCGGCAGACGACAATGATGATGGAGTGGGTTCCGACTCGGCCGGGTAATTGGCTGTTTCACTGCCACCTTTCTTTTCATGTATCTCCCGATGTCCGTCTTCCCCATGGTCCCGGGTCAGCTGGTCAACAAAAGAGCCACATGGCGGGCCTCGTAACCGGGATCGAGGTGCAACCCGGGCCGACTGATCTTATCGAGCGTGGTGAGCCCAGGTATGTGAACCTGAATGTTGGGGAATTCCCAGACGATTCTCTCCATCAGTATCAGTTCTCGCTCGACTCTTCTAACACCACGAGGGCTGGATACTCCGTGCCCGGCCCCGTTCTGGTCTTCCGCCAGTATGAGCCTACTTTCGTCACGATTCGAAACCATATGACAATTCCAACAGGCGTTCACTGGCATGGTCTCGAACTCGATAGCTGGGCAGATGGTGTTCCGGGGTGGAGTGCATCCGACGGCAAAGTATCCCCTGTAATAGAGCCGGGTAACGAGTTTACCTACAAGCTTTCCTTAATGCGCCCTGGAACGTTTATTTATCATAGTCACCTGGATGATATTCACCAGCTAACGGGTGGTCTGTACGGACCACTAATAGTCCTTGGCGAGGATGAAGAATACTCTCCCGAGAAGGAGCATATTGCAATCGTTGGATGGAATACACCCGATCCTCAATCACCGAAAGATTTGGATTTGAATGGACAATCAGACCAGCCGACTCGGTACGCTTATATCGGAGAGACGTATCGTATCCGCGTTATCAACATTGCACCTGCCGGTAATGTTACTACTCGAATGACAAAAGATGATTTGCCGGTTCTCTTGACACCCGTAGCCAAAGATGGAGCCGAACTTCCAGCGAATCAAAGAATTAGTGTTGACGTGAGTCCTCGGATGGGTGTGGGTGAAACAGCCGACTTCGTTTTTACCCCCACCGAATCTGGCACATATGAGCTCTTGATTGGTCCCGGTTGGTACAAATGGAAGCAGGACTGGATAGTTACGGAGAAGCCTAAAGAGGAGTAGTCGCAACTGCATTCTCACTATGCGACGTGTACACCTGAGCCGACAGCCCTTGTCTCGGCGATGAATAATATTGTCGTTTCAAGCAATGTTTTACAATGGTTTGTGATTGGTCGTATTTTCCTTCCTGGAACAAGGAAATTGTAATGAACTAAGGGAAAATGTATTCTCCTGTTAAGGCGATCAGCGCTATCGTGACGGTGTTTTTGATCTCGGGAATGGTAAATCCTGATGACGATTCACCGGTTGTCGCAGCCATCAAAGTATCAGAGGCGCCTGTCATCGATGGACGTGTTGTGGGTGATCCGGCATGGGCACATGTGACACCCGCGACAGAATTCTGGCAAACAACCCCCAATCAGGGGCAGGCTGCATCCGAACGCACGGAGGTACGCATCTCGTTCGATGATACGTATCTATATGTAGGAGTTATTCTGCATGACTCTGAGCCCGACAAGATCATCATTTCAGATAGTCGTCGCGATGCCTCACTGGAGGAGACGGATAGCTTTTCATTTATTCTCGATACGTATCGCGATCAGCAAAATGGTTTTGTGTTCGGTACTAATCCTGCCGGCATAGAATACGACGCACAGGTTACGAATCAGGGAGAAGGTTCGTTTGGAGGAGGACGTCAACAGTCGGGATCCGGCGGGGGATTCAACCTCAATTGGGACGGCGCGTGGATTGTCGCGACGTCAATATCGGAAACCGGATGGAGTGCCGAGTTTGCGATTCCCTTCAAAACATTGAGATACTCCAGCAAAGAAACAGGACCCTGGGGCATTAACTTCCAACGCAATATCCGCAGGCGCAATGAGAAATCGTTCTGGGTCAAACTTCCAAGACAGTATGGACTGAACCGGGTTTCACTTGCTGGAGAACTGGATGGGTTGCAAACGCCGGACTTGCGTAATCTCCAATTCATACCGTACGCATTGTCCAGCACTCGTCGAGATTTTACCGTAGAGGCTCCCGAGACCACAACCACTGCGGACGTCGGTGCCGATCTCAAGTACAGCCTGACCCCCAGCCTCACGTTCGATGCTACCGTAAATACGGATTTCGCCCAGGTCGAGATTGATGAGCAGCAGATTAACCTGGATCGGTTTAACCTCTTTTTCCCTGAAAAACGACCATTCTTTCTTGAGAACGCAGGCATCTTTTCGGTCGGTTCACCCGCCGAAGTCGAAATGTTTTTCAGCAGGCGTATCGGGATTGGCCCGGACGGCGAGGCCATACCGATCCTTACCGGTGCACGCGTCTCTGGTGCGGTGAGTGATCAGACAAAAGTCGGTTTGCTGAATATGCAGATGCGATCGGTAGACGAGGTAGTAGCTGCGAATAACTTTCTTGTTGCCCGCGTACAGCATGAACTACCGAATCGCTCAGCAATCGGTGTCATTGCGACAAACCGAAACAGCACCGGTGACTTCGGCAACAAGGATGACTATAACCGCCTGATTGCCATCGATGGCCGGCTGGGAATAGGTGAGCTGACTGTCGTCTCTGGTTATCTTGCCCGCAGTGTAAGTCCAGACACGTCGGGAGGGCAGTACGCTTTCGATCTGCAGTCAGCATATGTCTCGCAATCGTGGAGACTGTCGGCAGGTTATACAGAGGTCGCATCGGCTTTCAATCCGGAGCTAGGGTTTCTCTCCAGGACGGCATACCGTAAAGTCTCCGGAAGCATTTTCAAGTCGATCCGGATGTCAGACTTTTTAGGTTTGCACGAAATCAGACCTCACACGAATTATCGGGCGTACTTTGACCTTGATGGATTTCAAGAGACGGGGTACTGGCATCTCGACAGTCATTGGGAGTGGAAGAACGGGTACGAGATTCACACCGGAGTCAACTTCACTCGGGAAGGTGTCAAAGAAGCATTTGAGATATCGCCAGATGTGTTCGTTACCGAAGGCACGTACGATCACCATGAACTCGCATTGGTCGGCTTCACAAACCGCGGCAGCAGATTAAGTACGGGAATGAGGTTGACGGTCGGAGGAATATTCGGCGGCGATCGTGTTTCGACGAATAACGACATCAGATTTCGCTGGGGAGATGCGTTTACGACTGAGTTCAGTTTTTCGAGAAATGATGTCGTTCTTCCAGGTGGTGATTTCGTAGCCAATCTTTTTCGCGGTCGGATGTCATACTCATTCACGCCGCGCATTTACGTCCAAACGCTGATCCAATACAACAATCGGTCAGAAATATGGTCAGCGAACGCGCGCTTTGGCTGGTTACGTGACGCAAATACCGGGCTGTTCGTCGTATTCAATCAGGCAAATGATGTGACGGCAGGTATGCGCGAGATTCTGAATCGCGGGGTTACTTTGAAGTACACACATCTCTTTGATGTGCTTTAGAGGAACTACAGTTTCAAAAACATGAGGTACCAACACTACGTACCGAGCGATGACGAACGGGCTTTCAGTGATAATCAGGATTAGAACGAGCATACAGTGGAATTCCGCACATGTGCCAAATCCAGCACCCGAATAATTCTACGAAATACGCAAAAATGTGTGTGACTTTTTCCCGGATGTTGCGTAATAAGATGTCTGAGTGAAAGATACCCGAGAATGCGAAAGCGACGTAAAATAGCAGCCTTTCTTCTTGTGAGCCTCGTTGCAGGAGGCTTGATGGCACCGCTATCGCACTTTGTCTATATGTCTTTCTCGGATGCCTTCGGGCATTCGGGGCACAGCATGGCGGGAAAAATGGCGCCCGTCGGCGATTCGGTTCACTCCTCCGACAGCGGGTTTGTTTGTGAATACGCAGATCTGCTCGCTACCCAGACATTGGGCAGCCATCCGGAATCCGGGACAGTGGTCCATTCTCTGAATCTGGATTTCGTCCAAGTCCCGGTCACGGATCGTGTGGAGTCCTTTTCTCTCCAGTATTCTACTCTTGTTCGCGGCCCGCCAGTAGCGTAGGTCCGTGTCTGACTGCCCTAAGGATGCGTTGATCGCATCCAAATGCTCGGGTATTTCCTTTTTCTGATAACCGGATACGTACGGCTGTTCAATACGCCTGCCTCCGGAATATCAAGCACGGGCTGTCTCTTGTCTACGATTATCAGCAATCTGCATCGCAGGTCGTGCTGAATTCCAAACTATTGTGCGTGCACCCGGCGCTCATGCCCGTGCCCGCCCGCGAACACCAAGACCAGAATTACAATGAAAGCATTTTCGACGCTACTACTTCTGCCCCTGTTTGTCGTGGCTCTTTTACTGACCGGATGCGACAGCACGGTTACAGGTGAAGGTGAAACAACAACAGTCACACTTTTCCTGCAGCCAGTCTTCGATGGCGCTCCTCTATCGTCCGACCTGTCGACGGTCTACGATCTTAACGGTACTGCGATTTCCTTCACTTCTGCACGGATGTACATCTCCGAGATAGAACTTGTGAAGGCGGATGGGTCAACAGTCCCGTTTGAGACCGAGCCAATCACCGTTCCTGCAAAGGACGCGAATGACAACGATATCACGCATACTGTAACTGACAAAATCGTGCTGGTCAAGCACGATCTTGGTACTCACAAATATGTACTCGGAGACGTCGAGTCGGGCGAGTATACAGGCGTTCGGTACAAAGTGGGTATAGCTGGTACGACAAACCGGGTTGACGCTTCTCAGGTACCGGCCAACCACCCGCTCGCAAAGCAGACCGATCGGAACAACCACTGGAGTTGGAGCGCCGGATATCAATTTGTCCGTGTTGATGGTCTTGTTGATTCTGATTCGGACGGCACGCCCGATGAGGTCTGGGAGACTCACCTCGGAACAGCAAACTTTCTGACTGACGTAGAGTCATCGCTCGATTTCGATTTGACAGACGAAGAGGCGGTTGATGTCCACATCATGTTGGACTACAAGTCCCTGATGCAGGACGTAGATCTGAGCGATCCTGACCAGCGTCTCTGCCATACCGCTGACAATTTACCTGTAGCCAACAAAGTGGGTTCGCGAATCAGCAGCTCGTTGATGCTCCATGGAGTACACGAGTCGACCGGTAGCGGTCATTGAGCTGAGACGTAACCACTGGCTTATGTGCAGGCGGCCGGGGGAGTGTCCTCAACGACACTCCCCCTTTGTGGCCTGAATATATCATGAGACATCACTTGTATAAATCTATCGCTTTAATCCTGGTCATTCTTTTTGCCGGGTGCGAGATTCTGGGTCCCGATAGTGACCCGGGAGAAGAAAATCTCATTTCTGTTCCTGAGGGATTTGCGCCGATTCCGATACCGACGCATAATCCTGTCACGCCTGCAAAGGTTGAACTTGGAGAGAGACTGTTCTTTGACCCGGTCCTGTCGCGCGATGGAACCGTCTCGTGCGCAAGCTGCCACTTTCCCGAAGTCGCGTTTGCAGATCCGCGCACGTTAAGTGTCGGAGTTGACGGAAAAACAGGACTCCGTAATTCGCCGACGCTTGTCAACATCGCGTACCAGAAGCTTTTTTTCTGGGATGGCGGGGCGTTGACGCTCGAGAACCAGATCTTTGGACCGCTGCAGGATCCGAATGAAATGGATGCTGACCTGAATGAAATCCTCCAGAGACTCAACGACGATGCATCCTACGTAGAGGGTTTTTCCGCAGCATTCGACGACGTGCCGACATTGCAAACATTGACACAGGCAATTGCGGCCTTCGAGCGGACCATCAGGAGCGGCGGCTCACGATATGACGAGTACATCAACGGCGATGCATCTGCCTTGTCCGCTCAGGAGATCAGAGGTCTGGATCTGTTTAATGGAAAAGCCGGATGCAACACGTGCCATAGTGGCTTTCTCTTGGCCAGCGACACATTCGAGAACAACGGCCTCGAGTTCGCAAACTCGGATTCGGGTCGAGCCCGAATCACCCAGGACCCGAACGATTTTGCCAAATTCAAAGTGCCCTCACTTCGCAATGTTGTGATGACGGGACCATTTATGCACGACGGGCGATTGGCGTCACTCGAAGCCGTTCTGGACCATTACAACGCCGGAGGTACCGGGTCGCGTGGACAAAACCCGGTAATCGTACCTCTTGGTCTCACCGATGACGAAAAGAATGACATTATCGCTTTCCTCGGCGCACTGTCCGATGAGAGCATTATGATTGGATTGGAACAATGAAAATCACACGCTTCGTACTTCTGGCTGCTGCTCTCGTAGTAACGGGATGTGCACCCGATATTACCGACACGGAATTTTTTAGAGAACATCCGCTGCAGGCGCCGGCCGGCGACGTGATCTCCATCACAGAGGGTCAGTTCGGCGATATAACGTTTAGAATACTTGCTGCCGATTCGCTGCACTTCGGACATAGTTCTTTTCTGGTCGAGGCAGAACGTAATGGAGAGGTTCTGGATAACGGTTCGTTGACCGTCAGAACCAGATGGGTAACCGATAGCCGGTTACTGCCGATGCCGGCTACCAGTACGATCTCCTCAGTTGATGAGGATGGCAGGTATCTTTCGAAGGCCTACTTTCTTCAACCGGTAGCCGAGACAGGCATCTGGGAAATGTCGATCGACTTTGATATTGGTGGATCTCAGGGAACGCTTGATCTTG
>JABDKO010000296.1 GCA_013002165.1 Rhodothermales bacterium | reverse complement strand
GTGTTAGGTAGAGGCTGTGGTGACAGGGGTGAAATTATCATTGCGATGAGCATGTTTGCAAACGGTCCGCGGGCGGGCGTTACCAACCAACTCGACCATGCTCCTGGCGATTAGTTTTGTCTTCAAGTTCATTGTCCGCGCCATCCTGGGAAGGATCCAGTGGACCCATGGGAAGTCCGTACTCGGCCGGCGTCGGGAAGCGTACATCTTTAGAAATAATAGGTTCGTCGGTCTGGGTGCCCTGTCGCAGGAACTCACCGACCAGTAGAAGCGCATTGTGTGCTCCCTGGCCCCACCAGTCTGACCTGAACGATACCCGGCGATCATTGAATCCGACCCAGGCACCCGTTACGAGCTCAGGTGTCATCCCAATAAACCAGCCGTCACCGTTGAGTTGTGTCGTACCTGTTTTTCCTGCTATGTCGTACTCGCCTAGTCCGAACTGGGCGTTGATTCGACGGCCTGTCCCTTCTTTCACCACACCACGGAGGATGTCGACCATGGCGTATGCGGTCTCTTCGGAAAGGGCTTCCTGGGGCGTGGGAAGTGCTTCGTACAACACATTGCCGTACTGGTCTTCGATTTTTGTTACCACGGTGGGCTCGTAAGCAAGACCACCATTCGCGAATGTTGAGTATGCTGCTGTCAACTCCAGAAGTGACACATCACTGACCCCGAGAGCAAGCGCCGGGACTTCGGCCAGTTCACTCTTGATTCCCATTCGACGTGCGTAGAATGCAGCTTCCTGCGGTCGGACCAGGAGAATGAGTCTGCCGGTTATCGTGTTCTTGGAATGAATCAGGCCATCGCGCAATGTCATTAGTTCACCGCTACCCGGATCTCCAGAATTTTGTGGGCTCCATTCGTTTCCAGCGACATCGATGTGGACGAAAGTACTGTCCATCAACATGTGATATGGCGAGTATCCGTTGTCTATTGCTGCTGTGTAGACGAAGGGTTTAAACGTAGAGCCCGGCTGCCTCTTGGCCCGGCCGACGTGGTCATACCAGTCCACTGATAAGTCGCGGCCGCCCACCCATGCACGCACGTACCCGTTACGTGGATCGATAGATACCAGTCCGGCCTCGAGTCTCGATTTCTCAGCTTTGATTGAATCCATAAACGCCACATTAGCCATCAGTTGGCTAGTAGCATCCGAAACAGAAACGTCCTGGGCCCGCAGCTGCCGGTAGCGCCTGGACTCTCGAATAAATGCTCGAATAACGTCAGACTTGGAGTTCCAGAAGTGGCTGAATGGCTCGTAGCCCTGCGCATTTACGTAGACGTTAATGTCGGTACTAACGAGTTCCTCGCTTCGTCGCGACCACTCGTAGTCAACGACCTTCTGAAGCATTTCGGCCTGTTCACGTACTGCTCGCTGGGCAACTTCCTGGACCCGCGTATCAAGCGTAGTGTGAACAACGAGACCGTCTGTATATATATCGAACCCATTGCTTTCAGCCCAGCTGCCGAGCCAGTTTCGAACGTACTCCGAGAAATAGGGAGAGGTGCCCTCCGTTATTTCTGATGACCTGTAGTTCGTTACGATAGAGTCGGCTCGATGCTCGTCCAGAAAAGCCTGGTCGAGCACACCATTTTTGACCATTTGACCCATCACGATATTTCGCCGTCGCCGAGAGCTCTCGGGATTTCGAATGGGATTGAAGGCGGTTATTCGCTGAAGCATTCCAACGAGAGTCGCACTTTCAAGAACATCCAGGTCAGCCGGGTTCTTTCCAAAGAAGGTGCGGGCCGCTGCATCGATACCGAAAGCGTTTTGTCCGAACTCTACGGTATTGAGATACATTTCGACGATCTCTTCCTTCGTGTACCGTCGCTCAAGCTGTAGCGCGGTGACCATCTCTTTTAGTTTGCGCTCGACGGTGACCTTGCGACCTATCCGTTCATTGTACAGGTTGCGCGCAAGCTGTTGAGTAATCGTCGATCCTCCCTGAGGTGCTCCTCGAAGGACGTGATAGGGTATCGCTAGCGTACGGAAGACATCGATACCCGAATGCTGCATGAATCGATGGTCCTCTGTCGTGATCAGCGCATTAACAACATTTGGAGAGATCTCATCAAATGTTGCCCAGGATCGATTCTGGCGGGCATATCGCTGGAGTTCAACACCATCCGCTGAATACGCAACCGTGGCTAGCTGGAATTCAGGATTCTCAAGTTCTGTTGTGTCCGGGAGGTCACGAGAAATCATCATCAGGAACACGAGGACACCCAGAGCACCGACAATGCCAATTCCAACCAGTGCAGCTGACGCGCGAACAGCCTGCTGAACGCGCGGGTTCTCGAATGTCAGGAGTGCTGCCAGCCGGGAACGATTTTCCGACGATCCGAAGGGATTATCGGCGTTTCCATTGGAAGAAGCACGCTCCCTGGACGCCTCGGCGGCTCTTTTTCTAGCCTCCGGGTTACCAAAATACTTCTTCAACTCATCAGGGGAGTACGGCCAGTCACTCATTAAACTTGAATCTCGACAAAAACGGTTAAAGTCAAATCGATCCACTGCACAAATCGGACCAACTTCGGCTTCTACGTCCTATTAGCGGTGTTGTGCCAGCGGTTTGGCTTCGATATTAGTTACTGATGAACCATCCCAAGTGCACAGACTAACGCTGTCGTTAATCGTGGCGAAGGTCCGATCGTCATGCCATGACCCCGTATTCAGGTATAAACCATCCGGAAACGTGGTTAATTCTGCATGATGACAATGTCCCATGACTACTATATCGGCACCATTACCCAATTTTTTGATGGCGTACTGACGCATCAATGATACTGTTTCCATATTTGTTTCTTTTGCCGAAAAGCGCCTGCTTGACCATCGGGCTAGCCGTATACCTGTGTCACCGGGCAGGAGGTACCGGTACAGTGTTGTGGGCAACGGATGCCGCAGTATCGGCTTCAGGATGCTGTACATACCGGATGATCTAGCTTTACCATCGCCATGAGTCATAAAAATAGACTGGTCGCCGATATGCTCGATTCTGGCATCTTCGACAATCGTGGCATTGAACTCCGTTCCAAAGTAATCGATATGCCAGGGGTCGTGGTTACCGAGATAGTATGTGATTTCGATCCCATCGTCCGCAAGTTCGGCCAGAGTTCCAAGGAAGCGGCTGAAACCTTTGGGTATTGAATGTTCGTACTCGACAAAGTGATCGAAAACGTCACCAAGGAGACACAGTTGTTTAATTTTCGGCCGGAGCAGGCGGATCAGAGATACAACATCGGCTTCTTTGGCGCGTTCATCCTCAACCGAGGATTTTCCGAAATGGAGATCTGAAAGGATCAGAATCATTGAGGCAGTGTATGCTCGGTGCGATTGACTGGTGTTGGCGATTTATGGTCGTATCGACCGCCGCTTACGTCATGTCCAGGCAAAGGTACCATTCTGCTCCGATTATTAATGCAACCTCAGCAGCACTTCTGTCAGTATAAGTCCGTTTTTAACAACCACTGCAGTTAATGTCTGATTACTACCGCCCCCAGACTGCGTTTACGTTTTTCCCACCGGTGATAAAGAACTTGCTGATCTTGAACGGCATTCTTTTTCTGGCTCAGAACGTGGTGCAAATGACGCAAGCCATCGGGCTTGCGACCGTGCTAAACGCGATGGCTCTTTATCCGATTGGAGCTGGACCCGAGGGCTATTCCATTTTCGGAACGGCCATCACAGTTCCGGGATTCCAGATTTGGCAGGTGGTTACGTACGGATTTCTGCATGGTGGTATCGGGCACCTCTTTTTCAATATGTTTGCGCTCTGGATGTTCGGCGTGCAGATCGAGCAGGATTGGGGTTCGCGCCGCTTTGCAATATTCTACTTCGTATGTGTGATTGGCGCTGCGGCTGCCCAACTTGCCGTCACCTATGGAGCACCAATTTCAGTCCCGACAATCGGGGCTTCAGGCGGTGTATTCGGTATCCTTCTTGCGTTCGGGATGATGTATCCGGATCGGCCAATCTACTTTATACTGATCCCTATACCGATCAAGGCCAAATACTTTGTGACGTTCTACGGATTAGTTGAACTCTACTCCGGTGTGGCCCGGACAGGTACCGGCGTTGCACACTTTGCCCATCTTGGAGGTATGCTATTTGGATTCCTTCTTATCCTGTACTGGCGAGGGAAATTGCCGATAAAACCTAAAGTGTATTTCCGATGGTAAAAAACATCGGTCAGGCTCAGGTGTAGTAATCTGCAGCCGGATTTCTTGCAGGCGCAACTTCATGGAATTGATTCAACGTTTTAAACTATGGTACTACACGCAGCCTCCGGCGCTGCGTGCGATTTTGACTATCAACGTTGTTCTCTACGTCGTCTGGCAACTGGTATTCCGGCATATTTCCGGACCAGCACTTTTTGTTGTGGACCATTTGGCCCTGCACCCTGCACCGGGTGACATTGTCTACCAGCCGTGGCAGATTCTAACTTATAGTTTCCTGCACATTAGCCCTGGACTAAACGGATTCCTCCACATTCTTTTCAACATGCTCTGGCTCGTCTGGGTCGGTCGTGATTTTGAGTTTGGTGACGGGTCAAATCGGTTTCTTGCCGTCGTGCTCCTCAGTGCTATCGGCGGAGCGCTATTGTCTGTCGCAGCGTCAGCTGTACTTGGTACCTCACCGGTTATCTATGGCGCATCAGGATCGGTTCTCGGAATACTTGCCGCCGTCGCTACTTACTACCCGACGCGGTCCATCGGTATGCTGTTCATCGGAAATATCAGGTTGAGCTACCTGGTGATTGGTTTCCTGGTTCTCGATCTTCTGTTTATTGGTTCAAGTAACACAGCGGTAGCAGCTCACTTTGGAGGCGCATTAACCGGTTTCCTGTTCGCTCGCGGCGAGCGAAGCGGAATGGATTTGCACACATGGGCCGGTGTCTTTTTCCGTTCGCGCAAGAAGCAGAGAACGACTCCCCGAGAAGACATGAGCGCCGTACAGCGCCTCGAATTATGGCTCGAACGAAGAAGCAGGAAAAAGGATGGCCATTCGGCGACTATACATACGCTTCCTGTTCATGAACGCAAGGAGGTCAGGGAACCGAAGCTGCAGAAGGAGCAGGATCTCGATCGGTTGCTGGACAAAATAAACGAGTTCGGGTTTGATTCATTGACGGAAGAAGAGAAATCGTTTCTAGACAATGAAAGCCGAAAGTAGACGCATTGCGCGAAGACTGTTCCGGGCTGCAGCAGTGACTGTCTTATGGTCGATTTTCATGCTCACCGGAATGGCGCTGGCCGCACGATACGTGAAACCAGATGTGCTCTGGTTTTTCCAGCTTTTCGCGATTGTCCTTCCATACCTCGCCTGGTCAATGATTGTCACGACGGTGATGGCCATTGTGGTCCGACAGAAAAGCCTGCTCGTTTTTCAGGCGATTCTGCTTATCGCGGTTATCATCCGCTTTCTCCCGGCGGGCGACTATGCGATTCCCGACGAAGCTCATTCGCTATCTCTTGTGTCGTACAACTCACCCTATCCGATGCATCGAATATCGCCGGAGAATGAAGCTGAGTTTGAGTCAATCCTTGGCGATGCGGAGCCGAATATTGTTGGATTTCAGGAGACTTTCCTGGGATTTATCAACCGTGGGACGGAGAGGATAGTGGGCCGCAGTGACGTGCTCAATGTCTTTGGAAGTGCGGGATACGAGATATCGAGGCCGCATCCCAAAACGGAAATATTGTTCTACCAGCCGGTCTTGACCAATTTTCCGGTCGACTCGACACGAAAGATCATCCTGCCAGACAACCCGTATCCAATTGAGAGCGAGATTCTTCGGATTAACTTTCGGTGGGAAGGGCGACCGGTTGTACTGTATAACATCCATCTGGCATCCTACGGTGCCTCAAAGCCGTGGCACGAGGGCAACTCTTCTGTGGTGTCAATCGGCTTCTGGTATAAATACCTCAAGCAGTACCGGCGAGCCATATGGGCGAGGGCCTGGGAGGCTCAACAGATCAGGGCTATGATCGAGTTGGAAAGTGTTCCGGTAGTCGTCCTTGGTGACTTCAACGCTACGCGTCACAACTGGTCCTACGCTACAATTCAGAAGGGTATGGTTGACGTGCTGCACTCCACTAGGTCGGGGTTGAGGATGACGTACCATTCACGTTATCCGTTTGCCCGGATAGACCACATTTTGACTTCCAACCACTTTGTGCCCGTCGCAGGGAGTGTCCTGAATACGACCAGATCGGACCACCGCGCAATCTGGGGAAGAGTAGCGCTGGCCCGTTAGCTGGAACATTGAGTATCATTTTCAACGTATGTGAACCAGCTTCGCTGTTGATCGTACCAGCGTCGAGTTGAACAAATCGGAAACTAATGGAACGACCTAGAAGAAAGTCACGTGCTGTACAGGTAGGAAATGTACAGGTAGGAGGCGGCGCACCTGTTTCTGTACAGTCGATGACGGTCTCCAAGACGTTCGATGTGAAAACCAGTCTGTCCGAGATCAACCAGCTTGCAGACGCCGGAGCTGATATCGTTCGGGTAGCTGTGCCGAGGCCCGAGGATGCGGAAGCATTGACAGACATTGTTCAGGGTTCTCCTGTACCTATCGTTGCAGACATCCATTTCAACTACCAGTACGCGCTCAAGGCAATAGACTCTGGCGTCGCGAAGGTCCGCATTAATCCCGGTAACATCGGTAAGGAACAGTGGGAAAAGGAGGTGCTTCTGGCCGCAAAGGACGCCGGCATTCCTATTCGAATTGGAGTCAACTCAGGTTCGCTTGAGAAGGACATTCTGGACAAGTATGGATATCCTCAGCCGGAGGCTCTTTTCGAAAGTGCGATGCGGCATGTTGAGATTTGCACCAGCCATGGTTTTGAGGACATTGTTATCTCGGTAAAACATTCCGATGTGTTCTTCATGATCCAGGCGTATCGCCTGCTTGCCGAACGCACGGACTTTCCACTGCACCTCGGAGTCACGGAATCCGGCAGTCTCCAGTCTGGTTCTATCAAGAGTTCCATTGGAATAGGTTCGCTGCTGGCAGACGGGATTGGTGACACGATTCGTGTTTCGCTGACCTCGGATTCTGTAAATGAGGTGAAACTCGGGCACCAGATACTCAAGTCGCTTCGGCTCGGCCGGCCGGGTGTCAATATCATTGCATGTCCGACCTGTGGACGACTTGAAGGGAATCTGTTCGAGATTGTCGAAAGGGTTGAGGAGGCCGTTGAGGCTGCCAACTTCTCGAAAGACCTCAATGTGGCGCTGATGGGTTGCGCAGTGAATGGTCCGGGTGAGGCCGCAGGTGCCGACCTCGGCGTTTCGCTAGGACGAGGCAGAGCGCATCTCTTTAAAAGGGGAGTTGTCCTGAAGACCGTACCCGAAGAGGATATCGTCGAGACGGTTCTAGAAGTGATAGCCAACTGGGAAGACGAGCCCGTAGAAGCAGAGTAGTTAGTATTCTGCCTATCGAACGATCGTCATGGCGCCCGCCACGACTTCGCGAGCTTCCCTGGTCTCAAACTTGTAATAGTAGATTCCTGTCGGCAGTGCTGAGCCATCAAAGGTGAAGCTATTTGATTGGCCGGCGCTGACATCTCTCCGTGCAACCTCGCGACCGAGTAGATTAAAAACGACGAAGGTCGTCGGAGACGAACTGCCCTCAATCTCAAACCTCGTTGTAGTGGCAAACGGTTCGGGAAAATGTGTCACACTTGCCGTAGCGTTGAGTCCGGGGCCATCAGCGATTGCTGTTGATGACGCAGTACGCCGAACGATGACAGTTCCGTTTGCATTCAGGTTCGTCAAGACATCGTGTTCGCCGGAGTCCCAAATGACACGCAGTGTGTCTACACTGTCGAATGTCTTCAGTCCAAAAAATGCCACAGGCGGCGACTGCGAGCAGTAGGAATCGCCGGCCATAATGTAGCGGCTCAGGGTGGTCACTCCCGCTATTGCTTGCACCGTTGCGCCGATGCCATCTGAATTGGATGTCTCGCTGACCAGCAGGACTTTGAGCCAGTTATTAGAGGTATCGGTAGTGTTTATTAACAGCTTGCTCGAGCCGCGGCTGTCTGTTACGACCAGATCAGGTAGTCCGTCATTGTTGAAGTCGCCCCTTGCTGCTCCAAAACTATCCAGGTCGAATCGCACTCCTGCAGAGGTTCCGATTTCAGTGAATCGACCCTTATGGTTTTCGTAGAGCATGGACGGTGTGCCGTCAAAACCGAAAGTGGAGGCGACAAAAAGGTCTTCGTCACCGTCGAGATCGAAATCTGCGAAGACTGTTCCCCATGACATACCATTCGGTTCTGCACCGCTTGAAGCTGCGATATCGGAGAAGGTGCCATCGCCGTTGTTTTCAAAGAAGCCTGCTTTTCCAATGCGTGTGATATAGGCATCCGGCCACCCGTCATTATTGTAATCTGACCATGCCGTGCCCATGCCATTCCCTGCACCCGAAGATGCGATCTGTGCTACTGACGCAATGTTTGGCATCTGACTATTTCCGACGTTTTCGTACAGGCGATTCTGGTACGTACCATCATGCACGTTGAAAAGGTCGAGGTCACCATCCATGTCGAAGTCGATCCAGGTCGACTGCATGGCTACGCTCTGTTCCTCGCCCAGGACGCCGCGGGCAGCTGACACATCTTCGAAAGACAGTTCAGAGATCATCGTATTTCTGTACAAGATGTCCGTTGTGTCTCTCGTCGCGATGAATATGTCTAGATAGCCGTCTTCGTCATAGTCCGCGACCGTGGCTGACCCGACACTGATATCAGCAGCAATTCCTGCCAGTGATTCGTCTTCGACAAAGGTGTGCTCAGCCGTGCCCATAAATAGTCTTGCAGCAGTGCCTGCTCGGCCTCCAAGAAAAAGGTCTGTGTTGCCATCGTTGTCAAAATCTGCCAGAACTGCCGCCGTGTAGTTACCGTTGACAGAGAGTCCAGCCGCCGCAGTCTGGTCGCTGAACGTCCCATCCGCGTTATTCTTGAAAAGGTGTACTGGGCCGATCGATGTGGTAAACAAAATGTCGTCCCAGCCGTCACGGTCGTAGTCCACGACAGAAACGCCAGCTGCCCCACCTAGAGGTGGAATTAACGCGGATGCAGTTGCGTCCTGGAATGCTATCGATTGGGCACGTGTACCCGTAGCAAGCAAGAGCACTGCTGGCATCAACAAAAGGACAATTCTCGGCACGATTCTCATCTTACTTCAGTCAAAACAATTTTTTCGACGGTAAACAACTTGAAAGACACGCTCGCGTCCAATATCTAACCGCCCGAACAAGATTCAGGTCACGGGATCGGCATCTCCGGAATCTGCCGTCCAACCAGAATAAATATAACGTTGAATTTGATTGGAATCGAGGTCAAAAACAGGCTCAGTTGATCCGGCGGGAAAAACGGAATGGCAACGTAGACTGAGCCGGAAGCGTCAAGCCTTGTTTAGTTGAGCATTTACCGCGGTTTGGAGTCTTCTTGCTTCCAAATGATTCGGCCACCTGGAAAGGAGTGCGTCGAGAACTTCCGCCGCAGGTTTCCATCGCTCCAGGCGATAGTAACCGAGCGCAAGATTAAAATAGGCCTGTTGTGTTTCGTCGCCCAGTTCGATTGCACTGGCAAGGAATTCGACCGCTTTTTCGTTATCACCCGCATTGAGGTAGATGCTTCCGATCATTTTTGCAGATTCCGGCGTCTTGAGCAATTGCTGTGCGAGCAAGAAATATGAGAGTGCCTCGTCGGGTCTTCCGGTAGCCGCGAGAATTGCTCCAGTCGCTCGCTGTGCCGGCTCGAGATACTGGTATCTGTGTGCAGAATTCTTGAGCAGTTTGACCGCCTTGTCAATTTGTCCTCGCTGCTGATATGCGACAAGCAATTCATTGAGTGCAGTTACCCGATCTGTTTCATTCTTGAAAACTCGTTTTGTTAGATCTTCGAGAGCATTCTGTGGAACCAGGTCGTCGATCGGTCTGGTCGACTTGCCAATCGGCTGGAAGGGCCACGATGCGGTAATCTGAATAATGCGAAACTCACCTAGTAGCGAGTCCAGTTCTGACGCGTAATTTGTCAAGCGAATTTCGTCAGCATCCACTTTTTCTTCTCCGAGAAGCTGACTGTCAACAATCGACTCGAAGAATGTTCTGCCGATCAACCGATAGCCCTCCAGGTTGGGGTGCAGGTGTTCAGTCAACAAATCGTTCCCTGTGATACCGTAGGAAGATGCTGCGCGAGCCGCTGTTGCAACGTCCACGAGCGTCGCGTCATGCTTGCTCGCGAGGTCAACAATGACATTGTTTATTTCCTCCGGTGCCCTGAATCGCAGCTGGTCTTTGTCCCTGGCAATGAGGAAGTGACGGCGTGCTGATGATGTGTCTCCCGCCGAAAGGTAGAGCTTCGCGAGTGCGAAGTGAGGGTCGGCCGCGAGAGAATCGATTGTCAGGGCATTTACGAGGATTTGAGTTGCTCGCGACGTATCTCCTGTCGCGACTGCATCTGCAGCGTCGGATTGCTCACGCTGCCATTTGTTTCGTTGGTCAGCTGTCGGCTCTCCGATAAACGGATGATGATCACGCTCGTTACTGAAAATTGTCGAAATGAAAACGGGGATGTCACGTTGTCGATAAGTGGCAAGCAGTGCATCCATGTTTGACTCAAACTGTGAGATCCCTGCGTGATACAGTTCGGAATCGATCGGGATGGATTGGTTGCCGACCATCCTTGCCATTAGTGTTCCTTTCTGGGCAACCTCGGTGGCATTCGGTGCACTGATTCGTGCGAGGCTATTCTGAAGTAGCTGTACAAGGCGATACGATCGGAGTTTGAGATACAACCGTTTGGCTGATATCGATGAACCAAATGACTGTGATGACCCGACACCCATCGCACCGTAGAACTCATTGTGTCCGGCGTAGATGAGAATCGCATCCGGTTCTTCTGCAATAATCTCATCGGCGAGATCAAGAAGAGTGTACGAGTTAACGGCAGACATCGCAGTGGTAATCACTTGAGTGTTGCTCTCCGGATATGCAGTCAGCAAGAGATCTTCTACAACGTCGCCGAAGCTCGCTTCATAGTAATATGGAAAACCGGCGGCGGTGGAGCCGCCCTGGACAATCAAGCGGAAAGATGAGTCCGGTCGGGGTGACCGGAACGAGTCCTGTGAAATGGTCGGCACTACCGGGGCATTACCGAAATACCGTTTGGCTACTTCAGGATTTGGAATCTTGAATCCCCCGACCTCGTCAAGCTCGACGAATAGCGGATATGCGTTTCCATATCCCGCTATCCGAAGGCCGGATTCCAGCAGAACCAGGAAGACAAACGGCAGGGCAAGAGTAATTGCCCAGAAAAGTACTCTGGTTGTCCCCGAGGGCTGACGCTCCGTTGGCATTACTGGATGTACATTGCGTTGAAGATTCGTAAACTTAGGGTTTCTGCGCCGCGACGACAGGAAGCACGTAAACAATAGGTAGTGAATTTGATCCCCGACTGGCTACCCAACATCCATCCGCTGATTGTACACTTTCCTGTAGCATTGCTGTGCACGGCAGTATTGATCGACATCTTCGGACTGTTCAAACGCGACTCGACGATACTGAAAGATATGCCGCTCGTTCTTTACGTTCTCGGGTCGGTTAGTGCTATCATTGCATACTTCACCGGTCGGCGAGCGGCTGACGGAATCGACTTTCCCCTGGAGGCCGTCCACACGGTCAATGAGCACTCGGACCTGGCACTATATACGATATTGCTATTCGGCGTCTACACGTTGATTCGCGTATTATTGTCGCTTCGATTCAATTCTGATAAAGTGTGGTTACGAGCAGTCGCTGTTGCCGTCCCGCTTGTCGGGCTTCTGCTGCTGCTTGATACAGCCGAGCATGGAGGTGAGCTCGTATTCCGACATGGAATTGGAGTGGAGCAGTCTGCCATCGAGGAGACTGATCCCGTTGGGCGATCAATTGATCCGACAACGATCTCGAGACCTTTGGACGAATCGGGAGGCAAGTGGTCGTGGTTTCCCGGAACCGGTGCCGGTATCGTGCTGGATGAAGACTTCGACTTTATACTCGGATCGGCAGATGCGCTGGAGGTGACAGGTAACGACTCAAGTCTCGTGCTATCCGTTGAGAGTCGCGCGGGAACGATATTTTTTGCCAGGGGAGAGCCGGCAGCCGGTCTGGAGATGTTAGCCACCATGGACCTTGACGATTTTGAAGGCGAGGTTCTTTTGACGCATAACGTCATCGACTCTTTGCAGTATGACTACTTTGGTGTCAGCGGAGAACGGATTGTTCACGGCAGGACCCGCGGTGGCGTCAGATCGGCGTACGGTAGCGCAGCATGGACCGGAGCGGGATCAGTACAGTTCAAATCAGTGTCAGCAGGAACGCATTATCGGGGTTATGTAGACGGCGATTTGGCTACCCACGGTCATGGAAGTGCTTCCCCCGCAGGAAAATCAGGAATTCTCCTTACTGGATCCGGTCGAATACAGATTAGCGATATCCGACTAAACACGATCGAATGATCGTTATAGGACCCGATAGCTACGTGGGTACCCGAGAATAGCCTTGTGTTCGATCTTGTTTGATGCTATTCTTGGCCAAGCTCCTCCATTATTGATATCCATATTACTATTTCGTTAATTAGTACCGATTCATGTAAGCGCTTACACGGACGGTTGATTGGCGGCAACGATATACGATATTGCTCGAGAGGCAGGAGTATCCATCGCCACCGTTTCAAGAGTCCAGAACAACCATACCAGCGTTTCTCCGGCAACGCGCAAGAAGGTATTGGAAGTCTGCGAACGTCTGTCGTACCAGCCGAATGTTCCTGCAAGGAATCTGGCTCTGCAAAGCTCCAGCTTGATTTCGGCAGTAGTGCCCATGGTTGGTAACTACTTCTACAATGAGGTCCTCCGCGGATTTCAGGATAGGCTTAAGGATTCTGATTTTGAGTTAATGGTGTTTACGGCGCAAAACCTTCAAGATGTAGATCCACAGCTCAGTCGAGCTGTCAAGTCAGGTCTGTCCGCCGGCGCTCTGTTACTATCCACTCCAGTCAATGAAAAAACCTACAGCCTGGTGAAAAACTCGCGGTCTCCGGTAGTCGTAGTGGATACCCGTCATCCGGATATAGACACCGTGTCGGTCGACAACGAGTACGGTGGCCATCTGGCAACGAGCTTCCTGATCAGTAAGGGTTATCGAAAGATCGGTCTTGTCATGGCCTCGAAGGAATCGCAACCAGCGGCTGCCCGCTACCGGGGATATGTACGTGCCATCACAGAATCCGGAATGATGGTGGATGATCAACTTGTGTATGTCGCCGAAGGCGACTATCACCACGGCTACTCGGAAACGTCCGGTTATCAGGGTGCCAAGAAATTACTTGAGGCTTCGCCAGACATCGATGCAATCTTTGCGACATCTGACGTTCAGGCCTTTGGCGCAATGCACGCCGTCAGGGAGTCGGGACTTAACATACCTGATGATGTTGCCGTCATCGGCTACGACGACCTGAGCGTCAGCAGGCATCTTGGCCTGACCACGGTTCGCCAGCCAATGTTCGAAATGGGGAGGACAGCTGTAGAACGACTTCTGTCCCACATTGACAGGCATACGATGCACGTTTCGGAGACAGTTTTCTATCCAGATCTTGTTGAACGTGCAACGACCAAAACTTTATAATGACTGTAATAAATATGAAACAGTTGGATACTAATCATTGGTCACGCAGCATTCTGCTACTGTCGCTCTGTCTTGCGACCGCCGGTTTTCTGTCGCCGAGCTTTGCTCAAACCACCGGAAAGATTGCGGGTGTTGTATCGGATGAAGCGACTGGAGAGCTTTTGCCCGGTGTCAACGTACTGCTTGAAGGCACCACCATCGGCTCTGTTACGGACATCGAGGGTCGGTACGCAATCATTGGCGTACCTCCGGGGACGCATACTGTTATTGCCTCTTTCGTCGGATTCGCAACGGCTCGCGTTGAGGGTGTATCTGTTAATGCCGGGCTGACGGCGGAAGTCAACTTTGAAATCCGCGAAGAAGTGTTTGAGGGAGAGGAGGTAGTGGTTACAGCGGTTCGGCCGCTGATTCAGAAAGATGTGACAGCCACAACGGCCATCGTTGACGGTGAACGGATACGGTCCATTCCCGTCGAAAATTTCAGTGAGGTTGTCGCCCTGCAGGCCGGCGTGGTGGATGGTCACTTTAGAGGAGGTCGACTCGGAGAGGTGGGCTACTGGGTAGACGGCGTGCCAGTCAATGATGTATTTGATGGCAACCTCGGCGTCTCTGTCGAGAATAACGTCGTGCAGGAAGTTCAGGTGGTTACCGGAGCGTTCAATGCTGAGTACGGCCAGGCGATGAGTGGAATCGTGAACATCGTCACGCGTGACGGAGACAACCAGTTCACAGGTGGCTTCAGCGGATTCACCGGCGACTACGGATCAACGAATGATCGGGTCTTCAACAATATCGATAGCATTACGCCGACTGCTGTTAGAAACCTCGAAGCAGATCTGGGCGGGCCCGTTATCAAGGACAAGGTGTTCTTCTTTGTGTCAGGTCGCTATTTCGAGAATTCAGGGTCTCTCTACGGGCAACGTATTTTCACGTTTGACGACGTCGGGTTTGACAATACGAACCGACTGTCATTGCTGAATCCGTCGGGGTCGGGTGACTCATCATTTGTTGCAATGAATCCGTACGAAAAGCTTACGGGTCAGGCAAAGCTAACCTGGCGTGCCTTCGGCCGGATGAAAATCAGCGTCAATAATGTGTACAGTCGGGAGGACTTTACTGACTACTCACATGAGCTCCGATTTCTACCTGATGGTCTATTGAACAAAAAGCGTACAGCCCGAACGACGTTCGGTAAAATTACGCACACTCTGAATGCCAGTACGTTTTATGAGCTGGGTGTCACAAACACACAAACCAACTTCGACGAGGCACTGTTCGACGATCCAGCCGATCCCCGATATGTAGGATTACAGTCGTTCTATGATGGCTTCACAGAGCCACTTCTGACATCGAATTTCAGGATCGGTGGAACGAACAACAAGAGATTTGATCGATCAACAACCACGAATCTTGCCAAGTTTGATCTAACAAGTCAGGCTAATGCAACGAACCTGGTGAAGATCGGTCTTGAATTCAGGCGCCACAATCTACAGTTCAATGACCAGCGAGTAGTGGTGACGGACTTTGGTCCAATTGTAGTCACCGATGGCTCGTATGAAGAGAAGCCCATAGAAATGTCGGGCTATTTGCAGGACAAGATTGAGTTTGGAGATCTAATTCTTAACCTTGGACTTCGTTTTGACTATTTCGATGCAAACGGACGCGTGCTTCGTGATCCGACATCTCCATTTGCCCTTTTCCTTGAGGAGCGACTTGTCGAGCGCGTTGGTGGATGTAATCCATTGGAGGTTACACCTTGCAACGTGCTGACAGACGAGAACGGCGCACCCGTTATCCGAACAACCAGTGATGGCTCGATTGACTGGACGCCAGATGAGTTCTTCAAAGATACGAAGGTGCAAACCCAGCTCAGTCCACGTGTTGGCGTTTCGTTTCCGATCACTGCTGGTGGTGTCGTTCACTTCTCCTACGGCTGGTTTTTCCAGATCCCTAACTTTGAACTGCTCTATCGCAACCCGTACTACACATTGGGTTCTGGCGGCTCCGGCTTGATCGGCTTGCTGGGCAATCCGTCGCTCGAACCACAGAAAACGATCAACGGGGAAATCGGACTCAAGCAGGAAGTAACAACCAGCTCAGCCATTGAGGTAACCGCCTACTTCCGCGACATCCGTAACCTTGCAGGTACTGCAACTGACCCGATTGCTATCGGCGGTTCCGGGGCACGATACGGGCAGATTGCCAACTCAGACTTCGGGTTTATTCGGGGGATAATCTTCCGGTACGACCAGTACTTCGGCGGTAACTTCTCGATGAATCTGGATTATACGTTCCAGGTCGCCAAAGGCAACTCCTCTGATCCGTCGCAGGCATTCAACGCCGCGGCAGCGAAGGAGCCTCTTGAGCAGAAAATTGTGTCGTTAAACTGGGATCAGCTTCACACGGGTAATGTCAGCTTGACCTATTCTGCGAACCAGAATTGGGGCTTTGGACTCATCTCCACGTATGGTACGGGCCTCCCGTACACGCCGCGTCGAACCACACTGCAGTCGGGAGGCGACAGACCTCCAGGGAAGATTCTGGTTAACAGCGAACGTAAGCCTGTGTCATGGAATGTTGATATCAACTTGTACAAGAACTTCAAGTTTGCGGGATCAAGTGTGCAGGTCTTTTCCAAGATCGACAACGTATTTGACACAAAGACTGAGTTTGGCGTCTATGACGACACAGGTCGTGCGACCTATTCATTGCAACGTAATGTCGACGAGGGTCCCTTTGTCGGTGACGAATTTTTCCTTGATAGCTGGTATTCGCGACCAGACTTCTTCAGAGAACCACGCCGAATTGTACTCGGATTATCCTACAGATTTTAGTCTTTGCCATAGTGAGAAATAAACGAAATAGTTTTTTAGGCCTTGCCCCGTCGCCGTTGGCGCTAGCGCTGATCGCAGTTGCGATTATCGCGACTTGCTGGCCGGTCGTCGAATCGGTGGCACAGACACGCAACGATCTGCCGCCGTTCCTTCTTGATCCAATCTACCGTTCGAGTCGAGCGAACGAGAAGAAAGCATTGCACGATGGTAATGAGATCAACATCAACTTCTTTAACACGGGGCTTCAGGCAGGCGTCGGAGAGGTCCGTGGCGAATGGCCGAAAGGTTCCGAATCCTTCTATGTAGGTGACGTTGTTCCTACGATTGTTGCCGAGGTACCGATAGATAGTGACTCAGACGGAATCGCCGATACATTAATCTTCCATATCACAACACCGCGGCACCCGCGTTCGGGCACGAACACGGATCCAGAGAATAGTAGTATTGTCTGGGGATTCGAACCGATGGGTGGTTTTGCGCGGGAAGATGGCGTCAATGAAAAGCCTGCTGTCAGTAACGACGAAGACTCATGGCCGAACAGGTGGCCTGACCAGCCGGCATGGATTGATCCGGCAACCGGTCAGGCACAGTGGAACGGATTCTTTGGCCGCAACATCCAGAATGCCGATCTCGAGTCCTACTACTGGATAGACGATCATAACGACCTCGAAGTGCAGAGAGAGAATCCGGGCTTTGTATCTGACACGTTAGATCCAACCCGAGGCGGACTCGGACTTGCCGTCAAGGTGCGCGGACTGCAATGGTCTCAGTTCCTGGCCCAGGACGCGATGTACACGCTCTATGAAGTAGTAAATACCAGCACGACCACATATCCGCGCGTGGGAGTTGGCCTCACTGTCGGGACACTTGCCGGAGGTGATGGAGACTCTCAGGATGATCTCGCCTTTTTTGACCAACTCAACCGGATCGTGTACTCGTGGGACTTTCCTCCTTTCATCGGTGCAAACGGTCAGAACGTTGGCATTGCAGGCTACGCATTTATGGAGAGCCCCGGCAACGCGCTTGACGGTATCGATAACGACGGAGACAGTGACAGAACAGATGTTGACGGATTTGATTTCGTGCCACTGTCGCTGAGAGGCGAGGGCAACCTGTTTACGTTCGATGACTTTCAGCCACGTACGCTCGCTGCCGGCGATCCCCTCATTCTAATCGATGGCGAAACGTTCGAGCGGTCCGTGGTCTATTTGCCGGATAACGGAAGCGCAATAACAGTAGAGTCGCAGGGTGTTTCATTCACGGTGCAGGCCGGAACCGTCCTCGAAGAGACCCGGGTCGAGATTCGTAGTCAGCTGGGGACACAGCTTGTGGTCGAGAAGAATCTTCGCGACGATGATCTTGATGGTATCATTGATGAAGATGAGTTTCTTCATTTTGAGCGTCGAGCGCAGGAGTTTTCTGGCGATATCAAAACACTACCGCCCGTACGGTACTTCAACTACGTAGGGCTTGCGAACGATACGCGGGGTCGGGAGCCGACGGCGGACGATTCGCTGCGTCATGGGTTCAGGAATCTAATGATCGATGAGAGCGATATCGATGGCATAGATAACGACAACGACTGGAATCCCCTTCGGGATGATGTTGGTGCGGACGGAGCAATCGGTACGGGTGATGACGGGGAAGGGGATGGAATTCCTACGAGAGGCGAACCCAACTTCGAAGGTGTTGATGTTAACGAGACCGATCAGGTTGGCCTGAGTAGTTTCTTCTACTTCACGCCTCCCGGCGCGGTGCGCATGAATGATGACGATCGTGTCTGGGAAGCAATGACCCCTGGCTTCTTCACGACGAATGAGGAGTTGATGGAGCAGCAGGATCAGGGCGGTGTGGACGGAGACTTCATCTTTGGATCAGGATATTTCCGTCTTGAGCCGGGGCAAACCCTGCGTTTCTCAATGGCCATGGTGTTCGGAAACGGTCAGGACTTTGGTCAGAAGCTTTCAAACATTACGCGCAATGTCGAAACTGTACAGGAGATCTTCGACCGGAACTACAGTTTCGCACGACCACCGGAAAAACCGCAGTTGTTTGCGGTTCCCGGCGATGGTCAGGTTACACTTTACTGGGACTCGGCAGCCGAGTTTTCAATTGACCCGATCCTGGGCGAAGACTTCCAGGGCTACAAGCTTTACAAAAGTACGGATCCCAATTTCCTTGACGCGCAACCGATCACGGATGCCTTCGGTCAACCGGCACTGCGCGCTCCGATAGCACAGTTTGATCTTGACGATGGCATCGAAGGATTCTGGAGCTCAACGGATATCAGTCTGATTAACCGCGTGGCAGGCGTGCCGTTTTACCTCGGCGACAACTCGGGAATCAAACACTCGTTCGTTGATACTGAGGTTGACAACGGCCAGACGTACTACTATGCGTTAACTGCTTACGATTCGGGTAACAATGACTTCTTCCCTGCGGAGAACAGCACGCTCGTGTCTGTCACGGAAACGGGAAGAGCTCTGCCAGACAGAAACGTTGCCATTGCGGTTCCGAATGCCGGAGCTGCCGGGCTTGCACAGGGAACGCTGGATGGAGAACTAATCCATGACAGTGGTCCCGCGACAGGTCAGGTATTTGCGGAAGCCTTGAATCCGACGCTGTTTGATGATGGTGCATCCTATACCTTGTCATTCAATGGCGATGAGTTCGGGTCAAATGCATTCTCGGTGACGAAGAGCGGTGTAGATGTAGTCGAAGATGAACCATTTTCGGCCGCGGAAGGAGTTGTTTTTGATGGCGTTCGACTCTCGTTCAGAAATGACAAGACCGGCATTGATCGTGAGGGGTCCGACTGGTCAGACACTACCAGCACCAATCAGCCGCTGAACGTTATTATCCCGAATATTACAGTCTGGAATTTCCGAGGTACGGCTGTGCCTTACGACTATGAAATCCGCATTTCGGACCAGCCGACTGGCCAGGCTTTCGAAGTTAAACTGGGAACGGGTCTCGCTCCGACGGCTCCGGAGGCCGAGACATACTTCAACGTTTTCAACGTCTCAAAAAACCGCGTCGCCGACTTTGCTTTCCTCGAGAATCCATCGATGCGAAATGCGAGGCTCGATGCGCCCAACGAGACAATCTATATCTATGAGGATCTAGGGAATGGTTTGGTCCCTACATATGGAATCCTGTACAACACGGCTATGACAGGAGATGTGGCTTCAAGTGGAGATGTGTTTAATGTCAGAACGCTGAAACCATTTAGCAGTCTCGACTCATACACGTTCAGCACCATTGGACCGGATATTGAAGAGGATCTTGCCAAAGCTCAGCTGGAGCTGATAAGGGTAGTTCCGAATCCGTATGTAGCCGCAGCAACGTGGGAGAAACGAAATCCTACCACGATCACAACCGGTCGCGGCGAGCGTCGCATAGATTTTACACACATTCCTGCGGGCGCCACGATCAAGATCTATTCGGTTCGCGGTGAGCTGATTCAGGAGCTGGTCCACGATGGCAACATTCAGGATGGATCCGTCAGTTGGGATTTGAGGACAAGAACCGGGTTGGATGTCTCGTATGGCATTTACTTCTATCACGTTGATGCCGACGGTATCGGTGAAAAGACGGGCAAGTTTGCAATTATCAAGTAGTACAATCAGAATGAAGAAAATCATACTCCCCGTATTGCTTGGCGCAGTGTTAATACAGCCTGCCGAGGCGCAGAACAAGGTCGGGACAACAGCGGCGGCCTTTCTGGGTATCGGAACTGACGCGCGTGGACTTGCGATGGGCTCGGCTCAGGTTGCACTGGCTGAAGGACCCGGTGCGTTGTACTGGAATCCGTCCGGCGTCGCACGCTCAAGAAATTCAGCCGTACAGCTTTCCAGCGCAGATTGGTTTCTGGATACAAAGTATCAGAACGTTGCGCTGTCGCTGAACACTCCCGGGGGAACGCTGGGACTCAATATCATGGCGCTTCAGTACGGCGAGTTTGAAGTGACCACGATACAGAATCCGGACGGGACTGGAGAAGTATTTGAACCGTCAGACCTGTCTGTGGGTCTTTCGTTTGCCAAGGCTCTTACGGACAGGTTTGCCGCGGGAGCAACGGTCAAGGCTGTTCGTCAAAAGATCTGGAATGAGACAGCGACGGGTGCGGCAATTGATCTTGGGGTCCAATTCCGGTCCGACTTCCAGAATCTGAGGATTGGGATGAGTATGCTGAATTTCGGGACGGATATGAGACTCGCGGGGAATGATCTGCGGGAGTCCATTGATATAGATCCAGATCAGAACGGCAATAATCCTAATCTTGCCGCCAACCTCGAAGTCGACTCATGGCCAATGCCGCTGACGTTCAGGGTCGGGGTTGCGATTGATGCGTTTACAAACGAAACACAGCGTTTGACGGTGGGCGTGGATGCGTTGCACCCGAATGATAACTCGGAGAGTGCAAATTTCGGAGTGGAATATGCTTTCAAATCTCTTCTGTACCTTAGGGGCGGATATCGCCAGGCGTTTGCCGAGATATCCGGTGACGGAGGACTGACTGGAGGTTTTGGCGTGGGTTATAGCGTCAACAATAGAATTAGAGCAAGTTTTGATTACGTGTTCATGGATTATGGAGATCTGGGAACACCTCAAATGTGGACCGCAACCATCACCTTTTGATTAGGGCGGTTCAGAATAATGTGAGCCAGTAGTGGCTTGCGCTTTTAAAAACAGTGGAGGACAATAATGATTAAAGCAGTTACCAGAATGTTGGGATTGCTGATGGTCGTCATGTTAGTATCTCAGACGAGCTATGCTCAAGATAAGAACGTGACGTTTCAGCTGGATCTCACGACTGTAATTGATTCGTGCGCGTTCGATGTCGAAGGCGACATCGCATCGGTGAACGGATCATTCAATGGTTGGACAGCAGAGGTTGATACTCTGATGGACGGCGATGGCGATGGTATCTATACGAAGACAATAGCGTTTAATGAGAATGACACGCTGGCGTACAAGTTTTGGTTGTCGCCGGCAGCCCTCTTGTGGGAGGACAACCTGCCCACACCGAGTACTAATAGAGAGTACATAGTTGGAGCAGATACAGATCAGACTATCGAGGTTGCCACGTATAATAAAACCGTTTCGGATCAGTGCGGTGCGATGGCATTCCCTGTTGAGATTGCGTTTCAGGTAAATCTGGGACCTCAAATTCTTGCCGGAGAATTCGATCCTGAAGCTCAGGAGGTTCTGATCGCTGGTCCATTCAGCGGATGGGGTGGTACCACAGATACGCTGGAGTCTCAGGCAGGCTTCAACGACAGTCTGTATGCCAACTTCGTGACGATCAGCGACTTCTCAGTCGGCGATACCATTCCATTCAAGTATATTACCAAGGATGTGGAAGGGACGATAGGTTGGGAGAACCTTGCTCCGGAAACGCCAAACACGGGTGGAAACCGTTTTTACATAATCACGGGCAACGAGGTTGACGATGATGGAGACACGATTCCGGAAGCTATTCTGGATCCAGTCTTTTATGCCGACCTCGCGTACAGCGATCTTGTTCTATTCTCTCAGGAGACTACAATCACGCTCGAAGTTGACGTGCGCCCCGCCTACTATCACCTTGCTGATAGCGGTTTTGTACCGTCTGATACACAGACAGGGGACAGCGTGTTTACCTTTGCAGGTGTATTCGCTAACGGACCGTATATCGCTGGCGACTGGGTCAGCTGGGGTCCTGATGGTTTGGGTCAACGGACTGACCTGCAACTGCTGGACGACGGAACAGGTGGAGATGCCGTAGCCGGCGATTCAATCTTTACGTTGCAGGTTGTAAAAGCGGTAAACGGACTCCGGGAAGGCATCATCAAGTATGGCCTTGATGGATGGGATAACGAGTCAGGTTTCGGTGCCGACCGCAATGTGCTGGTCGCTGACGAAGCAGCCACAACGGTGCATACAATCTTCGGACTCGTTCGACGTGCCGATGGTAAACTCACCGATGATGTCGGCCCGAGTGCGGGTGGCGGTGACTTTACACTTGCATGGGATCCGTACATCCTTGTCGACAACGGAACTGATCCGCCGTCAGCAGTGGTTGTACGTAGCGGCGGTGAAGCCGATGGTACTAACACATCTGTCGATCCGATAGATGGAGAAGTCCCAAGCTCAATCACGCTGAGTGCGAACTACCCGAACCCATTCAATCCATCAACGACGTTCGAGTACTCGATCGCTTCAGCGCAGCACGTAAAAGTTCGCGTGCTCAACCTGATCGGTCAGACTGTTGCAACGCTTGTTGATGAAGTACAGCCCGCGTCAAATTATCAGGTAACATTTGATGCCGGAAGTCTATCGAGTGGTGTATATGTCTATCAGATCGAGACGTCAGA
>JABDKO010000259.1 GCA_013002165.1 Rhodothermales bacterium | reverse complement strand
CTTCAGGTATTCGCAGATCGACAGCAGCTCTCGTCGAGGATTGATGCAGATCGAATTGAATGGAAAGCGGACATCAACAAATGGAGAATCAGGAACGGTGTCCGACGAACCTTCGATCCAAATGGATCTGAGTCGCGATCATCATTTGCTACACTGGATACAACTCTGAATGTCTTTCCTCGCGACTTTGCTCGAACCGAGCGCGACGTTGAGTCGATGTCTATCCCCATCGCAGCCGACTACGTGGATGCACTGAAACGATCAGGAGCCGACAACCTCGGGCGTACTCTCGTCAACTACTACTCCAAGTTTTCGTATCCATTTGCAAACTTTATCCTGGTACTTCTTGGTGTGCCGCTGGCATCGGTACGTCGTCGTGGTGGTCAGGCGATCCAGATCGGCCTTGGGTTGCTATTTGCCTTCACATACCTCGCCGTCATGAAGGTAATTGAGCCGATCGTCTACTCGTGAATGCTGTCGCCGGTGGTATCCGCCTGGTTTCCTCACATGCTGTTTGCTGTTTTCGCGGTGGTCGTGTTGTGGCGGACTCGAAAATAGGATAGGGAGATAGGAGATAGGAGATAAGAGATAGGAGATAGGAGATAAGAGATAGGGGGTCTTGGGCGGTTTAATTCCTAGTGACGAGTCCCTGATTTCTAAACCACCCTACGCTTCGCCGCTAGGTCCGCCGAACTGTATGGGTTGACCGGGGGGTGTCCTCTCCTCGATGTGACCGTGGTTGCGCTCGTAACGGTCAATATTGTCAGAGAGAGCTCGAAGCAGTCTTTTTGCATGTTGGGGAGTTACTATGATCCGGCTTTTCACGCGGGCTTTCGGAACGCCTGGCATGACCCTGATGAAGTCAAGAATGAACTCTTCAGGAGAGTGTGCAATCATGACCAGATTGGAGTAGATACCTTCAGCTGTGTCCTCAGCCAGTTCAATATTCAACTGCGACTGATTTTCTTCGTTTGAACTCATATTGATTCCAGGATTGATTACGGTCCGCTAGTGCCCGAGTGTACGATTGCATCCAGCAAATCGCTTTTTGTTATGATCTCAAATTTCTCATTATTCTTGACGAGTACTGCCCCGCTATCCGTTTCAAGATAGGTCGCCAGTTGATCTACGGCCAGTTCTCGACCGACCACTTTCAGTGGTGCTTTCATCACCTCAGATACCGGTGCCTGCTGCAGGTCAGGTTTCAGGAGCAGCTGACTTAGTACTCCGCGTTCCGACAAACTGCCAACAACATCGTCACCGCTAAGCACGGGGATTTGAGAGACGGCGTGTTCAGTCATTTGCTTGATGGCTACACCGACTTCAACCTCGGGTCCAACGCTCATCATCTCTTTCGACCCACGTGCGTCAATAATATCGCCGACAGTCATCGAGGAGGTGCTTTCGAGAAAACCGTGGCCCCTCATCCAGTTGTCATTGTATAGTTTTGAAAGGTACCGGAAGCCAGAATCCGGTAACAGCACGACTGCAATGTCGGTCGGCTTGACAGACTTTCGGTTGGCTTCCAGCCATTGAACCGCGCCGGCGACCACCATACCGCAGGACTGACCTATGAACAATCCCTCCTTACGCGAGAGCGCCCGGGCGTACTGCATAGATGTTTTGTCATCGACACGAACGAAATCGTCCACGACCGAAAAATCCATGTTGCCAGTCAGGATGTCTTCGCCGACCCCCTCCGTCAGATAAGGATAGATTTCGTCTTTATCGAAGACGCCGGTGTGGAAGTACGTGTAATAAACTGAACCGTACGGATCGACCCCTATCGTCTTGATGTCAGGGTTTTGTTCTTTCAGGTACCGTGTAGTCCCGGTAATCGTGCCACCTGTCCCTCCCCCGGCAAAGTAATGCGATATTTTACCACCAGTTTGCTCCCATAACTCGGGGCCCGTCGTCTCATAATGTGCCTGCGTATTGGCGGGGTTATCGTACTGGTTGACATGAAACGAATTTGGGATCTCGCTTGCCAGTCTACGTGCAACCGAATAGTACGAACGTGGGTCGTCAGCATGGACATTCGTCGGGCAGACGATGACTTCAGCCCCAAGGGCACGAAGGACATCGACTTTTTCCTGGCTTTGCTTATCTGTAGTCGTAAAAATGCACCGATAGCCAAGCGCAATGCCAGCGATCGCCAGACCAGCTCCGGTATTCCCGCTGGTACACTCGATTATAGTCCCGCCGGGTTTGAGATCGCCGTTTTTTTCAGCGGCTCGAATCATGTACACTCCGATACGATCCTTGACGGACCCCCCCGGATTGAAGAATTCGACTTTGGCGAGCAGAGTGCACGGAAGCCCGGTCGCAATCCTGTTCAGTTTGACGAGCGGCGTGTCGCCAATCGTGCCTAATATTGAATCATGCCACATAGACGCAACGGAGCAGGTTATTTGCTAAATTCGAGATAGTGTCCTCAGCACAGACACGGATAGAACCACCAGTAAGGCTGCGTGTTCGCAGCTACCGCCAAATTCTGAAAGGATTAACCAAGATTGGGCCTGCGCCATGGTCACCGAGCCATCGACTAACACAGTAACGACCTTTACCTCACCTGTACCCGTTGAGGCAGATCTACTTGTCGCAACGTTGTCGACAGAGGGCGAAATGGTCTATCAGAACGAGGCCTGGCAGAATGTCTTTGGACCGCCTTCAAGGCCATGGACCCGTCTTTCAGATCAGGAGCAAGGTCTTGCTGCCCAGTTTACCGAACAGGCACTAAACGGCAAGTTCGTCACCGCTGAGGTCTTCCTCGTACGGATTCCTAACTGGGATCAACCGCTTCCCGTACTCCTGAACTTCATCCCCGCACAAACTCCTGACGCGAACGGGGTTCTGCGCCTCAAGGCCGTTAACATAACGGGCGAGGTACTCACAGAGCCTACAACCTGGATGACGAATCAGACGGAACGCCACCGAATGGAAACGTTAGGCCGGATGACGATGGGTATTGCGCACGACTTCAATAATCTTTTGAGTGGAATACTTGGACATACCGAGTTGCTCAAGCGGTCTGGCCTCAAGTCAGTCGGACCCGGAGGCGTCGAGCATCTTGACACGATCGAACAAGCCGCTCTCGACGGTGCATCGTTGGTACGCAAAATTCAGCAGTATATACGTCATGAACGACAGACTGCCTTCGAACCGGTTAACATCGGAAAGATTGTTCAGGATTCGATAACGCTCACCAAGCCGTACTGGTACAACGAGCCGCGCCGCCAGGGCATCTCAATCGACACATCCGTTGACTTGCGCGAAGTGCCGCTGATAAATGGCTCCTCGTCTGATTTGAAAGACATCTTCGTCAACTTGATTTTGAATGCTGTCCAGGCAATGCCGCACGGTGGCACGATCTCGTTTCGAGCGGAATACACCGAGAATCAGGGAGTTGCTGTTGCTGTTTCGGACACCGGAACCGGAATGACCGACCGTGTGCGAGCCCGGATCTTCGAACCGCTATTTACGACGAAGGGGAAAAGAGGAACCGGGATGGGATTGGCCGTCTGTTATGGTACAGTCCAGGAGCACGACGGCGAAATTGATGTCGAAACTCGGCTCGGCTTTGGCACAACATTCATCCTTCGATTCCCTCACCTTGAAACTACCCCCGTCATCGAGACAGACTCTTCCGAGCCTGACGAGGGGAAGTCTTCCCGTATTTTGATCGTTGACGACGAACCCATGGTTCGATCCGTACTTACAAAGTTGTTGTCCCTGAAGGGGCACACGGTAACAGAGGCCGCATCCGGCGCCGAAGCACTCGCGATTTGCCACAATGAGTCTTTCGATCTGGTCTTCACTGATCAGGGAATGCCGGAAATGAACGGAAGAATTCTCGCCCGCAAGTTGCGAAAGATGTCACCCGACCTTCCAATTGTACTATTGACTGGTGACACCGAGGCCGGGTCTCCGGACAGTGACGTGAATCTGGTACTGTCAAAACCGTTCAAACTGGAGTCGCTTGAAATGGCGATTGCGGAATTGGTATGAATGTACCGACACATTGTCAGTGGTACCGACTTGGCCTGGTTTTTGACAAAAGAGTAGTCCTTGACGACTCGAATATAGCGGTAGAAGTACGATAGCATGTTTATGACGGAAGAAAGATTGTGGTTGACGGCTGATGACGATCCGGAGCAGAGTATTCCTCTGCCCACGGCAGATGAAGAAAAGGAGATGAGCATGGCTGAAGTACCGGATGTGCTGCCGGTACTGGCCCTGCGCAATACGGTGCTCTTTCCGGGTGTTGTTCTACCAATTACCGTTGGCCGCGATGCTTCACTGAATCTCGTCAAGGACGCTTTTGCCGATGACCGATTGATCGGCGTGGTTGCGCAAAAAAATCCGGACCTTGAAAACCCGGGACAAGAGGACCTGTACGACTACGGCACAGTCGCAACCATCCTGAAGCTCATCAAAATGCCCGATGGATCAAAGTCCATCGTGATTCAGGGCAAGCGACGTTTCAAGGTTCTAGAGTATGTTGAAACTGAGCCTTATTTCAAGGCCCGCGTCGAGCCGGTCAACGAGCTCCAGAAATACGACAGTATCGCTCTAACGGCTCGAATACGATCCATCAAGGAACTGGCGATACAGATTGTGAACATGTCGCCTAACCTACCGAGTGAAGCTGCGTTCGCCATCCAGAATATCGATAGCCCCACGTTCCTGATTCACTTCATTGCCTCGAACCTGCAAATTGATGTCGACGACAAGCAGGAATTGCTCGAGTCAATTCCTCTCGTGGATCGGGCTGATCTGGTGATGAATCATCTTGATCGCGAACTTCAGGTGCTCCAGCTTTCCGAAGAGATTCGGTCTCGGGTAAAGACTGACGTGGATCGTCAGCAGCGCGAGTACTTGCTGCGCCAGCAACTCAAAGCTATTCAGGACGAACTGGGCGAGACTGATTCAGTAACCGGCGATATTAACGAACTCAGGGAGCGAGCCGACGAAAAAGAGCTTCCAGAGGAGGTTCGGAAAACTCTGGACAAAGAACTGGAGAAGCTCGGTCGCAGTAATCCTGCCTCACCTGACTATGCTGTTACCCGGAACTACATAGACTGGATTCTTGACCTGCCCTGGGCCGAATATTCTGACGATCACCTGGATATCGTGCTTGCGGAAAAGGTTCTTAACGAAGATCATTTTGGTCTCGAGGCCGTCAAGAAGAGAGTCCTGGAGTATCTGGCCGTCCTTAAACTTACCGGAGATATGAAAGCACCGATTCTGTGCTTCTATGGACCTCCGGGCGTTGGTAAAACCAGCCTTGGCAAAAGTATTGCACGCGCACTGGACCGTAAGTTTGTTCGGATGAGTCTGGGAGGCGTTCGGGACGAAGCTGAAATTCGTGGACACCGCAGAACCTACGTAGGTGCCCTGCCAGGTCGAATCCTGCAGTCGTTGAAAAAGGCAGGTACCGGCAATCCGGTGATCATGCTGGACGAGATCGACAAGCTGGGCGCTGATTTCAGAGGCGACCCATCGAGTGCACTTCTGGAGGTCCTGGATCCTGAACAAAACTTTGCGTTCAACGATCATTATCTGGAATTGGATTACGATCTCTCCAAAGTGCTGTTTATTGCTACCGCGAACTTCCTTGATCGAATTCCGGGACCCCTTCGCGATAGAATGGAATTGATTGAGATCAACGGATATACCCAGGAAGAAAAACTTGCGATCGCAAAGCAGTACCTGGTACCCCGACAGAAAAAGCGTAATGGCCTCAAGCCCGATCAGCTGAAGATCTCGGACTCAGCTCTTGGACTTATGATCGACGGGTACACGCGCGAATCGGGAGTCCGCCAACTTGAGCGGACTATCGGGACTGTCGCTCGCGGAGTTGCCAAGAAAGTTGCTGTCGAAGAAATTGAAAAAGAAAATATCCGCAAAGACGAAGTAGACAATTATCTGGGTGCTCGCAAGTACACCTCCGAGATCGCTCAGCGGACGCAGGTCCCCGGTGTCGCAACCGGGCTTGCCTGGACTCCGGTCGGAGGCGAAATACTCTTCATCGAAGCATCGGTCTCACGCGGCTCGGGTAAACTCATCCTCACCGGACAACTCGGTGACATCATGAAAGAATCGGCTCAGGCTGCTCTGTCATACCTCAAAGCTAAAGCGGGTGATTTTGGGATCCCCCAGCAGGCTTTCAGCCATTGGGATTTGCACGTGCACGTCCCGGCCGGCGCTGTTCCCAAAGATGGACCGTCTGCCGGCGTTGCGATGCTGACAGCGCTTACGTCAATCTACACGCAGAGACGTGTCAAGCACACACTTGCTATGACCGGTGAGATAACCCTGCGCGGCCTGGTATTGCCGGTAGGTGGAATAAAGGAGAAAGTGCTCGCAGCGAAGCGCGCTGGTATCAAACGCGTGTTGCTTCCTGACCAGAACAAGAAAGATGTTCTTGAGATTGACTCGGATGTCCTCAAGGGTCTGACGGTCAGCTACGTCAAGCGGGCAGATCAGGTGCTGAAAACGGCCTTGCAGAGGGCGAAAGCAAATGACCCTGCCGAATACTTCTATGTCCCTGCGGAGAGGGATGGGAAGAAGAAGAAAGTAGACGGAGTGCCGGGCCTGATTGGGACTGGCGCAACAGTCAATTAAGATTTAGTCTTTTTTGACTTCGGAGAATCCTTCTCTTCGAGAATCTTTGCCTCCTCGATGTTCGGATCACGGCCATCATTAAATGACTTCTCGATATCTACGATCAGATCAGTGGTTCGCTCGAGCGCATAGTCAATGCCCGTTGCGACGAGTTTAATCGCCGTCCCGCCGATAAACATTGCCTTCCCGAGAAGACCAAGCTTATCGAATTCCGTCATACGTCGATCAGTATCGGGCATTCGCAAAATTACCTCAGATTACGAATCGCTTGTGTCGGAACCAGCCCTCTTGCGGGGTGCTGATTTCTTTTTCGCTGTCGTCTTTTTTCTGGTTGAAGTTTTCTTCCTTGCTGAAGCTTTTTTCTTCGGAGCTGCTTTCTTTTTCGTTTGAGCAGATTCAGCGTCTACATCATCCTCGTCGGCACATTGTTCGAATACGGACTCTATTTCAGACGACAACTTCGATGATACTTTCTCGAGTCCATCGGCCAGTGTAGAAACGGTTGCTTCGAGAAGAAAACGAGCTCTCTCCTCCATCTTGAGACCGTCAAATGACTTCCTGGCTTTTTCGTAGCTCTTCGATTTTGCAGAGTCGGTTGCCATTATTTATACCTGAATGATTGAAGACTTATATTTCTAATGCTGATTAGACGAGACTCTGATAGACCATGTTTCAAATTCGATCCCCGTTTTTATGACGCTGTCGCAGGATGCTGCCACTACGGAAGGCTGGGTGCTGGAATCGACCGGTAGCTGGTATCGGGTTCTTGTCGATGGCAAAGAAATCCGTGCGACGGTTCGTGGCAAACTCAGACTAAACGACACGCAGTCGACAAACCCTGTCGCAGTAGGTGACCGGGTGGTAATCGGAGCGAATGAGGATGGGACAGGCCTAATCATGGACGTGCTCGAACGAGAGAATCGAATTGCCAGGCGGGCGGCCGGACGTCGCGTTGGCCAGGAGCACATTATGGTCGCAAACGTCGACCAGATCTGGGTAGTGTCATCGGTAAAGCTGCCGCGATTTAATCCGGGATTCGTCGATCGCGTTCTGGTCACCGCCAGCCGTGAAGAAATATCTGCCGGACTTATCATAAACAAAATCGATTTACTCGTGCGAGATCACGACGCACTTCAGTACTGGGTTGACACCTACAGGGATGCCGGCTATCGCGTAATACTTACAAGTGCCGTAACAGGAGAGGGTATCGATGAGCTGGGTGATTCTCTTCAGGATCGGATCAGCGTGGTTGCCGGTCCATCCGGCGTTGGCAAATCTTCGCTATTGAATGCCGTGGATCCATCATTTGTCCGACGCACAGGCGAAATAAGCGACAAAACGAAGAAAGGCAAACATGTCACAACAAGAGCCTCGATCGTTCCGGTTGGGACCGGCTATGTAGTCGATACGCCGGGGATCCGTGAATTCGGGATTATTGGAATTGAACCTTACGAACTGGGGCATTTCTTCCCGGAGTTTACAGACTTCATCGGTGCATGTAAATTCCCGACTTGTACGCACGATCATGAACCCGAGTGTGCCGTAATTGCCGCGGTAGAAGCAGGGTTCATCTCCGAAGAAAGGTGGTCAAGCTACCTCAATATTCTTGCTTCAATTCAGGCTGGCACCGCGGATCGTGGACGTTAATCACTCGAATTATTGTCGACTTACTGCGCGAAAGACTCAATGATGTAACTGTCCTGCCTTCCGGCTCCTTCTCCATCAGCTTTTCTTCTCGGAAGCTTTCTTCTTCGCAGCTGTTTTCTTTCTCGCAGTCGTTTTCTTCTTCGCGGCTGTCTTTTTCTTGGCAGCTGTTTTCTTCTTCGCGGCTGTCTTTTTCTTGGCAGTCGTTTTCTTCTTCTTCGGACCCGCCTTCTCTTTCGCCGCGATCAATTCCAGTGCTTCCTCTAAACTCACCTCATCAACCTCTTTACCCTTGGGAAGAGATGCATTGGTTTTGATATGTTTTACGTACGGACCATATCTGCCATTGTAAATGCCGATAGGCTCACCAGACTCGGGATGAACACCTAGCTCCCGAACCGGCATATTCTTGCGCTCCTTTTGCAAGATGAGCTCCAGAGCACGATCAAGTTCCACCGTCAATACATTTTCAGGTTCTTTCAAAGACGCAAACGTACGCTGATGTTGAACGTACGGTCCGAAGCGACCAATATTGGCGAGGATAGGTTTACCCGAGTCAGGATGCGACCCTATCTCCCGGGGAAGCGACAGCAGGTCAAGAGCAAGAGGCAGTTCCACCGTCGATGGGTCCGTTCCTCGCGGAACCGACATACGCTTGGGTTTCGTTCCTTCCGTGTCTTCGCCCAGCTGCACGTAGTAGCCGTACGGTCCCTTTTTCAGCAGGACGGGCATGTCGTGATCCGGATGAATGCCGAGCACTTCATCTCCTTTTGACGCTCCCTCGATCAAATCTGCCAGGTACTCCTCTGTTACGTCTGCAGGTGCAATGTCATCGGGCAATGAAGCACGGATTGGTTCGCCATCGCGAAGAATTTCGACGTATGGACCGTACCGTCCAACACGAACAACAAACGGTCCCCACTTAGAGAATTTAAGTTCTGATATCTCACGGGCATCGATGGAATCCAGCCCACCTTCGACCTTCTGAAGCAAACCCGTATCGCCGCTGTAGAAGTCCTTCAGGTATGGCTTGGCCTTTACTGATCCTGCAGCAATTTCGTCCAGAACGGACTCCATATCTGCCGTGAAACCAAGATCTACCAGCTTGTCAAACTGTTCTTCGAGAAGGTTATTTGTTGCGAAGGCCGTAAATGTCGGGATAAGCTGACTACCCTTTTTGCGCACGTACCCCCGCTTGACAACCGTATCCATGATCGTAGCGTACGTGCTCGGTCTGCCGATTCCTTCGCTCTCCAGCATCTTGATCAAAGATGCCTCCGTAAATCTGGCCGGCGGTTTGGTCTCGTGTCCGGTAGCCTCTGTAGAATTGCATGCGGGGCTATCCCCTTCTGCCAGTTCAGGAATCGTTATCTCCTGATCTTCAAGTGCAACGTCAGGATCATCAGAGCCCTCGACATACGCGCGGAAAAAACCTGGGAAAAGAATCTTCTTGCCGGATGACCGAAACTGAAGGGTGTTTCCGTTTTCCGTGGTCTCAATTGTGATTGTCGTGAATTCCAGTTGCGCATCTGCCATTTGCGATGCTACTGTTCTCTTCCAGATCAAATCGTAAAGAGCACCTTCGGATCCTGTAAGACCAAGCTCATCCTTCGTCTTCATGTGCGTACCCGCAGGACGAATCGCTTCGTGCGCTTCCTGGGCATTTCTCACCTTGTTGGCAAACTGCCGTGCTTTGCTGCTGAGAAATTTCTTTCCGTATCTCTGCTCGACAGCTTTCCTGCTGCTTTGAATTGCTTCATCGGACAAGTGCGTGCTGTCGGTACGCATGTACGTTATGAACCCTTGCTCATACAGACGCTGTGCGTTTTGCATAGTCTGTCGAGCAGAAAGTCCGAGCTTTCGGCTGCCCTCCTGCTGAAGCGTTGACGTAATGAATGGCGGGAATGCCGACCGTTTTTGTGTTCGCCTTTCGACTCCGGTTACGTTCCAGGCAGCCGACTTGATCTTACCGGCAAGACGCTCCGCTTCCTTACCTTCGAGGATCAATACGTCCTTCCCATTCTCAAGAGTCTGCTTGAGCTTACCCGTGTCATCATCAAAATCCCGACCGACCGCAATTCGCACGCCGTCGAGATGTGTCATTGTCGCCGGGAAGGGAATATTTGCCTTCTCCAGTTCAGCCGCGATGCCGAAGTACCCCGCTGGTACAAACGCAAGTCGTTCCTTCTCCCGCATCACCGTCAGTCTGACCGCGACACTCTGCACCCTGCCTGCTGACAATTTCGGTGCGATCTTTTTCCACAACAGCGGCGATATCGAGTAGCCTACCAGTCTGTCAAGTATCCGTCGCGTCTCCTGTGCGTCAACCAGATTATGGTCAATGTCTCGTGTATTCTCCAGTGCCTGAAGAATGGCGTCCTCTGTGATCTCATGAAAGACCATTCGCTTGATGGGCACCTTTGTATTGAGAACATTGATCAGATGCCAGCCAATAGACTCACCTTCACGGTCTTCGTCAGTTGCGACATACAATTCGTCTGCGTCTTTGAGTGCATCCTTGAGCTTCTTGACCACCTTCTTCTTGTCAGCCGGTACGACGTACAGTGGCTCAAACCCGTCTTCAACGTTGATGCCCAGACGCGCCCATTTCTCACCCTTGAGCTTGGCTGGAATCTGAGACGCCGATGCGGGAAGGTCACGAATGTGACCCATACTCGCTTCTACACGATACCCACGTGGCAAGAACTTGCTAATTGTTCGTGCCTTGGTGGGTGACTCAACTACTACTAGTCTATTCATTCGAAATTGACGCTTTCAACGACGTTATAATACTTTTGAGCGACACGTACTATTGTGGTACAGTCACTATATTGCAGACCCCTCACGTTCCCCCTCGTAACCTGGATTGTCAATCCGACCGTGTTAACCCAAATCGCGAACCGGATGCTTCACACGCTGATAGCTGCATTACGTTCCAAGCACGTTTGCAGCTTCATTGTATACAGAGAGGTTGCCGACCCCGCCATTACACCTGTCATTAACTTCAGAAAAGCACGGCCAATCGTATGCCAACTGGTGACTCGCAACTAGTATTCGTCTTTGGAAATTCAAGAGCGGACGGAGACCGAACAATGAAATCATTGCTCGGAGGCAAGGGGGCTAACCTCGCCGAAATGAGCGCAATTGGTCTTCCGGTACCTCCCGGATTCACGATCTGCACAAAGGTCTGCCACGATTATGACGAATCTGGACGCCACTGGCCTGATGGACTGCGCGATGAGGTAGCTCGTGGAATCGAGCACATCGAATCTGCAATGGGACAAGGGTTCGGTGACACTGAGAATCCTCTCCTGGTTTCTGTTCGATCAGGAGCTGCGGTTTCCATGCCCGGCATGATGGACAGCGTACTAAATCTGGGTATAAACGATGCTGTTGTTGCAGGCCTCGTAAAAAAGACCGGCAATGCACGTTTTGCATACGATGCGTATCGCCGTTTCATCGATATGTTTGGGGACGTAGTGATGGGTGTCCCCCATCAGGCGTTCGAGGATGTGATCACCCACCTTAAGAGTGAGCGTGGCGCCAAGTCGGATGTCGACCTGAATGCGGATGATTTGAAGTTACTTGTCGAGAGATACAAGAGTGTTTATGAAAAACACGTAGGCGAACCCTTTCCTGATTCTGCCCGAAAACAACTCACGCTTTCGATCAATGCAGTCCTCAACTCATGGAACAGCGATCGAGCCGTAAAATATCGACGCATTAATCAGATCACTGGTCTCATAGGAACTGCCGTCAATGTGCAGGCAATGGTGTACGGAGACCTGAACGATAACAGTGGCACTGGTGTCTGCTTCACCCGGGATCCCGGTTCTGGAAAACCAGGTCTATTTGGAGAGTTCCTGATTAATGCCCAGGGCGAAGACGTTGTTGCCGGTATTCGCACGCCAACGCCGATCTCTCGTCTGGAAGAGGTCATGCCCGGACCGTTCGCCGAGTTGAGTGAGTGGGCCAGAAAGCTCGAACAGCATTACCGCGATGTACAGGACATGGAGTTTACCATCCAGGATGGCGAACTATTTATTCTGCAGACAAGAAGCGGAAAACGTACCGGTCATGCTGCAATAAAGATTGCAGTAGATCTGGT
>JABDKO010000255.1 GCA_013002165.1 Rhodothermales bacterium | reverse complement strand
GAAGCAAAAGCTCGCACTGTCGTGCGCATTGATACACCGTCCGACGGTCCTGATTCTGGATGAACCGACGACCGGTGTCGACGCAGTTTCGCGACAGGAATTCTGGCAGATGCTCCAACGGTTGAGGCACGAGGGTATCACCATGCTCGTCTCAACTCCTTACATGGATGAAGCCCGACTGTGCGATCGCGTTGCCCTGATTCAGGGCGGTCGCATCCTGCGAACAGATACTCCACAGGCTATTGAGAAAAGCTATCCGCATTCGCTTTTCTCGATTCGTCACGAGCGAATGTATGATCTCTTAAACCATCTTCGATCCGGCAACGAAACACATTCTGTGTTTGCATTTGGTGATTCACTTCATTTCGCGACAAAGGACGAATCAACAACCCGGGAGGACATTGCGCGACGGTTGGCAGACATTGGTTTTGACAATGCAGTCGTGGAGGCAGTGCCTGCGGGCATTGAGGATGTATTCATGGAATTGATGCAGGTGCCGGCCGACACATGAGCGTTATTCACGTCGACAAATTGACCCGTAGGTTTGGTGCGTTTACTGCTGTGGACGCAATCTCGTTTACTGTTTCGGAAGGAGAGGTGTTTGGGTTTCTGGGCGCGAACGGTGCCGGTAAAACTACAGCGATCCGCATGCTGACGGGCCTGCTGGCACCGACCGAAGGCGTGGCAATCGTCGCCGGTTTTGACGTAGCTCAACACCCGGATCAAGTTAAACGAACGATCGGGTATATGAGTCAGCGCTTCTCTCTGTACGAAGACCTGACCGTTCGGGAAAACATTCGATTCTACGGAGGCATTTACGGGTTATCCGATGTGCGTATCCAGGCGAAGACAGGTGAGCTCCTTGACAAGCTCGATCTGCATGGTGCAGCAGGTTACCGAATTAGTTCACTTCCACTGGGGTGGCGGCAAAAGCTGGCATTTTCAATAGCCCTTCTGCACGAACCTCGGATCGTATTTCTGGATGAACCAACCGGTGGTGTTGATCCAATCACCCGACGACAATTCTGGGAGATGATCAACGCCGAGGCATCCACCGGGACTACGGTCTTCGTTACGACCCACTACATGGACGAAGCCGAATACTGTGACCGGGTTTCGATAATGGTCGATGGAAAAATAGAAGCGCTTGATTCGCCGTCATCGTTGAAAGAACAGTTTAGAGCTGACAGTATGAACGATGTCTTTGTACGGCTTGCCCGGGGCGGCTTATCGGCGGAGGTGAGCGCATGAGCACCTTTCTGGGTTTCATCCGCAAGGAGTTTTTTCACATCTTCCGCGACCGAAGGACGCTGCTGATTCTGTTCGGCATGCCGGTCGTTCAGCTGATACTGTTCGGATATGCAATCAGGAATGAAATCAACGATGTACAGGTCACAATTGTCGATCAATCCAGTGATGTCGTGTCGACCCGGCTGGTACAAAAAATACTTGCATCCCCCTATTTCGAGGCAGCTGAGCATCGCCACTATGTCGGTGATATTGAGAGAGGATTCAGGCGCGGAACGATCAAGGAGGCGATTGTCATCGGCCCCGGATTTGCTGAACGACTCCAGCGAGACGGCCATGTAACAATTCAGATTCTCACAGATGCCACCGATCCGAATACAGCGAATACCATTCTTTCATACACCAATGCGATCGTAACTGACTTCGCCCGCGATTATCAACCTCTGGCGGGTGATGCGGCTCTGATCATCCCCGAAACAAGAATGCGTTTCAATCCAGAATTGAAGAGTGTCATTCTCTTCGTACCGGGACTAATTGCGCTGATACTCATGCTGGTCTGTGCTCTGATGACAAGCATTACAATTACGCGAGAGAAAGAGGTCGGGACCATGGAGATATTGCTGGTATCCCCATTGCGTCCATCACAAATTATCATTGGCAAAGTGCTTCCATATCTGGCTTTGTCGTTTCTGAATGTCGTGTCAATCCTGGTGCTGGCACGGTTCACATTTAACGTGCCAGTGCGTGGAAGTGTCACTCTACTGCTGGCTGAATGTTTGTTGTTTATTGTCTGTGCGCTGGCACTTGGAATCCTTATCTCAACAAGAACAAGTTCCCAACAGACAGCCATGATGATATCGCTCGCGGGATTGCTCCTTCCGACTGTCATTCTATCCGGTTTCATCTTCCCGATATCAAGTATGCCCGATGTTCTGCAATATGTAAGTCACATCGTGCCGGCGAAGTGGTTTCTCCGGATCATACGGGGAATAATGATAAAGGGTGTCGGGATCGAATATGTCTGGAAAGAAACCCTGATCCTGACCGGGATGACGCTGGCATTTCTTGTGATAAGTGTCAGGAATTTCAAGATTCGCCTCTGATGTGATGCAAGATTGAGAACAATTCGATTCATACTGCAGAAAGAGTTCTTACAGATCTTTCGAAACCGTGCAATGCTTCCGATCATCTTCGTGATGCCGGTGGTTCAGTTGCTGGTACTGTCGTTTGCCGCGACGTTTGATGTCAAGACTATTACTGTTACGGTTGTAGACAATAGCAACTCACCCGAGTCACAGCGGATGATCACAGAGCTGTCCGCAAGCGGTTACTTTGAAATTGTTTCATACTCAGCAAGCATGCAAGAAGCCGATGAGTCGATGCTCCGCGGCGACGCTCAAATGATTCTGGGAATACCGTCACGCTTTGGACGTGACTTGCAACGCATCGGACAGGGAGATGTGCAGATTATTATCAACGCAGAGGACGGTGCAACCGCTGGAATCATTCAGGCCTACAGTACGCGAATATTTGCTTCGCTGGGACAAAAGCTCCGCATGGAGGAAGGCATCATCGTATCGAATCCCCCGGTAGTAATTATATCCGAACCACGCCACTGGTATAATCCCGGCTTTCGATACACAACATATATGGTCCCGGGAATCCTCGTGGTTCTCGTCACAATGATCGGGATGTTTTTATCGTCAATGAACGTTGTGCGAGAGAAGGAAATTGGAACGATTGAGCAATTGAATGTCACACCGATCAAGAAGCACCAGTTCATAGTCGGCAAGTTGCTGCCATTCTGGCTGCTGGCGCTGGTCGAGCTTGCAATTGGTCTTGTGATAGCCAGGATTGTGTTTGATCTGCCAATGGTGGGAAGTCTGTTTCTCGTCTTTGGTGTGGCTGGCGTCTATCTCATTGTAATGCTCGGTATCGGCCTGTGGATCTCAACGATGACCAATACCCAGCAGCAAGCAATGTTTATAGCGTGGTTTTTCGTTGTGATATTTATTCTGCTGAGTGGCTTGTTCACCCCGGTTGAGAGTATGCCCTTGTGGGCTCAGCAAGTTAACCGACTGAATCCGATTGCGTACTTCATCGATGTGATGCGCAGGGTTATGCTGACCGGAGCAGGGCTGGTTGATGTTCTTCCGCAGGTAGTCTCATTGGTCGTGTTTGCGGTAGTCGTGATTAGTCTGGCAGTGCGACGACACCGAAAGGTCGTCTCCTAGATGTCGATCAAAAAATTAATTCGTTTGCACCGGTCGTTCCGGTTGATCCATCTTCTGACAACGGGGTCACTAAAACCGAGACATTGGTAATCAAAGATTCAATTAAGAAAGCCCTTCCATAGTTGTGGAAGCCCTTCCGCTACCGGCACATCACGCAACAAACCAGAAGCGCTGCGTTTCACGCCCCATCACTGTAATTCAGTAAAGACAGAGGGGTAACTATGCTGCAGGCAATCCGAATGATTTTATTTGTCGGCGTATGTTTCTTTTCGACAGGATTAGTCAAGGCGCAGTACCCGGAGGCCAAACGTTCTCTCGTCTCCGAATATCTTGCCGACCCTGTTGCGCAGCGAAGTAGTATCTGGTGGGACGCACTAGGCAGGGAACTCGCGTTGGCGATAGATGTCCCTCATACGGCAGCCGATGACGATGTGATCAAGTACATTATATTCTTTGCGACGAATCACCACGAAAAGGTAATGCTCAACGATGCGGCAGATCGACTACTGGATATCTACAACAATCATCCTGACGAAGGGCTTCGGATGATGTCGGTTGCAGCGTTATACGCAATTGGTGATACCGAGTCAATGAAGGATCTACAAGTTCATGTAGCCGGAGATGCGTCGCGAAGGGTCCGCCATATTGCCTCTGCGGCGGTGTATTCTTTCAATGCCGAACACTAATCCGCTCTACCGGTTAGTAGCTGGATGACAACCTGAATGTGTTTCATGCCGGTGATGCACTTTCGGGAGAATACCTGTCGATCCCCCATGGAGTTTTGATATGTCAAAGGATAAGATTACGATCTATGATATCGCCGAGCGGGCTGAGGTGGGGATATCGACAGTATCACGCGTCCTTAACGACTCGCCGAATGTGACCGATCGAACCCGAAACCGTGTTGTCAAAGCAATCAGGGATCTCGAATACAGGCCTAGTCGGACTGCCCGATCACTTGCCCGAAGTGCGAATCGATATCTGGCAGTGGCCATTCCATCATTCACTACTCCGTTTCATACTGAATTGTTGAAGGGCGTCCGACGCTGCCTTGCCTCTGAAGCGATCGATCTCCTGTTGTGCGATCTTGGATCGATAAATCGACAGAGTGTTCTAAAAGATTTCCTGAGACGCGGTGCCCTGGACGGGTTGCTACTGGTCGGGGTACAGGTGGACGAAACGGTACAGGAAGAGTTGAATACGTCGAGGACACCTGTTGTATTGATAGGGAGTGAATGGCCGGGGCTGGACAGCTTTCGCTGGGATGATGTCGAGGGCGCGCGAGCTGCTACGGCCCATCTGCTGGAGGAGGGGCACGAAAACGTCGGCTTGATTCGGACTCATCTACGGGATATCGAAAACGATGACCGGTTCAGGGGTTACAGGCAAGCCCTTTCCGATGCTGGACGACCATTGAATCTGGACCTGGTCGTTCACGGTGAAACAAAGAAGCATCGCGGCTTTAGTGAAGAAACTGGATACGAAGCCATGCTAAAGCTTCTCAAGGTAGATCCGACGGTTTCCGCGGTATTCGCCTGCAGCGATGTCCAGGCGCTTGGCGCATGGCGGGCCATCGTAGATTCGGGCAGGAGTGTACCCGATAACGTCGCTCTCGTAGGATATGATAATCTGAAGAGTAGTCATTATATCGGGCTTACGACGATTGACCAGCGTATGGGCGAAGTTGCCGAGCGGGCAACAAAGTTGCTTCTGCAACGAATACGTGGTGAGGGAGGAGATGAGAGAGAAGCTGAGTTAGTTACGCCGAAACTTATCGTACGGCGATCCAGCACGAGAGAAGTCCGGTAGTGTCTGGATCAAACCATAATTTGCGCGACGCTTCTAATTAATCGTAGATCCAAGAATGGAGAATGGTGAAATGAGATTCCATACAATGGCTGTCCTGGCTATTCTTTTTGTTGTGCTGCTGTCAGGTTGTGCGCCCGGCCCGAACGAACTATCCGGTTCTCCCGGTAGCTCGGGAGAAATAGCAGGATTCTGGCTTGGGATCTGGCACGGTTTCATCATGCTGTTCACATTCATTGCTTCGCTTTTTTCCGATTCGGTATCTGTGTACGAAGCGCACAATACAGGTGCGTGGTACAATCTGGGATTTGTTTTTGGCGCGAGCCTTTTCTTTGGCGGAAGCGGAGGAGC
>JABDKO010000242.1 GCA_013002165.1 Rhodothermales bacterium | reverse complement strand
ACGTCGTCGAGGATTTGAATCGGACGTATATCTGGGGCGTACTTCCAGTTGAACTGACCGAATTCACGGCCGTGCAAAATGATGGTGACGTTCTGCTACGCTGGTCTACCGCAACGGAAACCAACGGCACCCAGTTTGATATCGAGGTCGCGGGTGAAGACGGCGATTTCCAGACTGCCGGATTTGTCGAGGCTGTAGGTCAGTCTACCAGTACGAATCACTACTCGTTTACTATTCAGGATCTCGAACCCGGTATTCACAAGTTCAGACTTCGTCACGTAGATACCGAGGGCGTGTCGACATTGAGTGATGTCGTCGAGTTGGACATTTCGATGTTGGATAACTACAACCTGTCAGAGATCTATCCGAACCCTTTCAATCCAAGCGCTGCATTTACATTGCGCGTGAAGGATCAGCAGCAACTCGATGTAAGTGTGTATGACATGCTTGGCAGACAGGTGCAGAGTATTTACTCGGGTATCGCAGAAGCAAATCAGAAGTACACGTTTGAACTCGATGGTTCCCGATTGTCGAGTGGAGTGTACATCGTTCGTGTGGCGGCTGATCGCTTTGCCGAGACTAAAAAGGTCACGCTCCTCAAGTAGCGAAACCCATTCCGGGCTAAACCGCCCGCTTCGATAGACGACTGGATAGTTAACGGTCGTGGGTACCGGTCGATATTCACCATAGAAATACTGGTTCGAATATCATTAGCTGTATCGATGCCCGGAAAGAAGAAAGTCATTTTGGTTCTTGATGGCGAGAGCGGTCAAGCGCTCAGGGCGGTTCGCTGTCTCCGTCAGGAGAGGATTTTTGAAATACACGTCGTATCCAGGATATCCTCCGCACCTATTCGACTTTCGCGACACGTCAAGTCATTCAATTTCATCGATAAGCTTGAATCAGACGAAAAATACCTTTCCCGAATTACAACATTAATATCCGACCTCGAAGTCGATCTTGTATTCCCCATCCTTGAACGATCAGTCGCATTGTTGATTGCTCACAGAGCAAGATTCGAAAATCTGTGTTCCATAGCACCGATACCTGATGCAAAGACTTTCGAGACTGCGACCGACAAAAGACTTCTGGGCCAGTTCATGTTTGAACATGGGATTCCGGCTCCGGGTACAACGGTACTGGATGGCGTACATGGCAATTTCGATACTATCAAATCGCTGTCCTTTCCCATGCTGGCGAAGCCCGGGAAAGGAGGTTTTGGCCGTGACATCCATCGATTCGATTCTCTCTCCGAGCTGACCAGTTTTCTAGAGGATCCGAAAGTAACTTGCGCCGACTATGCGATACAGCCTTTCATCGTCGGTGCAGATGTGGAGTGTAGTGTCATCTGCAAAGATGGCCAGATTCTGGCGCACACGATTCAGCATACTATTATTGAGTCGAAACGAACGTTTGGACCACCGACCGGAATCGAGTTCGTTGAGGATCCGGAAGTCCTGGAAATAGTTCGCCAGTTGATGTTTTTGTTGAGATGGCAAGGAGTCGCCCACATTGACCTGCGCAGGGACGAGTTTGGCAGATACAACGTGCTGGAGATTAATGCGAGATACTGGGGTAGTCTTCTCGGGTCCCTTGCAGCAGGAGTGAACTTCCCTTTACTGTCGGCACAGATTGCGCTCGCACAGTCGCCTGACAAGCCGACCGCACGCAAGACGCGCTATGGTGTAGGCCCACTTGGATTTCAGAAGCGACGGGCTCAGATGCGAGCTGGGATACTGCTGGCGAACACAGTTTTCCCTCATATGATCAAGGACCGCTTCCCGATGTCGCCGAGACGGCATCCTTGCTTCGAGACACTCTGCGACGAAAGGTACGTCGACACCAGTAGCCTGACTCAACATTGCCCGTCCCGCGGAGCAGCTCGTTTCTGAGCAGTTTCACAACAGTTACAGAAAACATTCACGGTCCGCGGGTACCCAAAAAAAAGGGGCCGATCATCTTGCGATGATCGGCCCCTTAGTATTTTCCTACAGTTGCAGGACTGCTATTAACCGTTTGTGATGTCGCAACCCTGGTTGTTCCAATCATCTAGCTGAGTAGCGAGATCAGTAACCGCGGTATTGTTACCTGTAGCAATAGCGTCGTTGACTTGGGTAATAACCTGAGCCGGGGTCAGGTTGTAGTCGACTCCTGGATGCCCTGCATTGAGTAGCGCTGCAGTAGCCGCTCGAAGTAGAATCTCTACTTTTTCGTCAAAGGAGTCACCACCTTGAAGGCTAAGTGCTTCCAGAAGAGTGACACCATCGAATACGACCGGGGCATTGAATACGTCGTTGACGAGGTCGCCAGTTGCGTAACCGGTAAGGTCCCATGCACCGATCTTCTTCAGACGGTTCTTCCATGCACCCGGTGTACAACCTTCTCCACCGCCCGGAACTTTAGAATTCCTGTATACAAGAAGGCAGCCGGTCTTGCCTCGAAGAACCGGACCGCTGTGTGTCGGACCTGCCTCTTCCATTACGATGGGGTCGTCCACGCCTTCTTCAAGGCTATATACAGTAATGCCGTCGTTCATCCACCCATCCGGGACAAGTTCAGTAACGGTTACTGTATCCGGATTTCCTGTAGCTCCAGGAGTTGCCGGAACCCAGAAGTCGACACACTCACCGTCACTCAGGAAGATCGGATCGAGATCTCCGTTGTTTTCAGCGCGAGGTGACACAACTGATCCATTAAATTCAAATACCGCTGTAGGATCATCTTCGGCAATTTTGCAAACCGTAAATACACCGGCTTTGAGATTGTCGATGAAGTCGTCAGCAGTTTTGCCAAAACTGTCCGAAACGGAAGTGTTTGTGTTTAGGGTCGCTGTTGCTGTAGGTGTCGGCCCAAGCGAGTCGCATGCAGCGATCGTAATGGCCAATAGCACAACAAACGAAACTTGTAAGTACCGATTCATAATTGTGGTTCTCGATTGTTCTAGTTCTGGAGTGGATCGACCAATAAACCCTGGTCGTCACATTATATTATGTAGGAAATGTCCAAATTTGTGACCAATTTCAGATATAGTTGGAGAATGGCCCTGTAGATGGTAATATTTGCAGGAGCTGTCGCGTGTATTGATTGAGTATCGTTTTGAGTCTCAAGATTCAGTACGGTGTCATCCTCTGCGGCATGCAGTATTAGCCGGTACTCGACTCCTGGTTCAGTAGATATTCTCTAGTAGCGACCATGCAGAACCGAATTAAGAAAATCGGGCTAGCCGTAATAATCGGGCTCGTTGGAATCGCCCTCATCTGGAAATCGGGCATAGTCGAGATTAAGACAGAGAGTGTCGT
>JABDKO010000237.1 GCA_013002165.1 Rhodothermales bacterium | reverse complement strand
GTTCCATACGACTGGAACGAGCTTGTCGGCTATGATTTTCTTCGGCAGGCCAGAGAGGTCACCGTCAAGCATGGATCTGCCCTGATTTTCGACCAGATCCTTACAGGATTTCGACTTGGCATCGACGGCGCACAAGGGTTCTTTGATGTTATCCCGGATCTGACCACATACGGAAAGGCTATTGCCAATGGATATCCACTTGCTGTAGTTGGGGGAGTGAAGCCTCTTATGCACATGTTTGACCAGGTCATGATAACTACGACCCACGCAGGCGAAACACTTTCTCTGGCTGCAGCAATGGCAACCTTGAAAACGATGCAAGACGAGCCAGTATTCGATCGAATAAGGGCGAGCGGGCAACGGTTGCAACAAGGTTTTGATTCTCTATCCGCCAGACACGGACTCAAGGAGGCAAAGTCATTCGGACTTCCAGTCGCGCCGCAACTGCGGTTCTCATCCGACGATCAGGTGCACGACCGATTGAAGACCCGGTTCGACAGGTACCTGTTTGAAAATGGTGTATTCCCGTCAAGTCCGTACTTGATCAACTACGCACACTCTGTTGAAGATATTGACGCAACACTGGAGGTGATGGATACGGCACTGGCAAATATTTCGGATTGATGAGCGTTATCAAAGCAGCACTTGTTCAGTTGTGGTCGACTCCCGAACACTCGGCAGATGAAAATAGGAAGCATTGCCTTGAGATGGCTGAGGTGGCTGCGTCATCAAAGCCGGATATCGTTCTGCTTCCCGAGGCCGTAGCAATGTTGTGCATGCCGGACAGGAAGAAAGACTTTACGTATCGCGATGTTTGCGAGCCGGTCCCCGGTCCAACAACCGAAGCACTGGCAGAGCTTGCGAGGTCATACAACACGAACATTGTTTGTGGCTTAATACAAGAACGCCAGGCATCCTGTCAGAATGTAGCTGTCGTGATTGACCGACAAGGGTCCATGGTGGGCATGTATGAGAAACTACACGAACCCGAGATATGCAGGACGGAGCAGCTGGCATCTACCGGAAGTGATATCCCCGTGTTTGATCTTGATTTTGGAAGGGTGGGGATCATGATTTGTTGGGATCTTATTTCGCCTGAAATCGCTGCGATCATTGCGCTGAAGGGAGCTGATGTAATACTGTTTCCGCATCTTATCGGGCTACCGATTGCAGACAACTTCAGCATCCGTCTTCGATCGCGCGCAATTGATGCCGGGCTGCCTGTGCTTGCGTCCGGTATGCGTGACAACAGTTCTCACACCGGGCATCAGGACGGACTGTATCCGACATGCGCGATCGACAGCACGGGCAGCCTGATCGCACAAACAGAACATTCAGGAGCTGATGTACTTTTGGTCGATCTCGACCTTGGAGAGAGCGGGACGGAGGCGTCGCACAAGGCAGCCGCACGAGACCGGCGACCCGATGTGTATTCGGCCGAGTACCACGCGCTCACCCGGGGTACACGGACCCGCTGATTATCTCGCTGTCCGTCTGGTGAGAATCCGGATCTCTACGAAACGTTATTGCTTCGGATGATGTCTCTGGCCAGTAACACGTGGTGTTTTGTATGAGTCTCAATGAAGCGTAGCGCTGTATCTCTGTTCATGGCGCCAAAGAGTTCATGCCTCCACCACGTGAGAGGATCGGAGTTTCGAGCCCGGTCAATGTTTGCACGAGCGGATTCAAGTAATGTCCGGAGTTCCTCTTGTGATATGGTTGAATCTGGCAAAGAAACGTCTGGTGCTTTACCTCGCCCGCGTGGGATTCGCTTGAACAATAGAATCATGTTCCGTACTGGCGAAAACGATACTCGATGTTTCCTGGGACTGGACTCTGAGAGCGACACAGTAATTCCGTTGATTGCCAAAAGTGCGTGATGGAGCTGCATTCCTACCGACCATTTGGAAATGTCCAGTGCCGACAGGTCGGAGTATTTGAAATACGATTCGATTTCGGAAAGAAGATCATCCATAGTTAGGTGGTGCTGCTTTTGTGACAGGAGATTAGCTCACGCGGATATTGCCAGCGCCTAAAATACGTAACAATAACATGTCCGATCCGCTACTTGATTCTTGCGTCTAATCAGGAGACAGGATTCCTACCAATCGTCGGCTGCCACGAGCACCTGCTCACCGACCTTGCGACCAAGATTATATCCTTCGTCCGAATCATACCGGAAGTGAATCCCAAGATACAGGCGCGATAGTGCACATTGACGGGCGGCATCATCGAATGACTTGAAATCTCGAGTCGGCGGATCCATGTACATTTTGCCTGAGAACGGTCCACCAATATCCACAGAGTCGGTGCGCATTGTGAACGGTGTCTCATCCCCGAATGTGTCTTCCATGATCGTCATGGCTGCGGCACACGCCGTACCGTGTGCTGAAGGATAGGAAGGGAAAGCATACGTATGATCGTGCGTATTCGTCCATGACGTATCGGCAATTGTATCCGGGTTGCCGTCATTTTCAGCCCAACGAATGGCCGTATACGGACGCCAGTGATTATAGTAAAACTTGTTTTCGAACGATGAGACATACGCGTCGAAGATAGCTGCATTCAACATTGCATACATCCGGGCAGCCGACTCAAAACTGATGTCGGATTCATTGACGAACTTCCGAGCCAGCCGGTTGTGGGAGTTCTCTGCAAAATCCTTCCACCACAGTGCGAGATGCGTTTCATCTTCAGAGCGCGCTTCACTGCTGTTGCGACCTACGCTTTTCACTTCGTTAAATGCTTCAGTGTAAGCATCCGAGTCAATACCAGGCGGCGCTATGACGCGAAACTGATCTGGTGACGTAAGGGCAAAAGGCTTGACCGATCCCCAGCCTGCTCCGAAAATGAAGCCCTCCGGAGTTCCACTGTGCTCATTGAATTCAGCATACACTCCCGGTCCCATCGGGTGCCAGCTGTATTCGGGTTCGGCGTCCCATCCATCTTCCACTCTCTTATCCAATACCTGCTGAGCAGCAGAGCGACCAATCGAAAGCGCGGGTTGCCTTGAATACTCCGTTGCATCGTTCCATCCGCCGAGGTCGAGCAGCATATCCCACCGGCCTGCATGATCCGGATATGATTGTGAGGCTATCTCGTACGCAGCCCTGAAAGCAGCTAGCCCGATTAGTTCATTACTATCACCAGATGCCTTCGACTCATGGAGTGCTATAAGCACTGCCCGATGCATCATAGCGGTAGTTCGCAGGCCCTTTAATGTCAAGAATCCATCTTCTTGTTCAGCGGTGGAGAGGACGGCTTCATTCCACTTCGTCAGTAGATGAACCCGGTCGTCACCGGGTCTCGAGCCCGCAAAACAGGAAAGTCCGAGAAGCAAAATCAGCAAATAAGAGACATGGATGCGTGGCATAGTGACATCAAGTTGGAGTATTTGAAATCAGACCCTATTAACGTAATATCCGACCACTGGTTAGTCTACTACAAAATCCGTAGTGATCATGAGCAAGAGTTATGGTCAGTATTGTCCGCTCGCATTAAGCGCAGAATTGCTATGTGAGCGTTGGACATTGCTTGTTCTCAGCAGGGTTATCGAGGGTTGTTCGACTTTTTCTGAAATCCATCGCGGTGTACCGAGGATCTCACCAACAATGTTGACGAAACGTCTCTCCGAGCTTGAGCATTCAGAACTTGTCGAGAAACGACAGTCACCGGATGGGCGGTCCATTCGTTACAGCCCCACTGCGGCTGCGATGGATCTCGAGCAAATAATCAATGACCTCGCGATTTGGGGGCAACGATGGGCGCGTGACATGACCCTCGAAGATCTCGATCCAGCATTTCTGGCGTGGAGTATGCACCTGGCCATGAACGTCGAGCAGATGCCGTCCGAACGAGTCGTGATAGAGTTCAGGTTAAGCTCGGAAGTAACCGAAGAAATTGAATACTTCTGGATCGTGCATGAACATGGCAACATCGAGATGTGTATGAAGCATCCCGGATTCGAAACAGATTTGTCCGTCGCCTCTGATCTTCGGCTGTTTGTAGAAGCCTGGCGTGGATTCCGAAACCTTCGTGATGAGATTGGCAAAGGATCGATTACTCTTGACGGGCCGAGGGCTTACCGCGAAGCGTTCCCGAACTGGCTCAAGCTAAGCATGTTTTCACCTTACAAACGTTTGCAGCGAGGCCGTGAGCGGCAACTTTATGAGCAGTCAAGCGCATTTGACGAACACCACGCGTCAACCTAGATTCAGTTCGTTGCGAGGATAGGATCGAGGTTGACCGCGGAAGGAATCCTCGAGGTATGATTCTTCAACGAACTCAAGATTCTGTTTGTAGTACGGTACAATCAATAATGAAAAACACCGCAGGTTGAAGGTATGAAGAGCTATTTGCCGGTCATTCTGCTTGTAGCAGGTTTGGCCTTTGGATATTTCGGTTACACCAGTTACGCAGATTCATCTGCTTCATTGTCCGTTGGGGATGTTTCTGTCTCCGCCACCGACGAAGGTCAGAGAAGTCAGGCCTATATATTGATCGGTCTGTCGGTGCTGTTTCTGGTCTCCGGGGCTGTACTCGTCACAAGGAAGTAAAAACGTGCGGTCACCATCAGGTGTCTGATCACGGCCGGTGCGATTACAATGTCATTTCTCGTGTACCAGCGGGCACGAAGGTAGTTCAGGAGTTAGATTTGCTACCGGCCCTTACGTTGTTCGAACAGCCATGTGACGAACGCGCTGTATGCGTAGGCCGGATCCCATGCATTGTGTCCAACTCCTTCGAACTCTGAATAGCGCACGTCCGCTCCGGCAATTTGAAGCGCAGTATTCATTCGTCGCGATTCTTCAACATCTACGGTTTGATCAGCATCGCCGTGAAAAATCCAGACGGGAATGTCTTTCACTCTTTGTGCGACGTCGGAGTATCTGTCAACCGAGCTCGAAGACCCAATCGGCGGGTAATAGTCTTCCCTGTAGCCTTGCACCCACCCGCAGACAATAGCCGCCGCAGCAAACCGATCGCCGTGGTGATAGGCAAGATACCACGACCCGTTTCCGCCCATCGAAAGACCAGTAAGATAGACACGATCTGAATCTGTACTAAATTCGGCCAGCGTCGAGTCCAGTGCAGCTAACGCAACCTCAGCTCCTTCATCTTGCCAGATATTTCGAGTTTGCGGGAAGACGACAATTGCCGGATACGATTGTGCGTCTCTGCGAATCGCACTACCAAGTCCGATCTCTGTCTGGAATAGTCCATCAGTACCTTTCTCTCCGGAACCGTGAAGAGACAGTATTACCGGCCAGGAATAAGACGCCGTGTAACTTCTCGGTACGAACACCTGGTATCCGAATTCAACTCCACCGACGACCGCTGTACGGTCAAGAAAACCTGTTTGCATAGACTGTGCAGAAACGAGCGAGGTTGACAGGATAATTACGGCGACGACGA
>JABDKO010000219.1 GCA_013002165.1 Rhodothermales bacterium | reverse complement strand
AACCTGCCCGGGCCATCGTACCGGTCAACGAATTGCACTACGGATACCACATCGAGGTCGAGGCAATTGCCGCACTAGCTGACTAACTCCCCTAACGAAACAGGTCGGCAACACCGTCGCGTGACCCTGAAAATATGTAAGGGCTGTACCCCATGAGATTCTCGTATTCAGATGCGACCTCCCTGATGGCATCGGAAGCCTGTGCATCACCGAGCACAATCACGGTTCCACCCGATCCTCCGCCGGAAGCCTTGGCACCAAAGAGTCCCCGCTCCCGATTCCGATTTACCAGTTCCACTAGAAGATCCGTTTCGTCTGACCCGAGACCGCACTGTGAATAGGCCTGATGGGATCGATTCATCAATCCGCCCAGATAGTCACCGTCAAGGGCCTCACCTCCGAGGTGTTCGGCAAACGCAAGCACTCTGTCGTTTTCCAGCACAGGATGTCTCGTGGGTACCCTGACCCGATACACTGTCTCTGCATCAACTGTCGTTGCTGCGTCACTCCAGTTACCATATTTCTCGAGATACTGCCTCCCTTCCATTTCTTCAGGCAAATGCTCCTCAATTCGATGAAACTCTTCCGGGGACAGTTCGGCGAGATGAGACAGCTGCTGAAGATCCGGCAGTGATTGAACTATTCGCAAACCCATTCGCGCGCCCACCCGAACATCGTGGTAAGTCGAGCCTGCAATGGAATGACTTACGCCGGAGTCGATTCCCCAGACGGTCAGGTCCGTTGGAATATTTACATAACGGGCTATCCTTGCAGGCCTGCATTCGAGGAGCATCAAACAATCCCTGCGGCCGCAGATGACAGTCATCTGATCCATAATTCCACACGCTGCCCGGGCGACAATATTTTCTGCCTTCTGACAAAGAGCCGCAACGACGATTGGATCGACAACTGTCTCGGTAAGATCACAAATCGCGGCAGCTACCGCCACTTCCAGACTCGCTGACGAACTGACCCCTCTCCCCTCTGGTACATCAGTGGCGATCAAGACTCTCATTCCTCTCGGCAAGGGCACGTCACATTCCTGTCTGAGAACAAGGAGCACTCCGATAATGTAGGCGGCCCAGGCTGAGCCGGGGTCATCCAGCTTCCCTGCAGCTTCTGAATATGACCACGAGAGGCATTCGGTACCGGTAGTTTCGAAGCTTCGGGTAGGCGCACCGTCTGAATCGAGGGAGATTATTTCCCACGCGTTCAACTCTGTCTCCTGAACCGCAACAAACGTACATTCCCGAATTGGTATCTCAAGAACGTGTGAGGCGGAGTAGTCGGCAAAGCCACCCATGACATCGAGCCGTCCCGGTGCCAGGCCGAAATGAATCGGCACATCTGATTTAAAAAAGAGCGACCCGTCGTGCTCGTGCGATGCCGCGATCTTCTCAAACGATTTCCGGTCTCCAATCATCAATCAACAAGTGATCGCTGTCGGAGAATCCTCAGGAGGTGCGGCCAGATGATGTCATGAAGATCGGAGTTTGCATATCCGATCCAGGTCACCTCTGATTCTGTGTCGAGGCGATAATTCAATCGTTGACCGTCCGTATCCGTGATCACAACTCCTGCTTCTCGCGCGATCAACTCCGTACACACATCGTACGGGTGGCACGTTATTCCCGGACTCACGCCGGTGCTCTCGATGGCGCGATACACAACCGGCCGGAGGTCGGCAATAAAACGATCCTTTCCTGTCACCAGACTATACAACTGCCCCCCGGTGGATATATACTGATCCTCAAAGCAGGCAGCTCTTCCCTTTTGAACTGGCCCAATAAGTGACTCAACCAGTTCATCATCAATCGATGCGAGGACTTCGCGTCCACCGGGAAAAAATCTGGAGACCGTAGAAAATCCATGCTCAATTGTCCGGGCGCGAGATGGCTTGACCGCCAATGCCAACCTGTTCTTACCACCTACTTCCTGCCGTTCGGCAGTTACACCCGATCCTGACGTCGCCCATAGCCTGTCATATAGATTCTGTTTGATGGTGGGTATCTCTGTCTGAATTGCAAACTCAATATCAATCAGGGTTGTTGACTCTCCTTTGTTAGGGGCAACGCCGGTCAGGATCCACGCGCTGCGTTTTTGATACATCAATCCTCGCGTTCCATCAATCGGATCAATAATCACTCTCCATTTGGCATCCTGCGAGGCTGTGCCCTTAGGGTATGTCATGCCTTCGCCTGGAAAGCCTTCGGCAATAACAACAATCGAATTCTCCTCTGTGGCACGTTCACGAAAATGCTCGTCAATATGCGATTCGCTAACGGCATCGATGGCGTATATCGTATCGTCTGATTCCTGACGATCAACCCCGGCAAGGACGTCTACATCTTGTTGACGACACGCGCTGACGACATCCGAAACTATTCTGTCGTGCAGGCCAGCGATCAGGGTATGAAGCGGGTGGCTAACCATTAGTCCGCATCGAGATAGTGGGTCGACGAGACATTTCGTAATTCAGCAGCCTTTTCATCCGGATTGGTATCACTCAAGAAATTTCCTCCACCAATTTCCGGGCCGGCAAGGTGTTTGATGAGACCGGGTTTCCGAAGCGGCGGATGAAACTGAATGTGATAGTGGAAGCCATCGTATGTCCGGCCGTCGGTTGGTGCATTGTGGTGCACCATAACGTATGGAAATTTAATCTTCCACAGGTTGTCGAATCTGACAAGGACCGATCGGAGTATTTGTCCGAACGCAATAAGTTCGTCGTCGGGTACGTCCGCAATGCTTGAATAGGTTTTTCGCGGGGCAACGTACACCTCATAAGCATATCGCGCGAAGTAGGGTATGAACGCGATGGCATGATCATTTTCGTCGATCACTCGCGTTTCATCATTTAGCTCTGCAGAAATAATATCCTGAAACAGTATACTTCCCGTTTTTTTGAGATGATCAGCTGCCGCCCGTGCTTCTATATCAATAGTATTGAAGACAAAATTCGTGGCGTATATCTGACCATGTGGATGGGGGTTTGAGACTCCAACGACCTCTCCGTTGTTCTCGAAAATCAAGACGTGATCTAAATCGGGTTTCGATCCGAGTTCTGTGTATTCTGATTGCCACGCGTGAAGCACGTCGAGCATTCCCGGTGATGGTAATCGGGCCAATGTCATGTTGTGCTTTTCCGAAAAACAAATTACGCGAGCGACTCCCGATGCCGGCCGGTTCTGATAAATGCCGGTAGGTTTCTCGAGTGTCCCGGGAGCATGCATACTTACACAAGGGTGATCATTGTCGAAGACATACACCCCGCGATAGTCACTATTCACACGGCTGTGCACCCGATCATTCCGGGGGCAAAGGTAGCAATCCGGGTCGTGCTCTACCTCGGAGTGTTCCGTTCCTTCATGAACGACTCCGGACCATGGGCGGTTTTGCCTGTGTGCAGCCATTATGACCCACTCCTGCCGGAGAGGATGCCACCGTTGCTCCCAATTACCGTGCTCTGGGTCGCCGCCGGAATAAATCATTTCGATTCTTTGAGAGGAGCTGGAGTCTTTAGCGTGACCCTCCGATCAAGGCGAATATCTTCCGCCTGGCAAACTGCCTGTATCCCTTTCTTTCCCAACTCTGAGACGATTGTGTAGTTGCCAGCTGTGGATCCGATCATTCTTTCTCCCGACGCACCCGGGTGGTTTCCAGTAACAGGTCAATCGAATATACGTACACACGAGTAGCGTAGCTTGACGAAACAACTAATACGCTCGTCGTCAGCGCGACCACTTAATGCGTGAGTTAAGACTTTCAAGTTGTAACATTACGGTTTCCTCATTCGTCTTGCTACTACAGTAGCTACCCGCACAATCACACGTAACAATTATGCTACAGCATAAAATCAGCCTGGTAGCAATTCTCTCTATCCTCGCAGTCCCTTCGGCTGAGGCACAGTCAGAGTCTGGCAGTGCTGATCCAATCATTGTTTCAGTGCAAGACGGCAATGATTACATCCGGGACATGTTCACAAAGGCCGCCAACCAAATGTTGGAGAAAGACTACTCCTTCAAGCCAACTCCTGAGGTCCGAAGCTTTGGACAACTACTGGCACATGTTGCCAGTACGAACTACTTTTTTTGCTCCACGGCCAGTGGTGAACAACCTCCAATGAGCAATGTCGAGGAGGAGGTGACGACCCGCAAAGATATTCAAGACATTCTCTCAGATTCGTTTGACTATTGTGATGCGGCTTATGTTACAGCAGTAGAAAAGGGAGATGCACGGGTTGAGTTCAACGGCAAAGATCGGTCGCCCATGGCCGTGTTGAACTTCAGGAACTATCATGCGCTTCTGCACTACGGAAACGTGATTACCTACATGCGGCTTCGAGGCAAGGTACCACCCTCGAGCCAGGCAGCCCAGTCGAACCAGGGCCCAGACTAATGATCACCACGGCAGCAGATGCAGTGGTCGCCCGAACGTTAGTGTGACAACATCCAGCGAACACCATAACGGTCCTGCAGCATTCCGAAGTTGGGCTCGTTTGGAAAGAGTATTGTCCCGCCATTCGAGAGCGCAGCAAAAACCCTGTCCTTCTCTTTGGCATCGTCAAAGTGGAGATACAGCGAGAAATTTGTGCCCTGTGAAACCGAATGGGCGGCAAGATCATCGGATGCCCGTATCCGGAAATCATTAGCTACGACTACCGAATTAAATATCCGGTCGTTTTCTTCCGGACCAACTTCGATAGGAGATTCTGCGAAAGTTTGGATCGAATCCAGGGTTCCCTGAAGACACGTGGCATAGAACTCCATTGCGTCTCTGCAATCGCCGGAAAAGATCAGATACGGATCAAGTGTTGCCATCTTTATTGCGCTTTTGTCGTCAGTTTGGGTTGGAGCAAACGAAATAACCCCTGGGTGAGCCAGTTTCGACCCGGAATCCGGTATATATAAGCAAAGATCCCGTCCCGAGACAAGAGAAGACTTATGCATTCACAGGTACGCATCCTTACAACTTTCCGAATATCGCTGGTTTTAATTGCCGGCTCGCTGCTTGCCTTTCAGGCGAATGGCCAATCGATATTTGAAGTAGTTACGACCAGTGACAGCGGCACAGGGTCGCTCCGTGAAGCTATAAACAGTGCAAATAATCTGATTGGCGCTGATACAATACGATTCAACATCTCTGGAGATGGACCACATATCATTACTCCCTCCGGTCCATTACCTCAAATTACCGACGCGGTTGCCATAGACGGGTACTCGCAACCAGGATCATCACCCAACACGAACTCGATCGCGGACGCCAGCAATGCTGTAATCAAGATCGGGCTTGATGGAGTTAACGCCGGTGTTCAGAACGGATTTGAAATCAGCGCTGGCGGCACTACGGTCAGCGGACTCGCTATCTACAATTTCGAACTAGGCGGCATATACATGAACACCACAGGCGGAAACCACATTTCCGGCTGCTATGTCGGTACTGATGTGACAGGTACGATTGCTCGGCCTAACGCGAACCACGGAATCGCGATCGTCAACGGTGTCGACGATGTGATAGGCGGAACGCTTCCTGAGAACCGTAACGTGATATCCGGCAACACCTGGGTTGGGCTGGCAATCATTAACTCGGGAACGGTTGGGACCACCGTTCAGGGTAATTTCATTGGACTGGATGCCACGGGCCTGCAGCCTCTGGGTAACGGGCAGCATGGCATTAATGCAGGCATGGCCGCGACCGGCACGGTTGCATCCGCATTCATAATCGGGGGCTCCGATGTGGAAGCACGAAATGTTATTGGATCGAATGGCTGGAGTGGTATTCTTGTACTCGGAGCAGGCGCAGACAATTTTCAGATTTTCGGTAACTACGTCGGGACCGATCGCACCGGAACGGCTGCTCGAGGAAACGGAATAAACGGAATCGAAATGGCCAGTGGTCCAAGCGACGGCATCGTCGGAGGACCAGGAGCGAACGAGGGTAACCTCGTAGCCGCGAGTACACAGAACGGAATCGTCTGCCAGCAGAGCTGCGACAACGTAACTATTTCGGGTAACATTGTTGGCACCGACATTAATCAGACAGCCAACTTCGGCAACACGGTTGATGGTATCGTCGTCGTCAACTCGGACAACGTCACAATTGGCGGAGTAACGCGCGCGCACGCAAACGTTGTCGGAAATAGCGGACGAATTGGAATCTATGCGTTTGGATCCGAAAGCGGAACCCACCTGATATCGAACAACTACGTTGGAACCAATGCCACACAATCGGCTGCACTTCGTAACAGTTTATCCGGTATCCGCGTCGAGTGGGTCGGACATACAGTTTCGCAAAATGTTGTCGCGAATAACACTGAAGGAATCGTGGTTTTTGGAAGCGGTCATCGCTTATCCGAAAACTCTGTGTATGCAAATGACGGCATCGGCATTGACATCGGAGGCGACGGAAGATCTTTCAATGACGCAGGCGACGGTGACGCGGGCAACAACAATGGACAGAACTACCCTGAAATCGCATCGGTAGCATACAATGCTGGTTCAAACGAAGTAACAGTCACATATCAGGTACCTACTCTACCGGCCAATGCTTTTTACCCGCTGACGATCGAGTTCTTTGTAGCACTTAATGGTCAGGGCATCACCTATATCGGATCGGACACCTATACATCATCCCATTATTCCAACGGTCCTAATCGGACGGTCACGTTTACACCGGTATCCGGCGTTGTATCCTCCAATGTTCTGGTAGCTACCGCCACAGATAGCGGAGGTCAATCCAGCGAGTATTCCGAGAATACGACCCCTCTCCCCGTAGAATCAGTGCCTCAGACGAACACCTCACTTCAGATTGTCGATCTATATCCGAATCCGATGACATCGGGAGGTACCGCCAGGGTAATGACACCTGGACCCGGTCAAACCAAGTTTGAGATCTTTGATATCCTCGGTCGAAAAGTCTGGTCAACGACGGGTATTCAACTTCCACCGGGTACCTCGGAAATATCTCTCGATGCCATAGATCTATCAAATGGCCTTTTCATACTCAGGGTAACGCATGACTCGTCGACCACCAGTCGCAAGTTTGTTGTAGCCAACTAGACCAGACACATCGTACTGCCTGCTATTTCGTAGCCGCTGTGCACTGTTCGGCAGAATTTGAACAACCAGGGGGTTCACACTACGCAAGATCAACTCCTTTTCGCACACGAGTCAGGTATTTGATACTACAGCATTAATCTCGTGCCATCGTCACGTTAGACATGACGAAGTCATCACCTTCTCACAGCGGAGGAACGCTATGTGGTCGACGAGAATTGCTGTCTTTGCAGTCCTTATCTCAGTATGTGCTACTACAGATACTGCTGCCCAATTTGTTGAAACAAAAATCTGGCATTCCGAACTTGGATCCAATGATCACTTTGCACGCTCAAGTGCGATCGACGGTGACAAGGTTCTGATCGGAGCCGTCACGAAAGGCCCGGGCGAGGCCTATCTCTTCGAAAAGTCGGGCGGAATGTGGACCGAGACGTTCAATTTCGAGCCGACAGACGGTGCCCAGCAAGACTATTATTCACGATCGTTGGATATCGACGGTAACGTTGTTGTTATCGGATCGGAGCGACACGATGTGTCCGGCACGAACGCAGGTGCCGTCTACGTCTATGAATTCACCACAACCTGGGTGCTTGACCAGAAAGTGTTGTCGAGCGACATCGCCACTGAAGACCGGTTCGGTACATCGGTTGCCGTCTCGGGAGACGTTTTTGCAGTAGGTGCTCCTGAAGAGGATGCTAACGGCGACGGCTCTGGATCTGTATATGTTTTCAGAAATAACGGTACGTCGTGGGTAGAAGAAGCAAAGCTTACCGCATCGGACGGAGTTGCAGGTGATGAGTTTGGGTTTTCAATTGCTATGTCAGGGAATGATATTCTAGTCGGAGCATGGGAGCACAACAGCGGTCAGGGTGCTGCGTACGTTTACCACTACAATGGAGTATCCTGGATTGAAGAAGCGAAGCTCGAGGCAGCCGACGGTGCCAGTGGCGACCAGTTTGGTTCATGGTGGATTTCTATCGACGGCGATTATGCCGCCGTTGGTGCACTTCTTGACAACAGCGAACAAGGTGCGGCATACGTTTTCAACCGAATAGGCACAACCTGGTCGCAGCAGGCGAAACTGACGCACACAACGCCGGTAAACGGTGACCAGTTTGGAGTCTCGGCATCGATAGACGGAGACTACATGGTTGTCGGGTCGTTCGGTGGCGAATATACAAATGTCTACATGAGGTCCGGGATTACCTGGGGCCTGATCGCCACACTTGAAGCCAGCGATGGAGAGCCGGGTGATGACTTTGGCTATACAGCGGTCATCTCAGGCATGAACGTAGTTGTCGGTGCAGATGATGACATTGTCAATGGTTTTACCTCTGGCTCGGCGTATGTGTATGACCTGGACTCCCCTCTAGCAATCGAGATTTCCGAGTTCAATGCTCTCCTCGACGGCAGCACTGTGATCTTCGATTGGAAGCTGGAGTCACTCGTTTCCGTTGCTACGATCGATGTCGAGGCTTTAAACAGATATACAGGATCCTGGGCATCGCTTGTCGAAATACCTCCTTCGGGATGGGCAACAACCGGCATCAGTATTTCAGTTCCCGATGATGATCGCTACGAACTATTCAGACTTGCAGTTCGGGATACCGATGGTCTCCTGGCATATTCTGAGAATGTGCGCATCGAAGGCATCGTGCAGTCAAACCGAGAGATGCGTGGACCGTGGCCAAACCCGGTTTTGGATGAAGCTCACTTCTTTGTCCCTGGTTCGGATTCGCAGGCGCGATACTCACTTTATGATTCTGTCGGCAGAAAAGTACGTTCGGGATCGATCAATACTGCAACCGAAGGCAGCACCCTTTCAATCGATATGAAAGCACTGCCCAATGGTGTGTATCACTTCGTATTCCATGACGGCTCACGAACCAGATCAAAAAGCGTAGTCAAACAATAGAGTCAAAAACAGATCTGGAATTCGAACCAATCTCTGAACCAGATCACAAGAATATCTGTTGAGAGATAGCTTTAGCTACCTGCAACCCGACAAATAAATATCTCTGCACCTTTTGAGTTTTTAATTCCTTCTTCTGAAGATTGACAGGACCAGACACGATCGTTAACCTTGTATTTCCAGAGGCTGACCGGTCGAACGTCAGACGAGGAATGTCAACCTCGAATACGGATAATTATTCGTGTTTATCAACCAGTACACTGAACACAGTTTTAAGATGACTGGTCGCGCGCATTCGATCCCTTTGATACATATATCGGACCTGTACCATCCGCCGCAGGATCCTGACGACCACGTCGATCTGGCGACAGTATTTGCGCTTGAGGAATATGACATCCGGGCAATCATTCTTGATGCCAGCTCGAAATTTCTGGAACCTGCTCCCTCCGGATTTGACATAGCACGGGACCCGGGATCTGTACCCGTCCGGCAGATGATGCACCTGACTGGCCGGTCTGCACCTGTAGCTACCGGTCCCCTAGAACGCCTTGGATCACCTGACGATGCCCTCCGCGATGTGCCGCCGTCGCAGCGTCGGGGCGTGGAACTCGTTCTTGACGTCCTCAACGACAGTCACCAACCTGTAACAATCTCCATTGTGGGATCAGCACGAGCGCTGGCTGTTGCCTACAACACAGACGGCCAGCTGGTAAAGCGGCGCACTAAGCGTGTACTTCTAAATGCCGGCTCCAGTGGTGGTTCACACATTGAGTGGAATGTGGGACTTGATCCCTCCGCATACACGTGTCTCTGGCATTCAGGTTTGTCGATTGACTGGTTCCCGTGCACCACTGAGAATAGTCCATTCGATCCCCATCACAAGCACAGTGCGTACTTCAGTGTAGAGCATCGAAATCTGTTTGAAGGTCTTTCATCGCAGGTCCTGGCCTGGTTCTGTTACGGTTTCTCTGCCAGTTCAGCTGAAGATCCAATTGATGTTCTTGACAGACACCCCTCTGGCCAATCCTGGGAGGATATTCTAAACGATAAGCGCAGTATGTGGGCAACTGCGTCACTGATCGTTGGCGCCGGCAGACATCTTTCAAGAATAAACGATGACTGGAGATTTGTCCGTAAGGAGAAACGGGAAGATGACCATTGCTGGCCGATGAGCCTTGAAGGTATCACTGCCTCGATCTCGGACGGTCTGCACGTTTCATGGACACACACAGGCGATACTGCCAGCCGGATATTCACCAGACAAGAGGGCGATGAGTTTGGGAAAGCAATGGGAGCAGCACTGAATAGTCTTCTTCGGACACTCTGATTCATACCGAGATTGCCTGAACTCTTGCAAAGGCCGACATGTGCGGATTATATCCTGGTAATGAATGAACAATTGAAAAGTGTGATCGACGAATTGGAGTTAGTTGGAATCAACGTAAATTTTAAAGTCTGACATAGATCAATAAATAAAGAAACCCGGTTCGCCAATGGCGAACCGGGTTGCATATCTAAATCTGGAACTTGTAAAAGCTCTAGTCTATGCGGGCTCCCATAAACTTCCCTCTTGTAACCACGCCATCGTCGTACGTTGCAACAAAGCGACCGCTCATCTCCTGGCCATGGAAGTGGTAATAACTGGTAAGACTTTCAACCGTACGACCGTCCCGAAGGGCACTTGCGTATGATCCGCTTTCTACGACAACACTGTCGCCATTCATGAAAATGTTAGTTGCGGGAATGGCATCTTCAAGATGCGTAAACTTGGTTGACCAGCCTTCATCGGAATCAGTTGCGGTCACCATGACAACAACGAGAGGCTCTGCATCTTCGGCGGCATCGTTCGCATAGGCCTCTACCATCCAGTCACCGGCAAGCTCGGCATACGGATTTTCATCCATATCCGAATCTGCCATGGAATCTGTGTCATCAGCCTTTTTCGAACATCCCGCTACCAGGAGCAGCGCGAAAAGCACGAAAAACGGCATTTTTAGGAATCGCATGGTAATTTTTATTGTTTGTTATTTGGTTCAAGGCGTCAATATACCCTGAATCTCACAAACAATATGTTTCATGGTCTTGAATAATCAGAATTAGTCTGGTGAATTTCCTCTAGCCGCGTGTGAGAGATTTTCTGTAACATCGCTCGGGAAGCCGGTATATTGCCTGAAACTCGTCCTGGATTCACTGTATGACAACCGTCAGATTTCTTTTACCATTCCTCGTCGTCGCCGTAATTATCCTGTCAACCTCGCTCGTTTCTGCACAGTCTATGCAAACAGGTTTTCTTGACCGTACAGCGGTCGTCGGTGGAGTTGAATTCGGATACCAGGTGTTCGTACCGAGAAG
>JABDKO010000203.1 GCA_013002165.1 Rhodothermales bacterium | reverse complement strand
AGGTGATCGTTCGCGGGATGCAGTGGGATCCGCTTGCGGGCGCTGCCGCAGAGGCTGAAGACGTGCAGGAATCGCTTGGCGACACCGAGTATGGTCCGGTGGTGACGTATTCGGATTCACTGGCTCTGGAGGAAACGTTCAAGGATGTCCGACGACCGCGGATTCTCCACGTGGCAACACACGGCTATTTTTTGAAGGAAGTAGACGAGGATGCCGCGACAGCGACGGAGGCAATCGGTGGCGCATCGTTTGGCGCGGCCCGCGGGCTGGGTATGCTCCGGACGGCCGACAATCCGCTACTCCGCTCGGGAGTCATTCTGGCCGGTGCCAACAACATCGGCATCGAAGAGGTTGAAGGAGTCGACGACGGATGGGTGACGGCGGAAGAAATATCGCTCATGGATCTGCGGGGCACGGAGCTAGTCGTACTGAGCGCGTGCGAGAGCGGCCTTGGCGACATCAAGTCGGGGCAGAGCGTTCAGGGATTAAGGCAGGCCTTCCAGCTGGCGGGAGCGCAATCCATTCTGTCTACGCTATACAAAGTCCCGGATACGGAGACGCGACAGATTGTCAAGAGCTTTTATGGTCACCTGCGGGATGGCCTGTCAACGACGGAAGCACTCAACAAGGCGCAGCGCGAGATGATCAGGCAGAGGCGGGAAGAGCATGGTGGAGCTCACCCGTTTTTCTGGGCGAGCTTTATCGCGGTGGGGTCGTAGGGGATTGATGAAAGCCAACAGATTGTTTCTTCTTCTGGCGTTTTGTGCACCGCTGTTTACTCGAGGTGCGGAGGCGCAGACTGAGGCCAGTATTGACAGTCTGTACATTCTATCTGGTACCCCATACAATGAGGGAGACTACGTCGAAGCAATCCGACTTCTTCGTCTGGCAGCCGAGCAACAAGAGTTCATCTCAGGCACGAACTCACTGAGGTATGCCAACATAATCGACGATCTCGGATATGTTCTTACTGATGTTGAGGAATATGCTGAGGCAGAGCAGCAGTTAGTTCATGCACTTGAGATACGCCAGGAATTATCGAGTCCCGACAGCCTGGATTTAGGTGACAGCCACGAAAACTTTGCACGGCTTTATGCTCGAACAGGAGACCACGAAAAGGCACAGCGTAGTTACAATGAGGCTGAGGTCTACTATGCTCGATACTATGGCAATCAAAGTTCTAGCTACGCGTATTTTGTATACCTCTGGGCGTCTGAGCTTTACAATGCCTCTCAGTTTCTTGCTGCTGCTGAACCATACGGAATAGCAGCTCGGAGCTATCGAGAAGCCGAAGGGCCGGAAAGCATGAACGTCGTGTACTGTCTTCGTAACGAGGCATACTCGTATTCGCAAGCTGGGGAATATGCTCGCAGTGTCGACTTATTCGAAGCACTTATTGGTGAATATTCCACGCTAGAAGCTGCAGCAAATGAAGTCCCCGGTTGGTACAAAGACCGAGGAGAGGCAATGTTGAAATCTGAAGATGCGGTGTCCGCGGCAGCTTCGTTTGATCAATCTCTGGTGAGTCTACTGGAGCTTACCACAGAGGAATCGGATAGATACATCCAGTTCGTTTCCTCAATAGCCGGCACTTATGAAAACGCGGCTTTTTACGAGGAGGCAGTCGATTGGTATAGTACGGCACTTTCATTAACTGAGGTCACTCATGGTCGCGTATCGCAGGCGTACTGTCGTAGACTTAACGCAGTGGCGGTTGTCAGAATCAAACAGGAAAGATACCCTGAATCTCTGTCGATATTTGGCGAGCTACTTCCGATTGTCAAGGAAGTGTTTGAGCCGACGGATGCATCGTATCGGACGATCAATGAGAACTTCGTCTATGCGGCTGACAGGTATAGTCTCGAGTTGTTTAATGCCGGTAATCTCGACTCACTTGTTGCATTCCACTATGCAGTCCTTGGTGTCGAGGAGAACCTCAATGGTAAAGACGGTTTTTACTCAAAGTTGTTGTATCAACTTGGAGATGCATTAACGGTATCGGGTGATACCACCGATGGTGTTGCCATATTTGAAGAAGTCATCGAGTTCAAAAAAGGGCGCGATGAGATTGACGCCGATTTGGGAGAAGCTTACAAACGCGTTGGTGACGTGCTGTTCTCCAGGAAGCAGTTTGAGCAGGTCGCATCGATGTACCAAAACGCGGCAGAAATCTTCCAGGTTGACTTAGGAAGGAAGAGTTCTAATTACATACACGTGGTCCATCGATTGTCCTATGTTCTTGTACAGACAGGTCAGCTAGATTCTGCGTACCGATTCGGCGAAGAGGCGGTTGCGTTAAGTCTTGAGGTGTATGGCGAATCTAATCCGCTTCATGCACAATATGTACAGGTACTTGGTGGTATCCAGCGGCAGCGAGGAAATCTGGAAGATGCTGTATCGCTCATTCAAAGGGCAATCGCTCTTGAAGATGCACACAGAATGGATCAGTCGAAAAACGCGATCCTGTGGGAGCAACAATTGGCAAACCACTTTTTCAAGACGCATGATTACTCCAACGCTCGTGACGGTTTGTTGCGAACGATCGATCGAATAGAGAGGACAGATCTTGCTGCGCACATTTACTGGGACGCCGCGTCTTTACTTATCAATGCACTGATAAAAGTCCATGACAACGAGCAAGCGCTCCGCGTTGCTTTTCAGGCGAGAGCGTATTGTGAGCAGTATCCAGTAGAGGATTCAGATGCGTGGATTTTGCTGCGACTGGCTGACGCCTTGAATGCGAACAAGCGCCATGAAGAGGCCGCACAGGTAAGCATGGAAGCTATTGACGTTTTCAAAAATAGGTACGGACCTGAGCATGCATTCGTTGGATCTGCCATGGCATCTTACGGTGTTGACTTGATGAAAGCGGGCAAGCTGGAAGCCAGCGATCAAGCTCAAATGCAGGCTGAGGATATTCTGTCAAGAGCCGCTATTCCGGGTAATGATATTGGAAAGTATATCTCAACGTTGACAATGCTTGCAAATGCGTCAATTCTGACAGGACAATACCAGCGGGCACTTCGATTGTTTGAACGAGTCAGTGCTATTCCGGATCTTAGCATCCAATCACAACGTGCTGCTCTTGCTGGAATAGCGAACGTACATATACGGATGGGTAGTGGATCTAACGAATTCATCGGCACCGTGCTCGAAATATCTGATCTGATCCGACAGGAATATTCCGCGACACATCCGGACTACATAAATCACCATTTATTCGTTGCGATGTCATACGCTTCAATGCACGAAAGTGATCGAGCGCAGGTCTATCTTGACGAAGTACAGCAGATTCTGGAGTCGAATGCGTTGCAGAATACTATCCTGTATGCTGCCTACCTGTCGACCAGGGCTTCGAATGAGATGCTTGTCAACAAGTCAAATGGAAGGTCTCAAGAGAGCACACTGGCACTGATTAGAGAAGCTATTGGCTTATACGAGTTCCTCGGTGAAGAATTGGATGATGGATATAGCACCGCATTATTGTTTGCAAATTCTGTGGCTGCCCTGGGAAGAGAGTGGGATGCGGCCTTTCAATTTCTATATAAGAACGCGGACATTATTGAACGCAAATACGGAGTCATTTCGCGTGAATACATTGACGCAATGACATGGATCTGGAAGTCAAGAGGGATACTAGTTACGGAGGAATTATTAGAGGAAGCTGAAGCCGTCGTGCTCCGAGCGCGATCGGTTTACGGTGATGCTGGACTTGGTCGTGGGCTATCTAATGTCCTCGACGCATATGGTTCTTTGCTACTATGGTCTGGAGATTATGAGGGTGCATTGGCCGCTCTTGAAGAATCAACCGCGTTTCTTTCTGCCGCGGCTGGTGATGATAGTCCACGAAGAATCCCCAGTCTGTTACAGCTTTCAAAGACTCTTCGTATGTCGGGGTTTCTCGAACGGTCAGCAGTCGCAGCCAACGAAGCCTTTCGGCTCGGCGATCTGTACTTTGCGAATAGTTTCGGACACCTGTCGATGGACGCCATGTTCAATACCATGGCGCTCTACAACGATCTTAGTGTCGTAGTTGATCTCGCTCTGCGCGACCCGCGTTACCGGGCACCGGCAGCGGAGTGGGTATTGCAGCGCAAAGGAACAATCAGCAGAACAACGGCAGAGTATCGAAAAGTGCAACTGCAGAGTGCAGTCGATCCGGAAATACGTCAACTCCTTGGCAACCTGAAAGATGCCAAACAACGTTTGGTCACAATCGAGCTAGCCGATCATTCTGACAGTGATTTGTCTAGAATTATTTCAGAGCAGCGACTGTACATTGGTGGTCTCGAACAAGAGCTCCGTGAAAAAAGTGGGATTGTTGAATCGATCCACGCTACGCTTGACGACGTGCAATCCGAGCTGGCTTCGCGTGTAGTTGCTGAGATTTTAAAGGTCAGTCTTTATAGTCCTTCATTGAATGCCGAAGGAAAGTACCTGACACCGCCGCACTATGTCGCCTTTGTAATTCGATCAGACACCGTCGATCTCGTTGACCTCGGTGAGGCCTCTCGCATAGACAATCTGGTTCGCGAGTATGCAGACGCGATTGACAGCGCGCGGCGTGACCTCGTCCGCGGAGGTGACGAAGCGGACCTCGAGGAAGAGGTTGTTGCCATCGGCAACGACATCTATAACATGGTCATTTCACCACTGGCAGAATATTTGCCGGAAAGCGGCCGTCTTGTTATCTCCCCGGATGGAGAACTCAACCGGGTGCCGTTCTCTGCGCTTACAGATGATAACGATCGGTATCTCATCGAACGCTACGATATCTCCTATGTCACGAGTGCTGCTGATCTTGTTCGCCAGGAACAGGAAGTGGGAGAGGGCACGGTCGTATTTGCAGGGCCAGACTTCGATCTGGGTGCGCAAGATCGGCTGGAAGCTGCCGGAGCGTCAGCTAACGAGTCAGGCACTGAGGTGCAAGTTGGTGGTCCGGACAAAATCATAACCCGCGGTATGAAGTGGGACCCGCTGGCGGGCGCGGCTGCTGAAGCGGAAGACGTGCAGGAATCTCTGTCGGACACCGAGTATGGTCCAGTGTCCACATACTCTGA
>JABDKO010000197.1 GCA_013002165.1 Rhodothermales bacterium | reverse complement strand
GACAACAAGTGATCTGTTGTTCACATCGGCTTGAGAACCCCTTCCAAGGATGTGTGTTCGAAAACACGGCGAGATATCTACAGTCGTTGCCGTCCCTGGAACGTGCTCTGACACCCCGGCTAACTTTGTTCTGAGTGACGTTTTCCTAAACAGCTCAGAGTCATAATCATTCTCGCTTTGAAGTATCCTTTCGATGTCTACCATCTCAAGCAAATGGTACAATCCTCCCAAATGATCACTGTGTGGGTGAGATATTATCACCGCATCAAACCTGTCTATTCCTGCGATCCGCGACACATCATAAATTGCGCGTGCACCGGCTGAGTAATCCAGATCACCCGGACCAGTATCGATCAATATGTTTTCCCCACACGGTCCGCGCACAATGGCAGCGTCTCCCTGCCCTACGTCAAGAAAAATGACGTCGAGTCGAGGTTCGTGTATCCCAAGATGCAGTTCGCGAAATGTCATCAACACCATAAGGGCAAGCAAGAGCAGAACCATCCTTCCGCGCCACTTGCGAAATCGCCATACGAACAGTGAGATACTTAGAAGGAGGCACATGACCCACGTGGTGATGTCAAAAATTCCGGAATGGATGGTTGCCCGTATGTGTGAGTTTCCTGCCTCAGTCACATACACAAGAACCGCTGCAAAAAATGATGACGCATTACCGAACATGTCTCCAATACCAACCCCGTTAGTTATGATCGCAAGGATCCCGGAGGCAAGTGTAGCGGCAGTTGCGGGGATGGCAATCGGGTTGAGTACAAATCCTGCAAAGGAAAAGGATCCAAAATGTGAGAGCAGTATCGGCGCTGTGCCTGCCGTTGCGGCCAGGGTAACAGCGAAAGGCTCAAGGATCCGCTTCAGTCGGGGACGGTGTGCAACAGGCTGCATGATTCCAGATGTAATTGAGACAATGGACAGGACCGCTGCGAATGATAGCTGGAATCCGACCCCGAAGATCTCGATGGGATCAATAGAAAGGATGACGACCGCTGCCGCGGCCAGACTGTTGATTGACGACGCGGGTCGCAGCGACAGCGGTGAGCCCATAAAGATCATTGCCATTGTGGAAGCTCGCACAACAGAGGGACTGGCTCCGGACACCAGTGAATAAATGAGCAGTACGAAAGTGCAGATCACTAACCGCACCGACTCGACACCATACCAGCCAAGACCTGTGCGAACAAGGAGAGGCCGGATTCCCCAGAAGATGCTGAGTACGATAAGCAAGACATGCAGTCCCGACACCGCCAGTACGTGAGCGAGCCCCGTTTCCTGAAAATTGCGGCGGACTCCGGGATCAATACCTGAGCGATCACCAAGGACGAGTGCGTGAAGAAGAGTTTGCGCTGACCTGCTCTTAACAGACTCGTTAATCTGGCGACTGATCCATTTCCGTAAACCCGGTAACGACTTTGAGGGGGTGGACCGGATACTGCGTAGAGCGATTGACGGCCCCTTGGAGCAACTTGCCTCAAGTCCCACTCCACGCCGACGCAGGTACCTGGCATAGTCAAAGCCACCAGGATTTCGAACTGAGGCCGGGATCTTCAGCCGCGCCTGGCAGCCGAACAAATCTCCCCGGGCTACCTCATCGCCCGGACTAGTTGATGGCACGCGAACAATAAGTCTCGTAATTGTCTCGCCGGTTTCAAGAACCTGAATATCTTTCAGATAGAATTGAGTAGAAAATCTTCCACTTGCAGGCGCGGAGCTGACTCTTCCGACGATTGTCACGTGCGACGGCGCAGGCGAAAATGCAGCTTGCATGTTCCGAGTTTGTACACGATTCGCGGAATAGCATGAAATCGACAGGCAGGCAAGAATGAGCGACACGGTTATGCTACGGGACTGCATTGCCACAGCCACAAGCAGCGCAATGAGACCGATCGCCGTGACGAGATACGGGCTTGCCGGGACCAGGCCTCCAAGCAAAGCACCCGCACCGAGAGACAATGCGGGAGGCAATGCGGGGAATAAGGAAAATGGCTGCACTGCCGGGCCGCGAATTTTACCGCGTTCTTTTGTGTAATGAACACACCGGAGGCATTCTCGTAACGTATGAAAATTAGGCTGTTTCCTTGGACGGCATGTATGCCGGCGGTATTATTGCTTTCCGCTGCGGCAAAGAGACACTATCAGGTATTTGAAATATGAGCAGCCGACGTGAGGTCAGGGAGAGAGTGATGCAGGCACTCTATGCGTACGAGCTCGGGGGAGGATCCGATCTGCACGTCATTGAGACGATTCTTGATCCTGCCTTCGTTTCGGACGCCGCAAATCTCGAATTTGCGAAGCTCCTGTTCAAGAAGGCGCTGTCGAGTACTTCAGAACATGACTCATTAATTGCGCAGCACGCACAAAACTGGGACGTGACGCGAATAGCCCTTGTTGATCGACTTTTGCTAAGAATTGCGTTAACAGAGATACTGTACTTCGAAGACATTCCCCCCAAGGTCACAATAAACGAGGCCATTGAAGTGGCGAAGAAGTACAGCACCCCCAGAAGTGGACAATTTATCAACGGAATCCTCGATGCCAGCCTTATCGCCCTGCACGCAGACAATCGCGTGAAGAAGAAAGGTCGCGGACTCGTAGGAATCGAATCAATCGAAAACAGAACAAGCAGCGGCGAAGGATCCTAGATCGCCGAGATAAAGACACCGCCTGACCAATGTCAATTATTGCTATTGGTGATATCCACGGTTGCGCATCAACGTTGACCGCATTGCTCGATGAGCTCGAGCTGAAAGATACAGACCACCTTGTTTTCATCGGTGACTATGTCGATCGTGGTCCGGATTCTCGTGGAGTTATCGATATCCTCAGGGGTTTGCAGGATGTCGTGAAGTGTACCTTCTTGAGGGGTAACCACGAGCAGCTTATGCTCAACTATCTCGATAAGGGTGAATACGATTTGTGGGCAATGAACGGGGGTATAGCTACACTTCTGAGCTACTCCGATGCAGGCCTCAACGAAATTCCTGAAGACGACGTGCAGTTCATTCGTGATACAGTCTCTTACTTCGAGACGGACGATTTCTTCTTCGTGCACGGAGGCCTCAAGGCCAACTATACGATCCAGGAAAATCTCGAAATGTTCGATGATGAGACGTTTCTCTGGGAGCGAACACATCTAATGAGTAAAGAGTACTCGTGGGAGAAACCCGTCGTATGCGGGCACACACCCGTTGACATTCCGACGAATAAGGATCTGCTGATAAACATCGACACAGGATGTGTTTACCATCAGTATCCGGGAAGAGGCGTGCTCACTGCAGTCAGATTGCCTGAGCGCGAGTTTGTGATGGTCCCGTATGCAGAAGGCTTAAAGACTGAATAAGAGTCCGAATCGGAGCGATGGCCTGACTATCCCCAACTCCATGTAGTATCGCCGTCCTCCTACCTCCTGTACAAACCGGGCAAGGGGCTCCAGGGTAAGACTGAATCGCTGATTTTTTTCAAGAGATGACTCGTCAAAGGCGAACGTCAGTCCCGGCCCAATGCGCGCGCCAAGGTGCACGTCGAACAATCTTGGCGACATGGCGCCGATCGTCTCCAGGATTCCAATGATGCGGACCGCCGCACCGAGTGATCCGCTGATCTGCAGACTGCCAGAATTTTCGAAAATACCGGGCTGAAGATGTGTATAGAAGACAACATCCCTTACATACATTCTTTTCGCATCGAAGTACGCCACTTGAATTCCAACCCCTGGAAGGAAACCGATGCCAGCCTGAATGCCCGTTCCCTCGAGGGATCCGATACTTTGTGCACGACAATCCATTGCCGTAAACAGCAGCATCAGGATTGAGAGGGTTACCACAATGTGATTTTGTGGTCTAATCATGGTCAAGATGGAACAAAAGCGCTACGAAATTCAATAAGGCGTCGGCTCTTTTGGCCGCGATCAATAATACAACAAATACAAGGATGGCATTACGTTGTGGAATAGTCGGTCTTCCGAATGTCGGGAAATCGACACTGTTTAACGCTCTGAGCAGCGCCGGAGCCGAGGCGGCCAACTATCCGTTTTGTACAATTGAGCCCAACGTTGGAGTGGTACCCGTCCCGGACAAGCGACAGCATGTTCTGGCGGGACTGGCTAATTCAGCCTCAGTCATACCGGCAACGATCGAGTTTTATGATATAGCGGGACTGGTCGAAGGAGCATCGAAGGGTGAGGGCCTTGGGAATCAGTTTTTGTCGCACATCCGTGAGGTGGACGCCATCATTCATGTCGTGCGGTGCTTCGACAACGAAGACGTTGTTCACGTGTCGGGCAGCGTTGATCCGGCCCGTGACATAGAGGTGATTGAAACCGAGTTGTTATTGAAGGACCTTGAGTCCCTTGAGCGGCGGGTAGATAAGTTGGGCAAGCAAGCCAAAAGCGGCGACAAAAAGCTGAAGGATGAACTGTCGTTCACCGAGAAGGTCCGCGATTTCATTGGAGAAGGGAAACCGGGCCGACTGATGCATGTCGACCAGGATCACAGGACCTGGTTTGACAACCTGTTTTTGCTGACAGCAAAACCGGTACTATATGCCGCAAACGTTTCCGAAGCCGACGTTGTCGATGGCAATGAATACACGCGAATTGTGGCAGCGATTGCTGCTGAAGAGGGAGCGGTAGCCACGATAGTTTCAGCAGAAGTGGAAGCACAAATCGCGGACCTCGATGAGGCGGACCGCATTGAATTTCTTAAAGATCTGGGACTGGGACAGTCAGGGCTGGATCGATTGGTGCAATCTGCCTACACGTTGCTGGGATTAATCACGTTCTTTACGGTTGGCCCGAAAGAGACCCGCGCCTGGACGATAACGCGGGGCATGCTCGCACCGCAGGCTGCAGGTCAGATCCATACTGATTTTGAAAAGGGATTTATTCGTGCCGAGACGATCAAGTTCAAAGACTACGAACAGTATCGAACTGAAGCTGCTGCACGGGAAGCAGGAGCTATGCGTTCAGAGGGGAAGGCGTATGTAGTACAGGATGGAGACGTTATGCTTTTCCGGTTCAACGTTTAGAACCCCGGAGAGAAAAATATGGCTATCGTCGGGGTCCTGAAAAAAGACTGCCGCGGCTTGATCGGTGCCTCAAGGAGCTGAATCCCATTGAAGAAGTAGGCGATTGTGTAGTCAATCTTCAGACCGAGTACCCCCTTTGTCCCGTAGCCGAAATGAGCACCGAGGCCGAGTGAGGCTCCGACCCCTGTCCGAAGCTGTCCCTCCGGAAGAGCGTCAAAGGATGATAATCGTCGCTCACCCTCATCCGGACCGTCGATCGTACCGTTACCGTTGCAGTCTGCCTCGAGCTCAAATACACCGTTCCCATTGCAATCTTCGAAATAGGGATACTCCCACCCGAATGTTGGTCCTCCCGAGAACTGGATAAATGGGCGGAACGAGTTCTCAATACGTTCTGAAAAAATCCTGTACTGAGTACCGAAACTCAACGGCACGATTAGCAGGTAGTTGGCTTTGCCGGGAATTGTCCGCCGTCCGAAGCGATCGAAGAAGGCAACTTCGCGTTCATCTTTTCCGGCAGCGATTCGAATCTCGCCGATGAAATTGAATCGAGTTGATAGCGAGTCTTGAAAGAAGCCACCGATCCCGAATCCGCTGTTCGTTAATACGAACTCCAGGCCCTGAAGTCGCGTCGGAACGCGTTCGTTTACGGGCGACAGTTGCGCCAGGGTCGCGGACAGGCACACCAGATTCAGGAGTACTGTAGCGACTGCTGTTTGGCCAAATGCTCTCATTCTAATCTCGAAGCTCGAGGGCGACAGAATGTTCAAAACATTTCCTCATCGAGAATGTTCTTTTGGATGCATCGCCCACCAAAACCACAACATTGAAAATGACCAGGATTATCACCTGTCTTTGCCTGTTCTCCGTCTTACTGCTGACATCGTGCACTGAACCCGATGAAAAAAAAGACTCCACTGCGCGGCAGATGGACCTTGAGACGGAAGCTGACTCTCTTGCCATGATGATGGTAACTGCGATGGGCGGACTTGACACATGGGAGAACATCAGATTTGTCAGATTTGACTTCTCCACCGAGGGCGAGAGTGGTCGTCGGCCAGCACGCCGGCATTTATGGGACAAATATGATGGCCGTTATCGATTGGAATACCAGGTCGGCGAGGACTCGTCAGTGACCGTCGTCTTCAACACGGCAGATACGCTTGGCACAGCGTTCATTAACGGTGCGCAGGTTGACTCCATCCAGAATGACCGCTACGTAAGCCAGGCGCACAGGATGTATATAAACGATATCTACTGGTTGATGGCTCCATTCAAGGTATTCGACGAGGGGGTTCAACGAGGCATGGAGGAAAAAGACGGAGCTGCCACGTTGACCCTGTCTTTCGACTCGGTCGGCTACACACCCGGGGACAGGTACTGGATATCCATATCGAGCGAAACTGGCGAGGTGGAAGGCTGGACCTACCTGCTCCAGGGCCGAACCAACCAGACAACTTACGCATGGGTAGACTACACCACGGTCGACAGTCCATCAGGCCCGCTCCGGGTATCGATGAGAAAAGCGTCACCGACTTTCAGTATTCATACCGACAATGTTTCGTTTCCCGAATCCATCGAGTCGCGGTTGTTTGAGTCGGGCGAGAGTCTGCTCCGGTAGTCTGTGAGCCTGAAATCTACGATAGCACGCAGGTATCTGGTTAACCGTAAACGGTTCACCATGATTTCTGTTATTACCGGCGTCTCCGTTTCTGGAGTGACGCTTGGCGTTGCAGCGCTTATTGTTGTTTTGTCAGTAATGAACGGCTTTTATGATTTCGTTCGTGAAATGCTCGTCTCAATAGATCCTCACATCCGGATTGAATCAGTCGAATCAACAGGGATACAAAACGTCGAAGAGATCACGTCTGCCGCCATAACTTTAAAAGAAGTAATCGGCGTAACTCCCGTGGTTGAAGGCAAGGCGATGCTCATCGGTGAGGGACAACAAATCAATAAGGTCGTTGTCGTCCGGGGCGTCGATATGAGTACCGTTCGACAGGTAAGTACCGTGTTGGACCACGTCGACTTTGGGTCGTTTGACGTCGCAAGGTCTGACGGCCTTCCCGGAGTGGTGATTGGATCATCGCTGGGCAGGCGATTCGGGCTGTTTCCCGCGTCCTCCGGCGGCGGTGCCTCCAGGATATCACTCGTTTCAGCACAGGGCCTCGAGAGATCACTGACGAAAATCATCGGAGCGCCTCCTTTCAGAGGATTTGAGGTTCGCGGACTATTTGAATTGCAGTCGATCTACGACGAAAGCCATGTGTTTGTAGACATCGAGGAAGCCCAGAGACTTTTCAGTTCGGGTAGCGCCATTACCGCAGTTGAGGTAAAGCTTTCCCGCATTGGACAGGCGGAGACAGTGAAAGCAGAACTGCAAGAGATACTACCATCAGGGAAGTATCGCGTAAAAACGTGGTACGATTTGCAAAAATCGCTATACGATGTGATGAAGCTCGAAAAATGGGGGGCGTCGATTATTCTTGTTCTGATAGTTCTGGTGGCTGCTTTCAATATTGTAGGCTCATTGACGATGGTCGTCATCGAAAAAAGAGCTGATATCGGCATCCTGCGTTCCATGGGATTCCGAAAGAGCGACATCCGCGGCGTTTTCCTGCTGGAGGGTCTCTTTATTGGGATTCTGGGCGTCCTGTCGGGGGTAGCGGTTGGTCTCGGTCTTGCGCTCGCCCAGAAATATTTTAAGCTTGTCCCGCTCGCCGAACAGGAGTCATTTCTCATTGATGCCTACCCGATCGCGATTCAGCCAATGGACATTATTCTTGTTGTCATCGTAGCAATCGGCCTATGCATGGTGGCAGCAATTTATCCTGCCCACCGGGCCGCCCAGCTTGAACCGGCAGACGCCGTCCGGAGCATGGGGTAGGGAGACCGTGGCGAAAACAGGTCAATCGGCCTGCTTGTGCAACGTGCAGGAGCAGATTCACTGTATATTAGAAGCACAATGAGTTCTAATTGATGCCTGTGCTTTGTATATTTCTCGACTTTGGCCGAATCGCGGCTAGATGCAGAAAGAATTAGTGGGATCGTCGTAGATCTCGAAGGCCTCAGAAAAGGAACGATGGCTAGAAAAGACCAAATAACCGGTAAGGGCCCGATGTCGGGGAATCATGTTTCCCACGCCCACAACAAGGCGAAGCGCCGATTTGAAGTCAATCTTCAGAAGAAGCGGTTTTATATACCGGAAGAAGACAGGTGGGTGACACTTCGTGTGTCTACTCAGACCATTAAAACGATAAACAAGAAAGGTATTAAAGCTGTTCTCGACGATGCGAAAGCACGCGGGATCAAGCTGTAGTACCGATCAGGAACCATGGCGAAAGGAAAAGATACGCGACTTCAGGTTATTCTGGAATGTACAGAAGCTCCAGGGACATCCAGATATGCGACGAAAAAGAATCGTCGGAATACCCCGGATCGTCTCGAGCTGAAAAAGTACAACCCTAAACTGCGGAAGCATACGATCCACCGCGAAATCAAGTAACGCGATATGGCAAAGAAGCAATCATTCGGCGATAAGGTCCTGCGGCAGAAAGCCGAGGCGAAGAAGATGGCCAAGGTCATCGTTTCGACGAAGAAGGAAAATGGACAGTACAGCTTCCAACAGAAAATGGTGGAAGCCGGCGACGTCCAGGCAGTTATCAAGGAGTCGAAGCAGTAAGTTTTTGGATCTTCGGGGTGTAGCGTAGCCCGGTTAGCGCGTCTGCTTTGGGAGCAGAAGGTCGCAGGTTCGAATCCTGCCACCCCGACAGAATTAGGCGCCAGTAGCTCAGTTGGATTAGAGCAACGGACTTCTAATCCGTAGGTCGCAGGTTCGAATCCTGCCTGGCGTACACTGAGCGTCGGTAAGAATCGTTCGTTCAATACCCGGTGACGTGGCCGAGTGGCTAGGCAAAGGTCTGCAAAACCTTGTACGGCGGTTCGAATCCGCCCGTCACCTCCATCTCCCGCTTCCTTATGAAGTGATCTGCTTCATCGACGCCCCGGACCCTAGCACCGCTCCGCGTTCCCACAGTTGTCTTTTGTGGATCTTTCACTGACACTAAAGATGGCAAGGGCCCAATGCCCAATCCCCAATGCCCAATGCCCAGTGCCCAATCCCCGGTCCTGCTTAATTCCACAGGAATCAGGCCGATATCTGCCATATATGCCCACCCATCTGCAAACATCATGGCACCGCAGGAAGAGGCTCGAAAAGAGCTTATAAGTCGAATTGAGACACTTGTCGAGGAATCATCGTCGCTGGTGCGAACGAAGGCAAGTTGGCACCGCCACGTAGAAATCCAGGCTGAAATCATGAGCCTGTGCCGCCTGGCGGCCGATATGTTTCACGGTCCGGAACCGTACTGGCAGGATACGCAGGAGTCTTCCTCCTCTACAGACGAGAAGCCCCGCGGTGAATCCGAAGCGGCGTAGATCCGTCACTGATTAATACCCCGGTCCTGAGAAACTTTGTCGCCTGCGGTTACGAAGAACTGTTCGTATAACAGTCGAGCCGCGCATGACCTATCTATTTCTGAACACGCTACGCATTTCTATTGCGCAGACCTTCGCACTTGTAGTACTTCTCGCACCGCTGTCGTGCAGCAGCCAGTCAACCTCTACCCCTGTCAAGACAGGCCCAATCTTTGACGACGTTTCCGCGACTCATTTACCGGTCGCCGACCTCGGCGGCCTGTCAATGGACGCTGCCATGTTTGACTTCGACGCCGACGGAGATCTTGACATCCTCATCGCCAACGAACATCGTCCTAACATTTTACTCGTCAATGACGGCGCGGGTATTTTTTCAAATGGCAGCTCCGCAATTCCATCGAATAGTCGTGATTCTGAGGATATCGGGTTGGCAGATTTCGATAGCGATGGAGATCAAGACATCGTCATCGTCTCGGAAGACGATCGAACCAACGAACTTTATATCAACAACGGAGATGGAACGTTCTCCGACGGAAGCAACCGTATACCAGTCGATGGGACATCCAACAGTGTAGCAGTATTTGACGTGAACGTTGATGGTCTACCTGATATCCTGATTGGTAACAACGGACAGAATCGACTTGTTGTCAACATCGGGAACGCGACGTTCATCGACGAAACAGACCAGCGCTTACCACTAGCGAATGATGTTACGCAGGATGTCGATCTTGGAGACGTCGACGGAGACGGAGACCTGGATATAGTTGTCGGGAACGAAGATGAAAACAAGTTACTCATTAATCAGGGTGACGGAAATTTTACCGATGAGTCTGAAGACCGCATTCCCGTTCGGGCATCTCAAGAGGTCACGCGTGAAGCCGACTTTGGTGACCTTGATGGTGACGGCGATCTGGATCTCGTTTTTGGTAACGTTACAAATCTCGTTTCAGGCGGTGATGCGCAGAATAGAATTCTATTCAATGATGGTACCGGACATTTTGTCGATATGACCGAGACGAATTACCCCGTCACTAATGAGCGCTCGTTCGAAGTCGATGTGTTCGACATTGACGGTGATGGAGACAACGATATCGTGACGGGAAACCTGCCTGGCTCTGGCGGCAACCCTGTCCGTTTTTCCGTGTATTTGAATGACGGATCTGGCATTTTCACCGATGCGACAGACGACGTCTTCCCGTCTACCATTCGTGGCTTCGGATTCGACATTGTCAGGGGTGACGTGAATGGAGACGGCCGTGACGATCTCTATCTCGCCAATAGGGGCAGTACGGATATTCTTCTATTCTCGGCATCCCGCAGATAACAGATCTCCGTCGAATGCCCCCCAATCGAATTGTGAATAGCGCCGCCGACGATTGACTCTGCAACCCGACGTTATTACAATTGCAAAAGCCGATGCTTTCAATCAATATGGACGCACTTTTTGCGCCTAGACGTCTACCCAGCATCCGCTATACTGGATTTCCAGTGGAATAAGGGTTTGGTGACTGTAATAGCCGCCAAACCCTTCTTGCAATAATAAGGTTACTATCGAGTGAATCTTAAGACGGCCACTGCGCTGACCGCCACTTTTTTCCCGGGCCTCGCAAGACACCAACAACCATCTTTGTGAAAACGGAAAGGGTCTCCTTGCAGTTGGGGAAAAACGACCGTTTCGTGTAACGTGTTTGTGAAGGGCGAAGAAGCAGAGACTTTATCTACACGTTGGATCTGAAACGTGGTCTCTGGATGGCAAACCTGGTTTCTTATCCACCGCTACCGAAGATGTAACATGTCTTACCGAGTTGCCGTCTGATTAGAGGCCCATGGAGAAGGTTCTGACAGCTAGTTCGCCGCCAAGGCATTTGTTACGGATCGATGTGCTCCTCGGGTGAAACGATCACCTACGCAGCTGAGGCCGAACTTGTGATAAAGAACTATCTCAAAACATCCCTCCGGGGGCTCCTCCGAAACAAGTCGTTCACCGGCATAACTGTTTTAGGGCTTGCACTCAGCATGTCCGTTTGCCTCCTGATTTTCGCTTTCATCTGGGATCAGAAGAGTTACGATGATTTCCACGAAGATGCCGATCGAATTTATCGGGTTCTATCTGAAAGGATCACCGTGGATGGCGATGTGAACGCCCTCGCGGCAACCCCTGCCCCTCTGGCGGCAGTGCTGGCTGAGGAGCTGCCCGGCATCGAAGCAATTACCCGGATTGGACAGATCCGATCTCAGGGTGTATATGAAGGAAAGGCCCTTCCACTAACCGGTTTGCATGTCGAGCCCGAGTTTTTTGACATCTTCGACTTCCGCCTGGTGTCGGGCTCACCTCAGACGCTACTCCAGGATCCCAGCAATCTGCTAATCACTGAAATCGCTGCTGTCAAATTGTTTGGCGATGCTGATCCGCTGGGAAAAACGATATCCCTTGAGGGCTTTGGCGATTTTAGTGTTTCGGCCATCGTGGCCATGCCGACTGGCAAGTCGCACTTGCAGTTTGAAATTCTCGCACCGTTCGCATCGATCGAAGGAAGTAGCAGCGCTAGCGACTTGACCGACTGGGATAACTCATCGCGATTCGCAACATATCTTCGCGTTGCCGACAAGGCTACAGCAAAGCGGCTCGACGATTTTCTCCCGACCGTAGCCGAGCGCCAGTATTCAGGAGCCGATGTGCGACTGGAATTTCACGTTCAGGCACTCGGGTCAATTTCACTCGGCCCTGTTCTTGGTAATGAGATCGCATCCTACAGCGTACCAGCTCTCTTCGTGTACTTTCTCAGTTTCCTTGGAATAGTAATTATCTCCGTTGCCAGCTTCAACTATGTGAGTCTCTCCTTCGCTCGGTCCATGCGCCGAGCTCAGGAGATTGGAGTTCGCAAGGCAATGGGAGCGGTTCGACAACAGGTATTTCTTCAGTTCATTAGTGAATCTGTGATTGTTGCATTTCTCGGAATGCTCGGAGCTGTGATTATTCTGTTCTGGCTACTTCCTGCTTTCAACTCGTTATGGTTTTCGTCATTCGCCGGGATTCAGTTTGAAATAAGCTTGTTGGCGGAGCCACTCCTACTTGCCACATTCATTCTGTTCAGTCTTGCCGTCGGTGTTTTGGCGGGTTTTATACCAGCACTGCGACTCTCGCGATTTCTACCTGTTCAGGCACTGAAAGGGAAACTATCCGTGGCCGGTTCTGGCCGACGGTGGTTTCGAAACGGTTTGTCAGGCGTACAATTTGGAGTCGCCTTGTTTTTTGTCACAACCACGGTCTTTTTGTACGCACAGCTCCAACACTTGCTGACTGCCGACTACGGGTTTGCATCCGACAATATTATAAACGTGGATCTGCAAGGTCAGGAGTTTGGACTCTTTCGTGATGAAATGCTGCGACATGCCTCGATCACGTCCGTTTCTGCTACGTCGACGCTTCCAGCGTCCGGATCTACGAGAACGGTTGAGGTCCGAAAGGACGACGACTCCGTCCCTGTCGATGTCATCGAATACTCAGTTGATCCTGCTTTTCTGGACAACCTCGAGTTTGAGTTGGTCGCAGGGAGGAATTTTTCGGACCAGGGTGTACAGGACACAAGCTCGTCAATAGTGCTGAATGAAACGGCCGTACAGATTCTCGGAATGGGCAGCCCATCGGGTGCGATTGGTTCGTTAGTGACGCTCGGTAGTTCAGGTACAGAGGCAGAAATCATTGGTGTCGTTAAAGACTACCACTACGACACACTGACCGACCCGATAAGTGGCATGATGTGGCGCTATCTGCCTGAAGCATTCAGATATGCGAACGTTCGCGCTAACAACGGAATGATCGATGAAGCCGAAGCCCACGTAGAAGAAGTGTGGTCTCGACTAGATCCCGTACACCCGGCGACGTACGAGGAGTTCAATGAGCAGCTGGTTAGTAGTCCCCTCAATCGCACTATGAAAGATCTGTTCGGAATCATTGGAGTCGTTGCACTACTCGCACTCGTAGTGAGCTGTCTGGGATTGCTTGGGATGGCCGTTTATTCTGTAGAGGTCAGGGTGAAAGAAGTTGGTATTCGCAAGGTGCTTGGTGCCACGAGGATGAATATCGCTTACACCCTTTCGAAAGATTATTTGAGATTAGTGATTCTCGCAGCAGTCATTGTCACGCCACTGGTTGGCCTATTTAGCAAATTCTGGCTACAGGCGTTTTCCAACCACATTGACGTGGAGATTTTGTGGCTTGTGGGATGTGCGGTTGTTATGGCTATGATCGCCACCGGTGTAATTGCTACGCAGACTGTTCGTGCAGCAGATGCCGATCCAATCTTAAGCCTGCGGTATGAATAGCGATTCGGTTGATTCAGTTTGTGCATTTACCATACTTTAGCGTTAGGTATTGGCACTAACGTAAATCGAAGAACCTGACTGTGGATTGGATCTCTGACCCCGAAATTTGGATCGCGCTAATCACGTTGACATCTCTTGAGATTGTTCTGGGGATCGACAACATCGTTTTCATTTCCATCCTGTCATCGAAGCTTCCTGAGCATCAGCAGGCAAAGGCGCGCACGCTTGGACTCGCACTCGCACTCATTGGAAGAATAGTGCTGTTGTTGTCGCTTACGTGGATAATGAAGCTGACAGCTCCACTGTTTAGTCTGCTTTCTTACGAAATCTCCGGCCGGGATCTGATTCTGATTGGAGGAGGACTGTTTCTTCTCGCCAAGGCAACCCATGAGATTCACAGCAAGCTCGAGGGTCACGAAGACGGGCGCGGTCCAACCAAGGCCGTCACGTTCCGGAGCGTCCTTTTCCAGATACTGCTACTGGACATCGTGTTCTCGCTGGACTCGGTCATCACAGCTGTCGGAATGGTAGATGTCATCGGGGTTATGGTCGCTGCAATTGTCATTGCGATCGTCATCATGATGATTAGTGCTAAGGCGGTCTCAACATTTATCGAAGGGCACCCGACGGTCAAGATGCTCGCTCTGTCGTTCTTACTGATGGTTGGAGTTGCGTTGATAGCGGAAGGACTCGAGTTCCATATCCCACGCGGCTACATATACTTCGCCATGGCGTTCTCGGTCTTTGTGGAGATGTTGAACCTGCGATTGCGCAGGAGGGAACGTCAGCCCGTCGCACTGAAGAACCCACTGCCTCCAGGGTTGAATTAGACTAGACAGAATCGCGGTTCCGGTTCGGGCGAGTTTCGCTTTCCGGGCTGGTATCCTGGTCGCTTTCAAGGTCCAACAGTGGACCGCGCCGCGTCGTGTCATGTACTGTTTCGGAGGTCGCCTGGCGGCCGCCTGTGCTTTGATTTAACGTTCCGATCTCAAGCACTTTGTCTTCGAGGGCGTTAGTGACATTTTCCAGTCGCTGCTCAAGCTTTCGCGAAAATGAGGCATAGCCAAAACGCATTGCGATTGCAGTGAACAAGAAGGGCATTGCAATGATGATTCCAGGGTCCAGGCCATTCTTCGCGATGCCGGCGATCGAGAACACAATCATCAGCGCCGCGAGGACAAGTAGAGCATACGATGTCTGTTTGACGTTTTTGGTCGACTCCACCACAATATCCGTCGTGCCGTTCTTCGATGTGATCTGTACTTTGGAGTACGAGGCCCCGGGTGCTTCGTTGTCAGTCCACGTGGAGACTCACCAAGTTTCTCAAACTGTCCGGTCTTTCCTGACTGCTCTCGAATAACGGGAACTAGTTCGGTGTCCAGTAAAGAGCGCGGCACCTCGGCGGGAATCGAACGCTCTACTTTCATTGATGTCATGCCCCCCAAAAGCCAGGAGTGTTTCCGATCGTCGTCAAGTGTTTTTGATTCCCACGCTGCTTCCCGTACAAACTTCGGGTCAATTCCAGCCTCGGAAGCGATTCGTTCAATCTCCTCTATAGAAAGCCCCACCTCGGGCCGGCTGACCTCATGAGCTTTCTGTTGTTTTTCGGTCGCCTTCTTCAGGATCCGTTGAATCTCATCGTGTCCGTACTTTCGATCGGGCATATGATGTTCTGGGCGACTTAGAAGGGAGCGTCTGCCGACGGGAGCGGATTCGAATCAGACGCATTTTCCAGCGCATTAGCAGGCGGCTGCGAATAGTATGTCGTCAGATTCTCGAATCGAGCAAATTGATGGACGAAAGCAAGGGAGACATCACCAATTGGTCCGTTCCGTTGTTTTCCGATAATGATTTCGGCAAGACCCTCTGTCGAGTTGCCATTCTCGTCGACCGTTATCCCATAGCGCTCAGCGCGGTAGATAAAGGCAACGACATCTGCGTCCTGCTCAATGGATCCGGACTCACGAAGATCCGAGAGCTGTGGTCGTTTGTCACCACCGCGAGTTTCTACAGCTCGAGACAACTGCGACAGCGCGACCACCGGAATATTCAGTTCTTTTGCGAGACTCTTCAGGGATCGGGAGATCTGTGCAATCTCTTGCTCGCGATTCGAGTTCCGCCCACCGACTGGTCCGTGCATGAGCTGCAAATAATCGACAACGACCAGGCCGATGTTGTGCTCTGCCCGAAGCCTTCGGCACTTCGCGCGTAACTCAAGGATACTGAGGCCAGGCGTATCATCGATAAATATGGGTGCTGCTGACAGCCGGCTCGCCGCACGGGCAAGCTTTGGCCAGTCATCGTCACGAAGTCGTCCTGTCCGCGCCGCCTGCGCATCGACTCGCGCTTCGGACGTCAGCAGTCGCTGCGCGAGCTGCTGCGCGCTCATCTCAAGAGAAAAAATGGCAACGGGTGTCGGATTTTTCTGATGCAGCGCCGCGTTCCGTGCAGTAGCCAGTGAGAATGCGGTTTTCCCCATAGAAGGCCGGGCCGCAACAATAATCAGATCAGAGTTCTGCCATCCACCGGTAATACTATCAAGTGCACGAAATCCGGTCGGCACGCCTGTAATACCTGCCTCCTGACCGTGAATGGCCTCAAGGTTCGCAAGCGTTTCCTTCAGAACATAATCCATGGAAGCCGCCGGCCTGCGGAGCTGCGTATCGGATATCCTGAACAATTCTGATTCAGCGTGATCGAGCAGTTCAAATGCATCCGTGCTCGGGTCAAACGCCTGCTTGACATGATCGGTCATCGTCTCGATCAGCATGCGGAGCAACGACTTCTCTGCAATGATACGCGAGTGATATTCGACGTTGGCAGATGTAGCGACCCGTGTTGTGAGGTCGGTCAGATAGTACGCACCGCCAACCTTGTCGAGCTCTTTACGTCGCTTCAACTCTTCTGTCAGCGTGACCAGATCGACCGGGTTGCTTCGTTCGAAGAGATTCAGAATAGCAGAGTAGATTCGCCGGTGCCTGTCTGAGTAGAAGGAATTCGGCGGAAGGATCTCAATGACTTTTGGAATTGCTTCCCGCTCGAGCAGCATCGCACCGAGCACGCTCTGCTCAACATCAAGTGCCTGCGGGGGCACGCGCCCAGACATTTCAGACGACGCTCGAGTTACCGCGGGCGCATCAAACGATGAATTATCTGGAGGTAGTTGTTCCATCAATACAGGTAAAGGCTCAGGAAGTCGTCAGTTCGTTGAAACGGTCACGCAAATACTGCACATCCTCCCAGGTACTCTTTTTCCAATTGGGATTCCGGAGCAGTGCCGCAGGATGATACGTGACGACCACCGGTGTACCGAAAAGGTCGTGCAGTTTCCCGCGCATACTACCAAGGGAGTCTTTATTTCCGAGCAAAGCATTCGCCGCAACCTTTCCAACACACAGAATCATCCTTGGATTAACCAGTTCGATCTGTTTGTACAGAATCGGTATGTGGCTTTCTACTTCGTCCGGCAGCGGGTTTCTATTCTTGGGAGGCCTGCTCTTCAGAATGTTAGCAATGTATACTTCGTCGCGCGAAAAATCGATGGCTGCTAATATCTTGTTGAGAAGTTGACCAGCTCGACCGACAAAAGGTTCTCCCTGTTGATCTTCATCAGCACCGGGAGCCTCGCCGACAACCATTAGATCCGCGTTGGCGCTACCGACGCCAAACACAGGGTTAATTCTTGTTTCGTCAAGCGGGATAAGAACCGTCTCGGCGACGTATTTCTCGACCCTTGCAAGAGTGTCGAATGTGTGCAGAATCGAGTCCTCTTTGATCTGTGCAGAAATAGGGTGCGGTTCGCGCGGCGCTGCGGGTTCTTTGTCAAGAATTGCAATTGGACCCGCGATTGCGACGGCATCTTCAATGGCAGTCTTCAGTTCGCGTACTTCGGCTTTCAGGTCTTCAGCGGTCGGCATGATGTGGCTCGAAATGGATTGCTTCAGGTAACAATTTCATACGCGCGCACGGATCCGATGTTTGCGGACCGGTGGACGAACGATCTCATTACGCCATCAAAATGCCCGCCATGTAAATTCAATCAGAAGGTATTCTCACGCGCTAAGGAATCAAGTCGACAACCCTTTCGAGGATTCGCCGTGCGACCTGCTGCTTGTCGAGGACTGGAAGCTTTTCAACATCTCCATCGGGCGAGATGATATCAACCCGATTCGTGGTGGTCCCGAACCCCGCACCTTCCTCTGAAGGATTATTGAGAACGATGAGGTCGAGCTTCTTGCGCTCGAGTTTACCAGTGGCATTTTGAATGCCGTCGTCAGTTTCCAGGGCAAATCCAATCAGAATCTGACCATCGTGTTTGTTGGCTCCCAGCGTCGCAAGAATGTCAGTGGTGCGTTGAAGTCGCAGAGACAGATCGCCATCGACAGATGATTTCTTGATTTTGGAATCGTGTACGCTTTCAGGTTTGAAGTCGGCTACGGCAGCGGCCATTATTACTACGTCGGCGTCATCGTGCTGCCCAACAGCCTCTGCCATTTCGGATGTGGACTCAATCTCAATTGTTAGCACTCCGTCCGGAGGAGAGAGATTCGTCGGGCCTGAAACCAGTATGACCCTTGCTCCAAGATCCCGGGCTGCTTCCGCAAGCATGTAGCCCATAGTACCGGTAGATCTGTTTGATACGAAGCGAACCGGATCGATCGATTCTCGGGTTGGTCCCGCGGTTACCAGAACAGTCTTGCCCGAGAGGGGCCCTACCACTCCGGCGAGTATTTCGTTTACGGCTGCAGCAATGGCCTCTGGTTCTGGAAGCCGTCCTTTTCCAACGAGACCACTTGCCAGTTCGCCATGATCCGGCTCCAGCACATGGTATTCGAAGGAGGCGAGCTTTTCCAGATTAGTCGTAGTCGAAGCGTGTACAAACATGTCGTGATCCATGGATGGGCAAACAAGGATCGGGCATCGTGCGGACAGCGCGATGGCGGTAAGCATCGAATCGCATGAGCCATTTGCGAGGCCTGCAATAGTGTGTGCGGTTGCGGGTGCAATAACAAAAATGTCGGCCCATAGACCGAGATTAACATGCTTGGTCCAACTACCGTCTTCATTTTCAGGAAAGATCTCGCTGAGAACCTCAGATTCCGAAAGAGTACCCAGCGTGAGCGGCGTAACAAATCGTGCTGCGTCGTGGGTCATGACGACACGCACTTCAGCGCCGGCGCGCTTGAAAATGCGAATCAGTTCTGCTGATTTGTACGCTGCGATTCCACCGCTGACGCCCACAATGATTCGCTTACCGGAGATATGTAATAGCTTCGTGCTCATACCTTTGAACTGTACATATAATCGCGGCTAAGGGTGTACCGATTAATCGCTCTTCTGAGCACACTCCTGAATCCGGCGGGTCAGAAAACGTTCGACGTAGCCCACAGTTTCAGAAATTGCTTTATCGATGTCCTCATTCACGACAGAGTGGTCGAATCTATCTGCCATTGAAATTTCCATTCGCGCCCGGGAAATGCGGAGGTCGATTGACTCCGAATCTTCAGTCTTTCGGTCAACCAGCCGGGTTTTGAGAACTTCCAGACTCGGAGGTGCGACAAAGATCGCCAGGGCCTGATCGCCAAATTTCTTCTTTACCCGCCCGGCGCCGAGGACGTCAATGTCCAGGAGAACTGGATGGGACGGCGACGAGGCTTCGACTTCGGACCATAATGTCCCGTAGAATCTGTCTGCATACACCTCCTCGTATTCCAGGAATGCGCCAGTCGCGACGAGTTCATCGAACCGCTCGCGGGAAACGAAATGATAATCTTTGCCATCAACTTCGTAGTCGCGAATGGGGCGCGTTGTTGCTGATACCGAGAATCGAAGGTGCGGTAGTAACTTGATTGCACCGCGGGCAATCGTCGTCTTTCCGGCTCCGCTCGGAGCTGTCAAAACAATGATGGTTGCCAGGGGGTTTATGTCATTCGACATTTTCTACCTGCTCGCGGATCCGTTCCAGTTCCTCTTTCATCGCTACGACGACCTCGGTAAGACTACTGTCGTTTGATTTGGAACCGATAGTGTTTATCTCGCGGTTCATCTCCTGAACGATAAAGTTGAGCTTTCGACCGACCGGGTCGGAATTCTTGAGTGCATCGCGAAAAAGCACAAGATGAGAATCAAGACGAACAGATTCTTCGTTCACGTCAAGCTTGTCTGACAGCATCGCAATTTCCTGTTCGAGTCGCTCCTCGTTGACTCGTTCGGCGCCTATCATGTCAGTGATGCGCTGCTGGAGCTTTTCGCGTGCCGCAGCAACGCGCTCCGGAGCCAATCGTTTGACATCATCGCAGTATGCCGCAATTCTTGTGACGCCAGTCAGGAGATCCGTTTCAAGAGCCCGACCCTCGTGCTTCCTCATATCCTGAAGACCCTCGATAGCGGCATCGAGCGCAGCTTTAACAACACTCCAGGTCACATCACGGTCGCGGGCCTTTGTTGACTTCAGGAATATGTCATCCTCAAATCGAAGGAGGTGGTTTAACTGTACGCGATCAGAAGCGCCGGCAACTTTCTTGAGGTCCTTGAACAAGCGCGCGTAGTATTTGACGGCTGTTTTGTTGAGGGTGATCTCAGGTTGCTCAGTTGACTTCCTGTCGATCTGAATCTGCACGGAGATACGCCCGCGCGCGAAGACCTTTTTCAGACGGTTCTGAATTTCGTTTTCGCGATCAAACAGATAGCGCGGTGCACGAATGGACACCTCACAAAAGCGGTTGTTTACTGATTTCAGTTCCACCGTCGCAGAAAGGTTGTCAACTTCTGCCGTTGCGCGACCGAAGCCGGTCATACTGTGAATCATAGCCTACGCGCTCACAAGTGTTTACGGTGGATAGTAAGGATGCGGAGAGGGTGGGATTCGAACCCACGGTACCCAGTTAGAGTACACACGCTTTCCAGGCGTGCCCCTTCAGCCACTCGGGCACCTCTCCAGGATGAAGGTTAAACCTCCATTATTTCTGCTTCTTTCCGATCGAGCAGATCATCAATTTTCTGAATATGATCGTCGGTCAGTTTCTGCAATTTTTCTTCGCCCTCATATCGCATGTCTTCGGGCAGATGTTCGTTTTCATGCAGCGACTTGATTCCATCTTTGGCGTGTCGGCGAATGTTGCGAATCGCAACTTTGGCGTCTTCACCTCGGGCTCGTGCCGTTTTGACGAGGTCTTTCCGTCGCTCCTCTGATAGAGGTGGTACCGGAATGCGTATCAGGGCGCCATCATTTGCAGGGTTCAAACCCATGTTGGATGTCTGTATTGCCTTCTCGATGGGTTCAAGTGCATTCTTGTCCCACGGTTGAATCACCAGCAAGTCGTGCTGGGGTGCACTGACGCTGGCGATCTGGTTCAGCGGCATCACAGAGCCATAAAATTCAACCCGAACACTTTCAACCATTCCAGGTGTTGCCCGCCCGGCACGGATCGTCGCCATCTCCCCAAGAAAATGATCGAGGGCCTTGTTCATTGTGTCGTCCGCCTCAGCAAGAATCGACTTAATATGTTCGTCAACCATAGTAGTAACGTTGTTTTGGATATTAACGTCAGCTAGCTGCAAGCTATTGCAGTGCTGACATACATACGTCCATAAATCATGCCATGAACATCGAGGCGCAGCTGTTACGCATATTCGCTTTCAAGCTTCTGGTCTTCCCAGTGAACCAGAGTCCCGACCGCCTCTCCTTCCACGATACGTTTCAGAAGGCCCTTCTCATTGATGTTGAAAACGATGATAGGCATTTTGGATTCTCCGCAAAGTGTAAAAGCGGTCATGTCCATGACCTTCAGGCCCTGCCGTATTACCTCGTTTCCGTTTATAGTCTCGTACTGTCGGGCAGTTGAATCGCTGGCGGGGTCGGCAGTAAAAACGCCGTCAACTTTGGTGCCTTTCAGAATTACATCGGCGTCAATTTCAAGTGCTCTGAGCGCTGCCGTCGTATCTGTCGTGAAATAAGGGTTACCTGTACCCGCTCCGAAGATGACAATGCGGTCCTTTTCGAGGTGTCTGATTGCCCGTCGGCGAATAAAGGGCTCTGCGATCTGTTCCATTTTAATGCTTGAAAGCAATCGCGTCTGGAGGTCTGCCTGTTCAAGTGCATCCTGGAGGGCCATCGCATTGATCATTGTTGCGAGCATCCCCATATAATCGGCGTGTGCCCGGGTCATTCCTTCCGTAGCGTTCTGAACCCCTCGAAAGATATTCCCTCCTCCGATTACGATTGCAACCTCGACTCCAAGGCCGACGATCTCCTTGATTTCCTGCGCATAGACAGAAATAACGGCAGGGTCAATGCCGTAGCCGCTGTTACCCTGAAGGGCTTCGCCGCTGACTTTCAGGAGGATTCGGTTGTACTTGGTCGCCATGGTGTGTTTTTGTACGTCTTCGTGAAAGCTAGGGTCTCGTTACAACTGATGCAATCGTGATTTTGAACCGTCCATGTACTAAAAAAGGGCACAGCGAAGATGCCATGCCCTTTTTTACATTCTGCTGCTCACTCTAGTCGCCTAGCGCAAAGCGTACGTATCGTTTGACTTCGAGTCCCGCGTCGGAGAGAAGGTCTCCCACTTTGACCGAAGAGTCCTTAACGAAGGGCTGCTCTGTTAGTACGTGATCCTTGTAGTAGCGCTCAAGCTTACCTTCGGCGATCCTGTCGAGAATCTTTTCGGGCTTGCCTTCATTTCGTGCGGCATCGCGAGCAATTTCCATCTCCTTGTCCTTGAACTCCTGCGGTACCTCGTCGCGAGTGGCGGCAACCGGATTAAGAGCGGCTACCTGCATGGCTACGTCGCGACCGACTGAAGCGGACTCGCCATTGCCATGAATCTCAACAACGACGCCGAGTCGAGATCCTGGATGGATATACGAAACGGCCTTTCCGTCAGTAGAGACGATTTCAAATCGTCGGACGTCAATCTTCTCGCCAATCTTACCCGTCATTTCGGTGATGGCAGATTCGAGGGTGCGCCCATCAAGGTCGAGTGCCATGAGTGCATCGCGGTCAGCAGGAAGTTTATCAAGTATGAGCTCGGCAATGCTGGAGGCGAAGTTCTGGAAGTCGTCGTTTCGCGCGACAAAATCTGTTTCGCAGTTGACCTCTACTATTACTGCAGTGCTGCCATCGTCTGACGAGGCAGTAGCAATAATTCCCTCCTTCGCATCACGGTCAGCGCGTTTCGCGGCGACCTTCTGACCTTTCTTCCGCAGCAGCTCGACAGCTGCATCGAAATCACCGCCGGCTTCAGTAAGGGCCTTCTTGCAGTCCATCATACCGACGCCGGTTTGGTCTCTCAGTTTCTTGACGTCTTTCGCCGAAATATTCATTGTCTTCTTATTACTTGGATTCAAATGTTGGTTCACTACGTATCGAAAACACAGCAAACGTTACTACTATGCCGGATAACTGTCTGTCGAAAGCCCTAGGCTTCTTTAGCGTCAGCTTCTGCAGTGGCGGCGTCGTCTTCTGCTTCTTCTGCTTCCTTGGCGGCTTTAGCGGCAGCAGCCGCTGCTTTCTTCTTGGATGCCTTCGCGTCTGCTTCCTGTTTACGCTTCTTCTTCTCTTCGGCCTCCGCGAGGAGCTGCAGGTCTCTGGCCTTGGAGCCCTCCTGGACGGCTGCAGAGATCACCGAGGCAATCAACTCTATGCTCTTCAGGGCGTCATCGTTTGACGGAATCGGGAAGTTGACGAGGTCGGGGTCGCAATTCGTATCGACGAGTGCGATAATCGGGATACCCAGTTTACGCGCTTCATTCACCGCAATGTGTTCGCGGTTGATATCAACGACAAAGAGTGCTCCGGGAAGTCGCGCCATTTTGGAGATACCTGTCAGGATTTTCTCCAGCTTCTCACGCTCCCGCGCTTTCATGAGGCGCTCCTTCTTCTTGAGCTGATCCATCACCCCTTCCTCTTCCATCTTCACCAGATCCTCCATGCGGCGGATGCTTTTGCGGATCGTCTGAAAGTTAGTGAGGGTTCCGCCGAGCCAGCGCTCGACTACATATGGAGACCCACATTCGTCAGCGTATTTGCGCAGGGTCTCTCTCGCCTGCTTCTTCGTTCCCGTAAAGAGGATCTTCTTACCCTGCTTTGCGAAACGCGCTGCGGCGTCTGCTGCTTTATCGAGCAGCTCCTGAGTCTGGGTCAGGTCGATGATGTGGATTCCGTTGCGCTCCATGAAGACGAAATCTCTCATCTTCGGATTCCAACGGCTGGTCAGGTGGCCGAAATGCGTGCCGGCCTTCAACAGAGTTTCTACGTCAACGCGTGGTTGACCGTTCTCATTGCTCATAGTATGTATCGGGTTATTATTCCTCTACTGCGTTCACCTGTTGATCTCACCCAGAGGGCACCCGGACCAACATCCGGCAGTATGCGTGATTAAAAAAGGTACCAGTCGGAAACTATCGTTTCGAGAACTGGAAGCGTTTACGTGCTTTAGGCTGACCGTACTTCTTACGTTCGACCATTCTCGGATCCCTTGTCAGAACGTCTGCTGCACGTAGCGGGATACGAAACTCCTCATTGAACAGAAGGAGCGCGCGGGCGATCCCGAGACGGGTTGCCTCGGCCTGGCCCGTCAGTCCACCGCCGCGTGCGTTTACGACGACGTCAAACTGCCCTTCAGTTTCTGTAACAGCGAAGGGGACATTGATCTGAATCCGCCGGATTTCCTGCGGGAAGTAGTCTTCAATCGGTCGTTTGTTGACGACAACCTTGCCGGAGCCCGGACGAAGGTATACTCGAGCAACAGATGTTTTGCGACGACCAATGGCCTGATATTGTACTGGGGCTGCCATATATACGATCCTTTAAATAGCTAGCGGTTCGGGTTGTTGAGCTTCGTGCGGATGTTCGGTGCCGGCGTAGACTTTGAGTTTCTTGAACATCTGCCGCCCAAGGCTGCCTTTCGGGAGCATCCCACGGACTGCATTTTCTACGATGAACGTCGGCTTCTTCCTGCGCACATCTTTTGGTGGCACCAGTTTTTCACCGCCGGGGTACCCGCTGTAAGAGAAGTACTCTTTCTTCATTTCCTTCGCGCCGGTAAAGCGAATCTTCTCAGCGTTAATGACGATGACGTAATCGCCGGTATCGACATGTGGAGTGAAGGTCGGCTTGTGCTTGCCGCGCAGGATGGATGCGACTTTCGAACACAGGCGCCCGACTATCATATTCTCGGCGTCCACGATATACCATGACCGCTCTACATCAGCAGGACGCGTGCTCTCGGTCCTATAGCTATTAGTCTGCATTGATTTCTAACGTTAAATAATGGTCTGCAGCAGTAATTCGTGCCAGGAGGCTCTCCGAAATGGAATTTGCCGCAGCCCGATAATTTACGCCAGAACCCGTTTACAAGCAATTAAGACAGTCATTGGCAAGCGACGCTCGAAGGGTCTTACTTGCGGGGCAGGCAGGATATGTGCCCGAACAACCTCAACAGGGTTGCGAGGTAGTCTAATCCAGTCTATTCTTCGCGTAATATTTACGAGTAATAGTGCCTTGGCAACCAACCGTAAAACAAAATACTACACCGACGCCACCGGAACGCCAGCCAGTCTGCTGGAGAGGATACCATTCAGCCTGGATGATACGGACCGTGTCAACGCTCTATACTTCGACAATTACGGTGATCCCGAGCACGTTCATGATGAGGCGATAGACGTATGGACATACTGCTACATTCGGCGGTACTACCAGATGAAGTACGCCCGGGATTTTGACGGCAGTATCGCTGATTACGACAAAATGATTGCCGAGTGTTTCCGGAAGGTTGCCCGGGGTCGAAAATCGCTGGGGGCATCTAAAAAATATGCCAACTGGGTTAGTGTCATATGTAAGAACACATTCCTGAACTACGTTCGAAGCAAACGAAAGTATATCTCGATAGACCGAACGTATACCCAGCTCTACTCTGCTAACGATCCTGTCGCTACGGGGATGGATTCGAGACTCCTTCTGGGTGCGCTGCGACAGGCCATTGAACGCCTGCCGAGTTTCCTCCAAACTATAGCAACCCGGAGAATTGTAGAGGAGCAGGACTACATCACAATCGCCGAGGAAACAGGGAAGTCAGTGCCAACAATTCGGTCGTACGTCAACAAGGCATTGAAGCGCATCCGAAACGACAAGCGATTCATGCGGTATTTCGAAGAGGTGGAGTAAGGTTATGAATCAAGAAATCATGTGTTATGGTCATTGTGGTACACTGCAACTGAATAAATGGGCAAACGCGGTCTTATAGAAATGGACAACGATTCAAGCTGGTTCTCGCGGTACTGGGAGCTTTCTCCTGATGAGCGGCGCGAGTTTATAGATTATGCTATGACAGAGCCCGAACTGGCCGATGAGGCCAGTCAGCTCGTTTTTTTTGAAAAGGCACTTTTGGCCTCGACGGAATTAAGTCGTAACCCTCTGTCAGATGACGCCCTCCTCTTCTATGCACAGAGGAATCAACTGGACATACAGTCTCCGGTAATATCCAGAACGTTGAATATCATCGAAGGCGCACTTCAGGGCAACCCCGAAGCGTTCAGGCGTCTTGCAGTTCTGGAGGATCGCCTCAGGTTCTTCGATGACAACATCCCGACACTACCAGTTGCTATGGACGGACTGGAGGGATTACCGGGCGCGTTATCAGAGCCGCCGCATAAATACCGTGCGAGTCGATCAAGCGTTCGGCGAATGGCGATTGCGGTAACTCGACAGATGGCTGCTACAGTATTGTTGTTTGCAATGATTTATGCCGGCCTATTCGCGGCGAGTACTGTCACGACGCCAACTGAAATTCGTAGCGCGTATCTGGCCAGCGACGATGCCGCAATCGAACTCCTGTTGTCCCACCAGCGGGGAGACCCGGTTATGGACGAAAGCGTTGCATCCCTGTTGGATGGAGCAAACATGTTAAGGCAGGCGCAGGTATCGACGCTGGGATTGTTCAGACGCTATGATCCTGTCGCACTCTCAACGGCAGACAGGGCACTGGGGGCAGTCTTCGAAACAAACAACCCGGGGAACATGGATCAGTTGATAGCCTACTTCAAGGCCAAGCTTGCTCTGGCTCACGGACAAATATCAATAGCCAGGAGTGTACTTTCAGAGGTGGATACCGATTCCAACGGTGATCTGGACGAAGCAATAGAAGCCCTGAAGAAATCGATGGGTTCGTCCTAGATTCGAACTAGATTCGAAATCAGTTTGTGTGAATGAGGGGGCGCCTGATGACCAGGAGTAAAACCGACAGGTATGGCAATATTGCGGCATTTTGTGTTGTGATTCTTTTCAACTACCTGGCCAACAGTATTCCATTGGGAGGACGAACTACCGGAGAAGTGTCGGGGGCATACTTCTCAATGTTCACCCCCGCAGGGTACACGTTCGCAATCTGGGGTGTGATTTATCTACTTCTACTGGGATTTGTAGTTCGCCAGTCTCTTGGCGCCGAGGCCGACAGAGCATCACTATCAGCGATCAGCGCTCTCTTCAAGGTAAATTGTGCCGCCAATGCATTCTGGCTACTCGCGTGGCACTTTGAACAGTTGCTGCTTTCTATGGTGTTTATGGTTGTGATCCTCGCAACCCTTGTTAGAATCTACTCAATTCTGAAGGCGGACAGCAGCATGCGGAGCGGATGGGACTTTGTATTTCTCATCCTGCCATTCGGTGTTTATCTGGGCTGGATAAGCGTTGCGACGATTGCGAATATCAGCATCCTGCAATCGGCATATCAGGCGAACGATTTTCTGATCAGCCAGGAGGCATGGACGATCCTGAAACTTGCGGTTGCAGGAGCAGCTATGCTTTATTTTGCCAGGAAATATTCAAGCGTAGAGTATGTAATCGTTATTGCCTGGGCTGCGCTTGGAGTTGCAATCGCAAACGGAAATCGCCCAGTTATAGAGGTGTCTTCGCTTGTCCTCGCCGTTGTGGCTCTGTTTCTCGGGCTTGGACTACTGATACGGCGAATATTGCTACAGCGCCGCCAATCACTTCCTGCTGATCGAGCTGCTGAAACAGCTTGAATTGCCGCAAAAAACTACCCGTGACAAGAAGCTATGACAAGCAGGGCTGTCTACGCGTAGGTATTCAGCATCACCGGCATGATGAGCATCAAGATCTGCTCGCCCTTGTCCTGCGTCGCCGGAGTAACAACGCCCGCTCTGTTCGGTGAGCTGAATTCAAACACGACGTCATCCGTGTCGATGTTGCTCAGGACTTCGGTGAGGTATACGGAGTTGAAGCCGATTACCATCTCCTCACCCTCGTACTCGGCCAGCACCGTTTCGTGTGCTTCGCTTGAACGCTCAAGGTCCTCGGCATGAATCTCCACCTGGTCAGGCTGCAGCGAAAGTCGAACCTGGTTGGTCATGCTCGATGAATACAGGCCGACACGCTTGACCGCAGCTAGCATCGAAAGCCGATTCACCGTCAGTTTCCGATCATTCTCGATCGGAATGACTGCTTCGTAGTTCGGATATGCCTCGTCAATCTTGCGGGCGAGCACTCTTGCCCCGCCAAAGTCCATTCCGATGTAGCCTGTCTCAATGGTAATCGTGCAGTCCTCGTTGGTGACGATCTTGCCGGCGAGATTCATTGCCTTTTCCGGGACGATGAAGTCGATGTTCTCCTTGCTGGTCATCTCGGTCATCGTCAATTTGACCAACCGGTGCCCGTCCGTGGCGACCGCGCGTCCCCTGCTCTCCTGAATCTGGAAATAGATTCCCATCATCGCAGGACGAAGCGCATCTTTGCTCACGGCAAAACTCGTCTTCTGAATTGCCCGACGCAGCACGGCCCCGGGAGTTACGATCGTGATACCGTCTTCAAGTTCTGGTATCGACGGATAGTCTGCGCCATCATGGCCGACCATCTTATAAACGCCCTGATCTGTTTTAAGAGTCACCGCGAACTCCGCGTCGGACGAAAATTCGATGGGGATCTCAGGCAGAGCTCGAAGAGTGTCTAAGAATCGCTTTGCCGGAACAGCTACACGTGTGTCCTTTGAGGTCCCGTTGCTTTCAAACTGCACGGGCAGATCCTTGACAATGGAGATCTCGAGGTCTGTTGCACTGATTCGCAGGGACTCGCCTGACTGCTCGAGCAGAACGCACTCCAGAATCGGGAGCGTGCTTTTTGATGGTACCGCTCCACTGACAGTCGTCAGGGCCTTCAGGAGGTCGGCTGTAGAGGCTGTAAACTTCATGTACGTCTTTGGAAAGAAGGGACAATAGATACAGTAACGATACTCAATAATGAGGGATCCATCAACCTGTGCCCAACCCCTGTCCCTGACAGGCCCGGAGGCAGTCTTGTCACGAATTTCGCCAAATCATCTGGCGGTACTTTGGATCTGGCTGGATCCGTTAAAATACTTTTGGGGCCGGGCCCTACCGGCTCCGGACATCAATCTTGTCACGAACCTCGTCAATCATCTGGCGGTACTTTGGATCTGTCTCGATCTGGTTCATTACGCTCTGGTTTGCGTGAATAACAGTCGAGTGATCGCGACCACCAAAATGAAGGCCGATCGTTTTGAGCGAGTTCTGGGTCAGTTCCTTGCAGAAGAACATTGCAATCTGCCTCGCCTGAACGACCTCACGTTTTCTTGTCTTCGCGCAGACCAGATCAACAGTCAGATTGAAATAATCACATACTGCAACCTGAATCTCATCGATGGACATTGTGATGCGCGTCTCCTTGATCAAGTCGCGAAGCACTTCTCGGGCAAGGTCGACGTTGAGGTCTCGCTTGTTGAGCGTCGAGAAGGCTAGCAGGCGGATGAGCGCTCCCTCCAGTTCCCGGATATTGCTCTTGATGTTGTGTCCGACAAATTCAATGACATCCTGGTCAATAGCTATTCCATCGTCAGACGCTTTGCGTTGAAGAATGGCAATCCGCGTTTCAAGATCCGGCGGTTGCATATCTGCTGACAGGCCCCACTGGAACCGCGACAGGAGCCGTTCTTCAATTCCCTCGATATCCCGGGGCGACCTGTCGGCCGAAAGGACAATCTGCTTCCCGGACTGATGCAATGCATTAAAGATGTGGAAAAACTCTTCCTGGGTCTTCTCTTTTCCGCCAAAAAACTGTGCATCGTCAATGACAAGCAGGTCGATCTGACGATAGAACAGCGAAAACTCACTGACGCGGTTATACTGGATGGCCTGAACGAATTCCGTTGTGAACCGCTCACTCGACACATACAGGATTGACTGAACGTTGTTGTGGGCGCGTGCGTAGTTGCCAATCGCCTGAATCAGGTGTGTCTTTCCAAGGCCGACGCCTCCGTAAATCAGGAAGGGATTAAAACTGGTTCTGCCGGGTTGCTTGGCGATTGCCAATGCTGCGCTTCGGGCGAGGCGATTGCAGTCGCCCTCGATGAATCGCTCGAAGGTATAGTTTGGATTGAGCTGGCTGTTGATTGGATGGTTGCGCCGAATACCCGGAAGCGACAGTGTGGAATCCCGCACCGGTTGATTCAGATAGCGCGGGCCGCCGGTGAGCAATGAGGGGTCAAACAGTTCATCAGGCGCATCTTCCAACGAGTTGTCGATTTGCTCGACCTCATCGTCCGACCCGCCGGAATGATGGGCTGGTAGCGTGACATGTGCGCCTTTGGACCCGGTCTCGGCATTACCTTTCTCTACTACGATGTCGTACATCAGTCTGCCGCCGGAGCCGAGAACTCGCGTTACGGTCTTTCGAAGAAGCGTGAAATAGTGCTCCTCGAGCCACTCGTAGTAGAAGCGGCTGGGCAACTGTATCGTCAGCTTGACAATCCCCTGTTCTTCCACCAGGCTAACCGGGCGGATAACAGAGAACCAGGTTTCAAAGCTCTGAGGACCGACGTTGTCACGAATGACATCGAGGCACTTCCCCCAAACCTCTTCGGCAGTCCTGGACATACGTTACTCTAATTCTGTGCGCGTTGCCCTGCAGATGCTCTTCGCGTTCAACAGGTCAATTAACTAGTTATCAACATGGATTGTTGGCGGATCCGACCGAATGCACCGCCGCCTGTTTTTCGTGTCACGAAAAGACGGCAGTTTGCAATTCAGCGTAAATAAGCCATAAACACATGAAATTTAATGATAAAGCTACATGTCAATTTGCCGTGTGACGGAGCTTAAATTAATAGTCGGGCCGGGTGAAAACCGAAAAAAAACCAGCCATGAACCGTTTCAACAAGTTATCAACAAGAACGAGAAGCTCGTCGGGTTTCAGAAATTCCGGTAATATTATCCCGAAAACACACTTCTTGTCGAGAAAAAACGCTTCCGTGGAGTCCCAAAGAAGCGTAACACATGCAAGGTATCCCGGGCCCACTCGGCGTGAGACCTTCACCTTTTCTAAAGTGGATGACTAGTCTAAACATTCAGAGCGTGAACATCAATAGTGATTTTATCATCTGGCCGGTGATTATTGGCCCATATTGAATGAATCTTTGCTTGAACAGCCATGGAATAGTTCAGTATCTTAGCCGTTCTGAAAAATGTTCTGTTCATACTGTTGTGAATGAAATGGGAAGTGGCGGTGTCATTGTTAATCTCGGATCGCTCGAGAATGGAGAGCATCACTTTGAATTCTCTCCTGATCCGGACGCCCTTGAGCTTGATGACAGGTTTTCTAACATTCAGGTGTCGGTACGTGTTTTTTTAACTGGCACTGATGTAATTGCAACCATTGATTCCCAGGCTACAGTCCGCCTGGTATGCGATCGCTCACTCAAAGAGTTTGATTCAACTTTGCGGGGCGACTCTACTGTAATGGGGGCTTCGGTGGTTACGGAAACGACGGATCGCTATGACGATGTCGTTGAGATATCTGCTGCTGACCAGTCGATGGACGTGTCCTCTGTTGTTAGAGACACGCTGCTGCTTGCGATTCCATCGCGGGCGGTTGCGCCCGGGGAGGAAGATTCACCGATCACAACTGTATTTACTGACGATGATGCAGACGACAGAATCGACCCGCGATGGGAAGGTCTGAAGAAAATAAAGGAACAAGGAATGAAAGATCGGGAAACCGATCGACCGTACTAGGTACGATGTACAATGGCTAATCCAAAAAGAAGACATTCGAAAGCGCGCACTCGTAGTCGCCGTGCTAACTACTATAACAGTCTTGAGAAACCGACTACGATGGAGTGCCCTAACTGTGGTGAGACGAAGCTTCGCCACAGGGCGTGTCCGAATTGCAACTACTATCGTGGACGCGAAGTTGTAACAGACAACGCTGGCGCCGAGTAAGCTCTCAACATTTTAACTAACCCCGAAGGCATGTCCGAGACTCAGACTATCGCCGTTGACGCCATGGGAGGCGACCACGCACCAGAGGTTGTTGCCGAGGGGGTCGCGATGTTGCTTAACTCGGGAGACCCTTCACTTCGGTTCGCGCTTACAGGTCCCGAAGCCCAGCTGAAGGATCTTCTGTCGGATCATCTCGATAACGATCGCCTACAGATCGTAAACGCCTCTGAGGTTATCGGTATGTCTGAATCGCCGTCATCGGCGGTGCGTTCCAAGCAAGATTCTTCCATTCACGTTGGCCTGGGCCTTGTCAAGGCCGGACATGCCGATGCGTTTGCATCTGCCGGCAACACGGGCGCCATTATGGCTGCGTCGATGTTTATCCTCGGGCGGACTCCAGGTGTCTCCAGACCTACCGTAGCGGGACTCTATCCGACGGTAAAAGGTGGTTGTGTTGCTGTGGACATAGGAACCAACGTCGACTGCAAACCCGAGCACCTTGTGCAATTCGGTGTAATGGGCTCGTTGTACGCCAGCCTCGTACTGGGCAAGGAGAATCCTACTGTTGGTCTACTGAATGTCGGCGAAGAGCCGGGCAAGGGCAACGAACAGGCCAAGGAAGCTCACACGTTGATGGGTCAGCAACCCCTGCTGAACTTTGCCGGAAATATCGAGGGCCGCGACATCTTCATGCATGGTTCTGACGTTGTCGTGAGTGACGGCTTTGTCGGTAACATTGTATTGAAGCTTGGCGAGAGTATCGCCACGTTTATTCCTCAGATGATCGAACGTGAGATGCGTCGCCAGGAGCTCTCCGCTGACAAAATGCAACTCGTCGGCCAGGTGTTGCATGGCGTCAAAAAGTCCTTTGACTATGAAGAGTTCGGCGGCGCTCCGCTTCTTGGCGTGAACGGCACCGTCGTGATTGGCCACGGAGGATCCACGGCTAAAGCCGTTGCCACCATGATTACTTCGACTGCGCATGTCGCAACGCGTAATCTTCCCGCTGCGATTGAGTCTGCGCTCGCCGCCTGAGCCTCATTCATTCAAAAACACAATTGTACATGAGACGTGCTGCCATCACCGGCGTTGGGTATTACCTGCCGGAAGACAGGATGACGAATGCTGAGCTTGAAACGCTGGTCGATACCTCGAACGAGTGGATAATCTCCCGAACGGGAATCCATGAGCGGAGAATTCTTCGCGACCCCGAGAAGGCGACGTCGTATATGGCCACTCGTGCCGCTCGAAACCTCCTCGAGAAAAAAAATATCTCTCCGGACGAAATCGACCTGATTATAGTCGGGACAGTCACACCGGATATGGTGTTCCCCGCTACCGCATGTCTCGTTCAGGCGGAACTCGGCGCGACCAACGCCTGGGGATTCGATCTTTCAGCCGCATGCAGTGGATTCCTGTATGCACTGTCCACCGGAGCGCAGTTCATTACGTCGGGCACGTACAAGAAAGTACTTGTTATCGGTGCGGATAAAATGAGTGCGATCATTGATTACACGGACCGAACAACCTGCATCCTCTTTGGAGACGGTGCCGGTGCAGTTCTGCTGGAACCCGACGACTCCGGTGTCGGCATCGTTGACAGCCTTCTGCAGATGGACGGCACCAAGCCGGACTTGTTGTGCATGCTTGCTGGCGGCAGCCGCCGCCCGGCCTCGCATGAGACCGTTGATGCCCGGCAGCACTACGTTTATCAGGAAGGACGATCGGTATTCAAGTACGCTGTTAAAGGAATGGCGGACGCGGCCGCGAGTGTAATGGAGCGAAACGGCCTGACGGGAGACGATGTCGCCTACCTCGTTCCGCACCAGGCTAACCTGCGCATTATTGACGCAACAGCCAATCGGATGGAAATTGATACCGACAAAGTGATGCTCAATATTTCCCGGTACGGAAATACGACTGCAGCTACCATTCCGTTGTGTCTTTCCGATTGGGAGCACAAGCTTCGTACTGGCGACAATCTGATCCTTGCAGCATTCGGCGGCGGATTCACATGGGGAGCCACTTACGTGAAGTGGGCTTACGATGGTTCGCAGTACGAAATACCAGAACATCTGCGGTCCGAAATGGCCCACTCTTGATCCCGAGCAATGAAAGCATACCTATTCCCAGGACAAGGTTCGCAGTTTGTAGGCATGGCGCGCGACCTCTTCGCCGAATTCAAAGAAGCAAGAGAAGTCATTTCCCGGGCTGACGACGTTCTCGGTTTTGCAATCAGTGAAATCATGTTTGCGGACGGTATGTCGGAAGAGGAATCTGCCAAAGCGCTTGCTTCAACAGATATTACCCAGCCAGCCCTGTACGTTCACAGCATGGCAGCGTGGGCAATACTCAAGAAAGCCGGTGCAGTACCCTCGGCAACTGCTGGTCATTCGCTAGGCGAGTATTCTGCACTCGCTGCAGCCGGTGCTATCAGTTTTGACGACGGGTTGAGAGCCGTCCGCACGCGCGGGCATCTAATGGCGACGGCGGATTCGGGCCGACCGGGCACCATGGCGGCAGTCCTCGGGCTCGACAATGATTCGGTAGATGCAGTTTGTGATGCCGCATCGACTGACGACCTTGTCGTGAAGGCTGCTAACTACAATTCACCCGGGCAGGTCGTCATATCCGGTGATGTTGCGGCTGTCGAACGAGCTATCGAACTGGCTACAGAGAAAGGAGCAAAGAAAGTAATTCAACTCGTGGTAGGAGGTGCCTTCCACTCACCTCTCATGGAATCGGCGCGGGAAGGTCTGGGCGACATGCTCGACAATCTTGACATAAAGACACCCGATTGTCCGGTCTATATGAATGTGACCGCACGCCCCGAGACGGAGCCGTCTCGAATCCGCGAGCTGCTACTGCAGCAGCTGCTTTCGCCGGTCAAGTGGTCACAATCTCTCGAAGCGATCAAGTCAGATGGACTCGCATCATTCACTGAAGTTGGAGCGGGCCGCGTGCTTTCTGGCCTTGTTCGACGCACACTCGGTCGAGACGTAGAAGTCGCGCAGGCCGGGACGAGCGCTGACTTTCAGTCGGAGAGTACAACTTAATTTCAACCTCAGGATCGGTCATGTTTAAAGACAAGAATGTACTCGTAACTGGTGGCACCAGAGGAATCGGCAAAGCCATTGTTGAAGCATTCAGCAAAGCCGGGGCGAATGTGGCTTTCACGTTCAGATCCTCGGAGGAGTCTGCAAAACAGATTGCTGAAGAACTCGGGTTAGGCGACTCAAAAATAGCCTACCATATGGGAGACGCGGCGGACTCTGCCACGGCGAACAAGGTTGTACAGTCGATGATTGATGACTGGGGATCCGTCGATATCCTGGTTAACAACGCTGGAATTACCCGCGACAATCTGATGCTCCGGATGTCCGAGGAGGACTGGGATGCCGTAATAACCACGAACCTCAAAAGTGTATTCAATTATTGCAAAGCGGCATATCGTCCGATGATGAAGCAGCGTGGCGGAAAGGTCATAAACATCGCGTCGGTTGTTGGGGTCATGGGGAATGCCGGCCAGACGAACTATGCTGCGTCAAAGGCGGGGATGATCGGTTTTTCGAAAAGTCTGGCTAAAGAACTCGGGTCACGTGGAGTCACCGTTAATGTCGTCGCGCCGGGATATGTGGACACAGACATGACCGCAAATCTTAATGATGCTGCAAAAGACGCCATGACCAGTGCCATCCCATTGAAGCGTACAGCGACAACGGATGACATTGCTGCTGCTGTCCTGTTTCTGGCCTCACCGGGTGCCGACTACATCACGGGCCAGGTACTGTGCGTCGATGGCGGCCTGGCCATGTAAATTATATTACGTCATGAAAAAAACCATTCCTCTCCTTCTCATATTGCTGTTCATGTTCGTCGGACTCGTGCGAGCGCAGGATGACGTTTCATATCAACCGTTTGATACTGATGGTAACCAGTTGACCTGGAGTGATGTGGCCATGCGTCTTCAGATGTACGACGTAATTCTGGTTGGTGAAACCCACAACGATTCGATCGGGCATGTAGTTGAATTGGAGTTGTTAAAAACGATTGCCGCGGACACGTCCCGAACTAGTGTCGCCGTCTCGATGGAGATGTTCGAAAGGGATGTCCAGTATATCGTCGACGAGTATATGGATGACCAGATCGTTGAATCTCATTTCAAAAAAAGCGCGCGCGCGTGGGACAACTACGATACCGACTATAAACCGATTGTCGATTTTGCTCGCGAGAACGGTTTGCCGCTGATTGCTGCCAACTCGCCTCGGCGCTACGTGAATCGCGTCACGCGGTACGGGCCGGAGGCACTCGATACGTTGCCACCAAGTGCCAAAAAATTCCTGCCGCCGCTGCCGGTCGCACCCCCTACGGATGCGTATTCCGCCAAGTGGGACAAGGAGATGGCCGAAGCAATGCAGCATATGACTCCGGACACCACTGCAGCTGCGCCTGAACCAGAGTCCGAGCCTGATTCAGACGAAGAAATGGCCGATGACTCGACTGATACAGAAGATTACGCGGCTCATGGCGGGTTTAGCCTGAGACGGATGCTTGAGGCACAAAACGTGTGGGATGCAGGGATGGCTTATTCAATAGCATCCCACATGACCACCGTTCCCGGATCATCCGTAGTTCACTACGTCGGTTCATTTCATGTCGAAAGCCGTTCGGGGTTGCCCGATCATGTCCAGCGGTATCGGCCATCCGCGAGAGTAGGTGTTGTTTTCCTTGCCCCGGTCGCAAACGCCGCGGAATTTGATTCGGACCTCAAGGGAACCGGAGACATTATTATTCAGACCCTTTCTCCCGGGTCCGAATAGGTAGTCAGTTGTGCCCGGCGGATCGTGTCGATGAAACCGAACATCTGTCCCCTGCCCATCGTAAGCATGGCATAGTCACGCACCATATTATTCCGCGACAATGACAAGGGTAACGCCACTCCTCATCTTATTGACTTGCTTGCTGGTGCCGGGGCCCGCCGCAGGTCAGGTTGAGAATGCGAGGACAGAGAGCGATCGACCTGAGATTTTCCAGGTCGGCTATGCATATCGATATGCTGATGTCCACGATGGACGTCGAACAGCAAGCGGCGAAATTTACAGTGAACGCGCGATGACGGCCGCGCACCGGACGTTACCGATCGGTGCCCGCGTCAAGGTCGAGAACATTGCAACTGGAGCTAACGTGGTTGTTCGAATCAATGACCGTGGTCCGTACGTCGAGGGCCGGATAATAGATGTTTCGATGGCAGCAGCACGCATCCTTGGAGTGGATGATAATGAATACGTGATGGTCAGACTCGTCGAGGTTGAGCCGGCAGCAGATGTCGAAACACAGACGGTTACCGCAATCGATGTCAGTCGAACGAGCTACACTCAGAATGTGACGACTAAAGATTCCGATTATTTCACGGTGCAGTTGGGATCCTATTCCGACGGCAGCTCCGCGAACGAGCTCGCATCCCGATTTGACGAGGCATGGGTTCAGGAGATTGAAGTCAATTCGAAGACCGTATTTCGCGTTAATTTTGGGGTATATTCCAATCGCTCTTCTGCCGAGCGTGCGCGCCTCCAGCTTACGCAAGCTGAAGGATTTGTAAAGCAGGTAGATGGAGATCCTCCCATCGAACGAATCCAATAAGCACCATAGATCGATCAACGTCACTCATCGATCGAACCCACACTTTTCTTTTCAGATGATCCGACTATTATCGGTATTCTTAATCGCATCATTTTTTGCAGCCGGATGCGACTCAAACGATCCCGCCTCAAATGAGACAGAAGACAAAATGCCTGAACCTGAAGTAATAGCGGCAGCAGCTCTGGTCGACAAGTATACCGAGTTTCGACTTGAGGCTGATCTTACGAATCTTTCCGAGTCGGAGAAGGCAATGCTCAGTCTCTTGATTGATGCCGCTGACCACATGGATGATATATTCTGGAAGCAATCCTATGGCAGCCGCGACTCTTTGCTGGAGTCGATTAAAGACCCCGATCTGCGCACGTTTGCCAGAATAAACTATGGCCCATGGGATCGCCTTGATGACAACAAGCCTTTCGTGGAGGGCATCGGAGCGAAGCCGGCCGGAGCGCAGTTCTATCCTGCTGATATAACCGTCGAGGAGCTCATGGGTGCTGCAGAGCAGGACTCTACACTGGTTGACTTGTACACGGTCGTGCGTCGTGACAGTCTCGGGATGCTGTACAGCGTGCCGTATCACGTCGAGTACAACGACGAAATGTCAGCTGCTGCTGCAAGGTTGCGGGATGCCTCGGCCCTGGCAACTGACGAAGGATTTGCCCGCTACCTGAATTCACGAGCCGATGCGCTCCTTTCCGGAGAGTATCAGCAGTCGGATATGGATTGGATGGACATGAAGTCGAACCGGTTCGATGTTGTCATCGGTCCGATCGAAGTGTATGAGGATGAATTGCGCGGCTTCAAAGCTGGCGCAGAGGCGTACGTCTTGATAAAGGATCTGGAGTGGAGTGATCGCCTGTCACACTACGCAGGCCTGTTGCCGGCGCTGCAGGCTCAGTTGCCCGTAGACTCAACGTACAAGCAGGAGTCTCCCGGTACGGACTCTGACCTGAATGCCTACGATGCAGTCTATTTTGCAGGAGATGCAAATGCAGGGTCGAAGACAATCGCTATCAATCTTCCCAATGACGAAGTCGTCCAGCAGGAAAAAGGCTCCCGAAGGCTGCAGCTGAAGAATGCCATGCGAGCCAAGTTCGACAAGATTCTTGTTCCGATATCAAATGTCCTGATAGCCCCGGAGCAGCAGGCGAATGTCACTTTCAATGCATTCTTTGAAAATGTCATGTTTCACGAAGTTGCCCATGGTCTCGGCATCAAGGAAACGATAAATGGAAAAGGGACTGTTCGGGAGGCGCTTGCGGAAACCTATTCTTCAATTGAAGAGGGTAAAGCGGACATTCTCGGATTGTTTATGGTGACCCAACTTCACGAAATGGGAGAACTTGACTCGGACGATCTGATGGATAACTATGTCACATTTATGGCGGGTATTTTCAGGTCTGTCCGATTCGGCGCCTCAAGTGCGCACGGTCGTGCTAATATGATCCGCTTTAACTTCTTTGAAGAAAAAGGAGCTTTCGAACGTGATTCAACGGGAGTTTATCGGGTAGAATTCGACGCGATGAAAAGTGCAATGAACGATCTTTCGAGGATGATTCTGATGCTTCAAGGCGACGGAGATTACGAAGGCACGGCGCGCCTGATCTCCGGGTACGGTATCGTCAAGAAGCAGCTTGCGAACGATCTTGAGCGACTTAATGACGAAGGTATACCTGTTGATATTGTATTCCGCCAGGGCAAGGGTGTCCTTGGACTTAACTAGACGGGAATCATGGCCTCATCGCGGGACACCAACAATTTTATTGAAGAGATAATTGAGCGTGACAACGAGTCCGGGAAGTATGCCGGTGCCGTTGTCACTCGATTTCCTCCCGAGCCGAACGGGTATCTGCACATCGGTCATGCGAAGTCGATTGCTCTGAATTTCGGCCTCGCAAGGAAGTACGACGGCACGTGTCACCTTCGATTCGACGACACAAATCCCGAGACAGAGGATCCCGAGTTCGTTGAGGCGATCAAACGTGACGTCCACTGGCTGGGATACGAATGGGGTGACAATCTGTTTTTCGCGTCAGACTACTTTGAACAGTTGTACGATTACGCGGTGAAACTCATCGGGCAGGGTCTCGCTTATGTGGACTCATCCTCGATGGAAGAGATACGCAAGAATCGAGGGACGGTAACAGAGCCCGGCACCGACAGCCCTTATCGAGATCGCACTATCGAAGAGAACCTGAAATTGTTCGGCGAAATGCGAGATGGTGTTCACGGCGATGGCACACATGTTCTCCGGGCGAAGATGGACATGGGTTCACCAAACATGAAACTTCGTGACCCGCTTCTGTATCGGATAAAACATGCGAGCCACTACAGGACCGGTGATGAGTGGTGTATCTATCCGATGTATGATTTTGCGCATCCACTGTCGGATGCGATCGAGAACATCACGCATTCGCTGTGCACATTGGAGTTCGAGAACAACCGGCCGATCTACGACTGGCTTGTGGATGCAGTGTGCGAATCACCACGGCCATACCAGTATGAATTCGCGCGATTGAACCTGAACTACACGGTCATGAGCAAGCGGAAGCTGCTTCGACTGGTAGAGGAGAAATTTGTAGACGGGTGGGATGATCCGAGAATGTACACTATCGCCGGCTTGCGCCGACGAGGATACACACCCTCGTCGATTCGCAGTTTTGCGGAGCGAGTCGGTGTGGCGCGAGCAAACAGCCGATCGGACGTGGGGCTGCTTGAGTATAGTATTCGTGACGACCTGAACGCGATCGCTCCGCGAGTCATGGCGGTACTGCGGCCACTTCGAATTGAACTTACAAACTATGACGAGGGGAAGGTTGAGTGGCTCGAGGCTCCCTACTTTCCCCATGACGTTCCGAAAGAAGGAAGCCGAAAGGTACCATTCTCTCGAAACATCCTGATTGATCGCTCCGACTTCAAGGAGAATCCTGGCAAGAAGTTCTATCGCCTGTCACCGGGCAATGAGGTGAGGCTGCGGTATGGATACGTCATTCGTTGTACGGACGTGATTAAGAATGACGAAGGGGATGTTGTAGAGTTGAAAGGTACCTGCGATCTGGATACCCGGGGAGGAGACACTCCTGACGGCAGGCGTGTTCGTGGAACGATTCAGTGGGTTTCAGCAGAACATGCTATTCCTATCGAGACAAGATTATATGATCGTCTGTTTAGTGTTGAGAATCCGGAGGAAGGCGTCGAAGACTTTACAGTCAATCTGAACCCTGATTCCATAGAGATTCTCTCGGGCAGCGTTGCAGAGCCGAGCATTGCCAACGATGATCCAGGTACACGATACCAGTTTGAGCGCGAAGGTTACTTCTGGCAGGACCCTGAAGATTCTTCTCCGGATAAACTGGTTTTCAACCGCATCGTCATGTTAAAGGACTCGTGGGAGAAAACGGTTAAGGCGAAACCGGCGACGATTAAACCTCGAGCAAAGGAGACGGTCCCGAAGGAAGTCCGCACGATCGTCGACTCACCGGCGACGCTTAAGATGGCTGAAGATTTCGGACTGTCGGTTGAGCTTGCCCGACAGTTGTCGAAAGATGAAGCGAAGAAAGCAATTTTCGATGCAATCGCTGAGCAGGCAGGCGAGTTATCTGCTGCTGTTGCCAACTGGATTGTAAACGAGCTACCCGGCGATGTTCAGGGGATTGATAACCCCGGACCATTTCTAAAAATGGTTGCCATGTTTGATTCGGGAGACATTTCGCAGCGAATCGCCAGACAGATTCAGGTCGAGGTTATTGAGTCTGGCACGGATCCCGAGACAGTAGTAGATCGGGAAGGTCTGGCGCAGATCTCAGATCCATCTACGCTGGAAGCCATGGCAGATGACATCATTGCCAGGAATACGGAGAAGGCCGAGCTCTATCGGTCAGGCAAGAAGGGGCTGATCGGTTTCTTTATGGGGCAGCTGATGCAGGCATCCGGTGGTAAAGCGAACCCGGAGGTTGCTCGAGGCATCATTGAGAAGAAGCTGGGTTAACAGTCAGATTCGTCAGATACCTTCGATCTGCAAACACGGATTTGAAAATGGGTTGCTCGAGCTTCAGATATCCCTGTATCATTGGCAGGTACGGTATCTGCTCTTATTGACCCGGTAGAAACGGATTATTTTCTCCAGTAGCCCTTGGAACCTGATGACCGCGTTGAAAGCACTTGTTTTTGTTGTTGGTGCCGCTCTGCTCGGGACCACGGCTGCACAGTCGCAGGTTGATTACGACGAGGTGATCTACGATCAGATGGTTGAACAGATATCGACCAAGAATCAGGACTTGATCGACATCAGGCATGACATTCACCGACATCCAGAGCTTTCTGGTTCAGAGAAACGAACCTCCCGCCTGATCGCTAACTACCTCGACGAGCTTGGATTCACTGTTCGTAGCGGGGTTGGTGGTTATGGAGTCGTTGGCATTCTTGAGGGAGGTCATCCCGGTCCAACGGTTGCCTTCAGGGCGGATATGGATGCCGTCCGTTCCTCAGATTACGATCCTGTCGAATTCCGTTCGTCGACCCCGGGGATTCGTCATATTTGTGGTCACGACATACACACGACTATCGGGCTAGGAATCGCCGAAGGTTTTGCTACGGTCAGTGATGACCTGCCAGGAACTGTCATGCTGCTATTTCAACCAGCTGAAGAGCGTGGGACGGGTGCAAAATCGATGTTGGAAGATGGCGTCTTCGATCATTATCTCCCTGACGCGCTTTTTGCAGTGCACACGGCACCATATCAGGTAGGAGAAATTGCTACGAGGCCGGGAGGACTGATGGCTGGTAGAGCATTGGTATCTGTTACGGTATCTGGTACAGGGGATATCGCGGCAGCGACAGATATAGTTCGGACAGCGATTCAGGAGAGCGGGAATGTAGCTCCGCAGGCGGCATACCAGGTAGCTCCGGAAGGCTTCATTCTTGTTCAGCTATTTCCGACGTCCGGGCTTTCTTCGTCGGGATCACTCACAATCCGGGGGCAGATTATGACTGCCGGATATGAGGATCGTAGCAGTGCCAAAAACAAGATTTTGTCTGCTGTCGAATCGCTCAACCTGTCAGGAATCGACATGGATGTAACGTACGATGACGGATTTATGGAAGGCGTGAACAACGACGCGGGATTAGTTGAGGTCGCCAACGCAGCCATCGAAACTCTTGCCCGGGACGTTACGATTCGTGAGGCACGCGGAGCATCGCCAGTCTTTAGCGAAGATTTTGGTTCGTTCCAGCTCCATGTACCCGGCGTCATGTACTTTCTTGGAGTTAGTAACTCGAGTGCAGGAACTGTTGGTATGCCTCACTCTCCCGACTACGTGGCGGATGACGCATCGATTGATATTGGGACTCGAGTCATGCTAGCCGCGATGCTTGGTCGAATGACTGGCGAGTAGTTTGGACGCGCGCATATTAATTGGTCACAACGATCTATTGCTTCGACGTGCTTGGACCGCTTCCGCCAGTTCGTGAAGGAGGCCCTCCGTTTCATTCCAGTCCAGGCAGGGGTCGGTTATACTTTTGCCATACTCAAGAGGTTGACCCGCTGAAACTACCTGCCGCCCTCCCTTGAGGTGACTTTCGAGCATGACTCCTATTATTCGCGAGTCTCCCCGGGCGATCTGCCCTGCAACGTATCTACATACATCCTTCTGCCGATCAGGCTTCTTCCGACTATTTGCGTGGCTACAGTCAATCATGATGCGCGGCGGCAGTCCTGACTCCTCCAGCAACGAACACACATCATCTACTCCGGCGGCGTCGTAATTGGGGTTGCGTCCACCTCGCAATATCACATGACAGTCCGGATTACCAGCTGTCGCAAAGATTGCAGAGTGACCTTCTTTTGTTACCGAGAGAAAGTGATGTGAGTGGGAGGCAGAAACAAGCGCGTCTACTGCGACCTGCAGGCTACCGTCTGTTGCGTTCTTAAATCCAACCGGGCACGAAAGCCCTGACGCCAGTTCGCGGTGCGACTGACTCTCAGTTGTGCGGGCTCCGATAGCTCCCCATGCAATAAGGTCGGCGACATATTGAGGACTGATCAGGTCCAGATATTCCGTGCCTGCCGGCAGACCCATTCGTGCCAGGTCAAGAAGGAGATGCCTCGCGAGTTTCAAACCGTTGTTTATCTCAAACGACCCGTCCAGATTCGGGTCATTAATCAGGCCCTTCCACCCCACGGTTGTCCGTGGTTTTTCAAAGTAGACCCGCATAACAATTTGCAGGTCGTTCGAGAGCCTTTCGCGTGCATTAACGAGGCGCTCTCCATACTCTCGGGCAGCGTTCACGTCGTGTATTGAACAGGGTCCCACTACGACAAGAATCCTGTCATTAGCGAAATTCAGAATATCATGTATTTCTGACCGTGCATGATGCACAAGCGACGAGGCTTCGTCATCCAGTGCATACTCCCCAAGTAAGTCTTGCGGCGCTTTCAGTTCCTGCATGTGCAGGATGCGCCGATCGTCAGTGTTGTACTTCACTTGTTCAGAATTCAGGTTGCAGCCGTCTAACGGAGACAATTTCAATTGGAGGTGTCAACGACTGTCCATTACGTGGCGACGCGTGGATTGATTGCACGACCTCCATTCCACTGATGACCTGACCGAAAACAGCAAATCCCTGACCGTCCGGATTTCGAAGTCCGCCGAAGTCCAATTCGGGTTGATCACCGATACAGATAAAGAACTCGGACGATGCCGAGCCCGGTTCGCTACGGGCCATTGATATCGTACCGTCAAGGTGACGCAGTCCGGTATCACGAGTAGTCTCGTGGCTGATAGCGGCAAGGCGGTTACTGCCAGCGCTACCAAGTCCACCCTGAATCACTTCGATCAGAATCTGATTGTTTGGCTGATTGTCCACGGTGACAGTACGATAGAATTGCGCTGAGTCAAATCGCGATTCATCCACATAGCGCATGAAGTTTGCAGATGTAATTGGGGCGGCAGAATGATTGATCAAAACAACAATACTACCAATTGTCGTAGTTATCTCGACCGTGGCCGCAGTCGCTGGTGCCTGCTCGGTAGATTTGCACGATACCACGAGGATTGCGGCGACAATCAGGACCAGGAGCCGACTTCTCATCGTTTTGAGAACCGAATAGATAATCTACAATGCCAGGTGACTAGCGGAAGTTGTCTAGTGCATCGAGCCCGGCCCCTGAAATTCCGAATATGCTTGCGATAAAAAACTGGACGATAACTAAGCAAATCACGCCAATCAGAATCGTCAGGAACGTCTTGGTGTTATCCAGATCGAGTCCCTGCCTGACGGCAACGAAACCTGCTGCGAGCGACCAGAAGAAACCGACAACTGCGCCCAGGCACGGAATGATTGCAAGCATTTGCGGGGCATAGGCGAAACCGATCACACGAAGCATTTGCCCGAGGTCGGCCTTGCCTCCAAAGATTTTGGTACCGACGAAAAAGGTAACAGCTGACCAGAGAACCCACCCTGTAAATGTCGTCACGACGGTGGCCAACATACCATTTCCGGCACTGACTCCCGTGTACGACGAGGCAATGCCACTCCCGATTGCACCTATAATGGCAACAATTAGAACAACGATGGCTGCCTGACTGGTAGCGGATTCATCCGCTTCGATCTCTTCAAAAGTCGCGACATCAAGTTTGAGTACACCTTTGATCCGTTCCAGCATTGTCTGTACCTGTCGATAGAGTTCGTTTCAACTATCGAAAGTAGCAGGTTGCGACCGGATCGTCAACGTCTCAGACTAAATATACTATCGCGTGTCTAGAGCAGAGTGATCTTGTCGCGCAGTCCCGGTGTGACAAAAATGGATCCATCAGAGTAAATCCAGACTCCCTCTACCTCCTTCAGAGACTCGATCAGCGCCTGGGCCTGAGCGCGTGGTTGAACGGATGTTGCCGTCGCCAGGGCATCGGCTGTCATTGCCGATGGCGCCACAATGGTAGCGCTAAGAACATGCGATACAGACTCGCCGGTCTTCGGGTTGATAAGATGAGATGCGTCGCTACCATTGACGACGTGACTATCGAAGTACCCGCCGGATGTAGCCACAGCAGAGTTTGTCAAGCGCACGGTCGCAAAAAGTCTGGCTGGATTCCGGGGATCACGAATCCCGATCGTCCAGCTGGATCCATCAGGTCGTGAGCCCAGTGCGTAAATGTCGCCACCGGCTTCAATTAATCCACTCTCAACCTGTTCGCCGCGTAATTCCCGGGTTGCTTCGTCCACAGCGTACCCCTTGGCGATCCCACCGAGGTCAACCTGTACATTTCCGACAGTGTGCACATCGGAATCGGTTACACGAAGTTTTCTGAAATCGATGTGTGATGTACTTGATGGAGATAGCTCGCCCGGTCTGAATCCGAGATTCCGGAGAACGGGAAGCACGGTGACGTCAAGATATCCTTCGGTCAATTCTCCGAACTGTCTTGCGGCCTTGCATACTTTGACAAGATCAATGTCCGCGACAGACAGTCCGAGATTCAGTCGGGACACAGCGCTTTCAGGCTTGTAAATACTGAGATGCTCATCAATCCGGGTGACCGCCGCAAATGATTTTGCAATGCTCGAACTCGCCTCGGGCGGAACAGAATAGCGTACGGGCATACCCATCGCCCACAGGGTCCGCGACGTAAGATCTTCCGAGAACAATCCACGGGCAGATGCAGAATGGAATCCGGAAACTACCAGACCACCGGTAAGTGCTCCCGCGGATTTCAGAAATGATCGTCGTGTGCTTTTCATAGTATCAATTTTAGTTATCAAGTGCTCCCTCGACAATCCACGCTTCAATAGCGTTGTAGGCATCGCTGGAGGCATTATAGATTGTACCGCCGCCATGGTTGGCAGCACCGCGGGTGTTTATAAGCAAATCACTTTGTCCGGGCAGTCCCGGAGAGACTACCGACACAGCCTGTGCATACGCATTCACGCCACCATCGTATACCCAACCGCCAGCCCCTGCGGCATGGCAAGCCGTACACGTTGAGAGCAGAGGCTTGATGTCGCTGTTAAACGACAGGTTCGTCAGGGGTAGTTCACCCGTAGCCGAACCGTCTGATTGTCCTCTCCCGAAGGGATGTTCAGAGAAGCACCCTGCTGTAAGCAGGATACTTGAGATTAGAATTAGACGTATCACAATCTAGCTCTCCATGACAAACGATTTGTAAACGACAACACCCCTTTTGATGGCATTGGTCACCGATGTACTTGTCCACGTTGCCCCGCTTACAGCATCAATATCTTTCCCGACTGTGAGGGGATCTGACGAAGATTTTCCAAGGTACTGTTTCAAGAAATTCCATGTCTGGGCAGGCTTCCCTTTATCCTCACCGAAGATGGTAAAGCCGATATCATATACGCTCCCTTCGGGATCAACGGCGATCAGCACCTGGAGTGGTCCTTCCTTCCCCTGCTCGTTAACCATTACGACAGACCCGATCAGATTGTCATCAGCATCAAGTCCTTTGTAGACCGTATAGCTACCCGATCCGTTTTCGATTGAAAAGGACTCTTTCATCATTTTGGCGCCATCGGCGTCAACGTTGACCGTTACTTTCGAAAGTTTAGCTGCACCCTGGGCCTGAAGCATACTCTTAAGTCCGTCGCGGAGTGCGATAGACTTACCTTCTTTCGCGACCTGTGCGCTTGCGCTTTCGGTCATGGGCGCGAGGAGCGCCGCGATACAGAGGAATGAAGTCAGAAATCGTAGCATAGGTATTTCTTATTGAGTAACAGGTTCTTCGTGATTCTTCAAGAACCATAGTTGATAGATGCCGATTACGAAGACCAGCAGGAACGACAGGGACATTACCATCCCGGAGATTATGAGCATCCAGGCAAACCCCGGTCCGACAAATCTGGTAAGCAAGATACTCCACGTGTCAAGAACCGAGGCCGCAAAAGGTGCGACGATAAGCACATTCTTGAGCATGGCGGGGAGCTCTGCAAACAGCAGCACAAGCCCACAGAGGAAAAAGATACTCGTGTAGCCGAACAGGTGGAAGTGACCTTCTGCTACCAGTGTTTCGAAAGTTGGAATCGGAACGATCGGCTCATCCGACATTCCTTCCTGATCGTCCAGGTCATCAAAACTAAATTCCTCGCCTTCTTCCACTCCTGCCTCGCCTGTGGCATCCCCGGCTTCAATGTCTTCAATGGCCTGGCGGGATGCTTCGTTACCATAATATTTGGTAGCGACTTCATCGGGAGCAAAACCAACTTTCAGAGCGATGTTGCCGATTGCAAAAATATAGCCGGTGCCAAGAGTCAGCAACACAGCCGTAAACAGCAGTTTCGCAGGCATGGGGAATCGTGCCAGCGAGATGTTAAAAATTGTCGGTGTCGTGCGCGCCATAACTTTAATCTTGTTTAAAATTCGAACACTGCGTGTATCCTGAAGAGGTCATTGTCGATCTCGTTGACCTCTTCCATGTTCAGTTGGTACTGCATTAGTACAGACAAATTACGATTTATACGCACAAGTGCCGCAAATTCGGTGTTATGACTGTCGTTGTTAGTGACGACATCATCATAGTCCACAATCGTGCCATAACGCACTCGCGGGGAGACATGCGGCAATCCGCGATACGTCAGCTCGGCATAATCACCATAGCGATAGTACCAGCCATCGGTATTGAACCGCTCTTCAACCAGCTCCTGGTCTTTGATATCTGCACGCGCGAACGCGACACGGAGTTTAAGATCTTTCAAAATGGGTGCGTTAACCAGGCCGTAATCGACGAGAAGGTCTCCACCCCAGAGAACCAGATGACCATCATTATTTAGACCAAATTGGTTGTACAGAGCCGATCCCCAAAGAGAGATCTTGCCGAATCCGAGGCGTGTCCGTTGACCGAATGCATAGGTGTCGTCAGCGCCGCCGTTTGACAGATTCAACACATTACCGAGTTCGGTCTCGAAGCCACGAATAGCGAACAGATCGACATCGATTTGCACTTGATTTCCGGTGAATATCGTTCCACCTATCGTCCCGCCAAATTCAGACCAGACGTTAGGAAGGAACAGGCCCTGGAAAGGATCACCCTGGATTCCGCCATAGTAATGGTGAAAAGGCGTTGCGCCGAACGGAACCCAGATCTTTCCAAAACGAAGCTCAAACTCACGCCAGACCCTGTACTTGATCTCGTAGTAGGAAAGATCAAGAATCTCCGCTTCCAGGGCGATTCTGTCGTCCGGTTTGACGTTTAAAAATATGAACTTGTGGTAGTTTCTGAACTGCGAGGTGCGCTGGAACTCCTTACTGGGATTCGTGACCTCAAGGTTCAGATCGAATCGTCCCGAGATATGAATCATGTCCGTCCATCCGCCGGAGTGACTGACAGCGGGAGGCGCCTCTTCTTCGATATCATCGAAACCAATGAAGACATCAGCTGTGTCTGTGTCCTGGGCGACCGCAGAGTGAATACCAACGATAGAAACGGCTACAATGAGTAGTAGGAAATGACGTGTCAAAAGGTTTGCCCCCGCTGAGATCATCTCAGTTGATTTGGTCTGATTTCCAATGACGGCCGGAAATATCCGGATTGTCAAACGTTCAATGGGAAAGCAATGCTACGTTGAGGCGTGCAATGGTATCCCCTCGAACAATGTAGTGTTTTTCCCGACTTCCCGCGGGACGGGTTGACATGATGGATCACTTTAACTAATCTTCCGCACCGCCTGAGACTCCCCCCTGAAATATTTTGCAACCAATAACGCCAACGGGTTTGCCATGTCCACTCTCTTTTTTCGGAGCAGGCTATCACCATTATATCTGATAGCCAGTTCCCTTTTCTTGTGTGCGAGCGTTTTTGTCTGGTCGGGATGTGACAGAACTGAGACAGTTTTCGTTGAACGTCCATTCTATGATTCACCTCCAGCTGCAGCTGTAGGTTTTCTGGGATATGACGACCAGGATGTTGGCCTGACCGTTTGTGGTAATTGCCATGTCGGTCAACAGGCTGCCTGGGAAGGTACGGCGCACGCAGCGGCGTGGGAAGGTCTTCAAGCCAGTGGTCATGCACAAGCTTTCTGCGAGAATTGCCATACAGCTGGTCCTTTGGGTAATCCACTTACCGAAGCAGTTGGTTTTGCCGGCACCGGCGACTCAAGGTATCACGATGTTCAGTGCGAAAGCTGTCATGGAGCCGGGCAACAGCATGTAACCAATCCCGATGCATCTCAGCCGATCGCCGCGATAGGTATTGGAGACCTGTCGGATCTTGCCAATGCGACAAGTTGTGCAGAATGCCATCAGGGTAGTCATCATCCGTTTGCGGAAGAGTGGGCACAATCCGGACATGCTTCCGTGGTTGGTTTTGCGGCAGCGCGTCCCGAGTGTGAAAGTTGTCACAGGGGGCAGGGTGCTCTCAAGTCATGGGGCGTCAAGGCAGAGTATGCCGAGAAGAATTCAGTAGACCACCTTCCGATCACATGCGCGGTATGTCACGATCCACACGATGCAACTAATGAGGGTCAGTTAAGATTTCCTGTCGAGTCGGTCTCGCTAGAGGAAAACCTCTGTGCACAATGTCACAACCGGCGGACGGTACCTGATCCCTCGTCCAGTCACGGTCTTGCACCGCATGCACCACAAGCAGCTTTATTGATCGGCGAAGGTGGGTGGTTCCCGCCCGGAGTTCAGATCGAACAGGGTCAGATCGTAGCATCGCATGGCAGCGTCGCCAACAGACGATTGTGTGCAAGTTGTCATGTGAGTCAGTTTGAGGTTACCGATGAGGTCACGGGAGACTTTGTCTTCCAGGCAACGGGTCACCTCTTCACGGCCATGCCGTGTGTTGGACCGGATGGAATCCCTGTTACCGGGGATTGCGAGTTGGCAGAGGAAGCTCGCGCGTATAGCGGTTGTGCGACAGCAGGGTGCCACTTGACGACAACTGCTGCAGCATCCGCGATGATAGCCTCGAGTACTAGTATTGAGGACCGGGCGAATGAGTTGCTTGCCGTGCTTGAGCTGGTCGATCCGGGACTGGATGAGTCTGGTGGCGAGATCGACGCTGGAGATCCGACATTCACGACAGCTGAAGGTGCATTTTTCAATTATAATCTCGCCACGTTTGGTGATGACGTATACGGATCGACAGCACATAATCCGTTCCTTACGGAGGCGCTGCTTATTGCAAGTATCCAAGTGGTCGAGGACACATACGGTGTCTCTGCCGCCAGCGGCATTGATTATGATGTTGAGATGGAGCGCATTCTCAATGCAGCACCGAAAGATGTCATTGCGATTCCTCAGAGGACCGGTGAAATCAGGGTACAGCCGATTTCGTCGCGGCGATAACTGCGAAGCGACGGTCCTGACGAAATGATCAAGCCCGCCCGTCGAAAGACGGGTGGGCTTTCATATGTCTGATCGTGTTTGCGTGCGGCTCGGCGACATAGCTATGCCGGAGGGTCAGATTGTGGCGGGTGGGCTCCAGTTGAGGGGCGGAGAATCAGATTTCAAACCCATGGCAACGCGGGGGCCACCACTCCTCCTCCCCGGTTACAACTTAATCGAGGAAGTGCGAACTGCGCCAATGATTATGTGCTAGAGTATCTCTAGAAGAAAGTCTAGAAAGTTTCCTAGCTTCATGGCGACCTATCGCTCACTCTCCGTCACATGGCTGTCTATCTGGTTCTGGCTGCATACTTTGCCATTCTGGCCGGCATCGGAGTCGTAGCCTCGCGACGTATCCGGGACCTGGATGATTTCTATGTCGGCGGCAAGAAACTCGGCTACTGGGTCGTCGCTTTTTCCGCTCGTGCGACGGGAGAATCAGCATGGTTGCTCCTGGGCCTGACCGGGCTGGGAGCCATGGTGGGTCTCAGCGCCCTCTGGGTTGTAGTCGGCGAAGTGCTCGGGGTAGGTATTGCATGGTTTGTAATGGCAGACCGATTCAAACACCAGACCGATGAATGTCGTGCCGTTACGGTACCGGATTACCTGGTCGCCAAACACGCCCCACGGAAAAGCGACCCAAACCACAAACGCATCAGGGTACTGGCTGCAGGTATCCTCGTCCTTTTTATTACGATATATGTCAGCGCACAGATAGATGCCACGGGGAAGGCGTTTGAGAGCTTCCTCGGTTGGAATTACTACTCGGGAATTACGGCAGGCTTCGGCATCGTCTTACTCTATACAATGTTTGGAGGCTTCGTCGCCGTCTCATGGTCAGATCTTTTTCAGGGCACGATCATGCTCGTTGGCCTCGTGGCGATTCCCGTCTTCGCCGTTATGTCAATCCCATCGGATGTAGCACTATCAACTTCGATCGGTGCTTCCAATCCGGAACTACTTACCCTCACTGGCGCAGGGGGCCTCACGTTTCAGAATGTCTGGATAATCGTATCCTACCTTGCTGTTGGTCTGGGTTTTCTCGGATCACCACAGGTGTTCGTTCGATTCATGTCGCTGAAGGATCCCCGAGAAATAAAGAAGGGACGATGGGTGGCTATCACGTACACTATCCTGACCGATACAGCCGCAGTTCTCGCCGGATTCCTCGGACGGTTTATCCTCGTCCCGGGTGGTCAGAACCCCGAGTCTATTCTCGGCAATGCTGCCGAGGGCGTTCTTCCTGCAATTGTAGAACACCTTTTCCCCGTCGTCATCGTCGGAATATTCGTAGCGGCAGTTCTTGCAGCGATTATGTCTACCATAGACTCACTACTGGTCGTTGCGTCAAGTGCTGTCACGAGAGACTACTACCAACAGCTTGTACATCCGGAAACGCCTGGGTCCGAGCTTACAGGAATGTCGCGCTGGGTCACGCTGGGGATAGCTGTTTTTGCACTGGTGATAGCCGTAAGCGTGTCGCTCTTGTCTCCGGACAGGACGGTTTTCTGGTTTGTGATATTCGGTTGGTCAGGAATCGCCAGCTGCTTCTGTCCGGTTATCATTCTTACGCTGTTCTGGAAAGAGTACAATGCAAGAGGCGTGATATGGACCATGATAGGAGGATTGATTTCCGTTCCCCTGTTCAAGTTTGGAGCATCAGCTCTACCGATCGTCGGAGAGGCATTCAATGCACTTGGTGAAATGGCTCCATCATTTGTAGTGGCCTTTATTGCCGGATATGTCGGAAGCAACTGGAAGTCATAGGTCCGATGGGTATTGCCTCTTTCGCAGTACTGTGGGTGTCACTTTTCGTTTGCAACCTGGTCATGACTGAAACTAATTCCATACGACACGTATAAATTAGACAATTATCTAAACATCGAAATGACCCTGCTGTTCAAAGCGCTGAAAGATCCTACCCGAAGAAAGATTCTGGAGCTATTGCGAGATCAGGAGCTCTCTGCCGGAGAAATATCTGACCAGTTCAATATGAGCAAACCAAGCATTTCGCACCACCTCGACATTCTCAAGCAGGCGGACCTCGTAGCATCACGCCGCGATGGGCAGTTTAGGGTGTACTCGCTTACAACAACTGTACTCGAGGATACAATCAACTGGCTTTTGGATCTCGTCAAAGATGGACAATCATGAACATTAAAGAGACTATAAAGACCGAATGGCTTTCATGGGTATTGATAGTGATACCGTTAGCAATTCTACCTTTTGTGTGGGGTAGCATCCCGGATCAGATTCCATCTCATTGGAATATTCGAGGCGAGGTTGATGGCTACGGAAGCAAGTTGACTACCCTCTTGCTTTTCCCGGCCTTGTCACTATTCGGCTATCTCATCATAATGGTTGCTCCGATTATCGATCCTAAACGAAGAGTGCAATCAAAACAGAAAGCACTCAGGGCATATCGCATAGTTTTTCCATTGATTATGAATGGCCTGTTCATCGCTGTACTCCTACAGGCACTTGGCTACACGTTCGATGTCGGCAAAGCGATTTTGTTAGTCTTGATTCTATTGTTTATTGGAATCGGTAACTATCTGAGCACGATAGAGCCCAATTACTTCATCGGGATACGAACTCCCTGGACACTCGAGAATCCAGAAGTCTGGCGGCAGACACACCGCATTGCCGCGAAGATATGGGTAGCGTCCGGATTAGCACTGCTTGTGCTTTGGCCATTTGTGAACAGCGGTTTGTTTACCTACCTGTTCATCGTTGCCGTCGCATTCATGGTGTTAACGCCAGTGGTCATATCGTACAAACTTTTTAATGACCTGCCGCATAGAAGCCCGGACTAAAGCTTGCTCGATCCACTGGAGTTCATTTTGTACCTAAACGTATAATACCGTGGGTCGGCGCCGGGAGTGTCGGCCGGCGTTGCGTCCTTGTAGTAGCTGATGAACTCAACCTTCGCATGGTTGCCGTCTCGGTTCTTGATCACGAACGTTCGCTGAGGAACGGCTTCGACTGTATGCGTATTCGGGTCATACATGAACCATCCTGCATCACTACCCGATGGAAATGCGGTAATCCCCATCTCATCATCAAGATATCCCGTATCCGGTGCAGCGTAAACGGAGCTGTACTTTTTGTCGACCATCGCGAGCTGGCCATTTACCTTAATACGCGATCCGTTGAACCACAAATCCCAGTCGGCGGATGAGCTGTCAACTTCAACTCCGGTGTCAAGGTCAAAGAAGACATCTCGACTACCAGTAGCGTCGAGGTTGGAGATGAGGTTTTCAATAAAGTCGCTTTCTTGAGCACTTGCAGGAGGCAGAACGAACAGGAAAAGAAGCAAAGAGAATGAGGTCAATAAGAATCTCAACATGACAGCCGGGGCGTTGTTTGAAATAGATATGCAAGTGTCAAGCGACGTGAACCGGCAAGGTTCCCGTTGGGCTAACCGTAGCGCGGAGGGGCAACTACCTGGAGTCAAGGTGCCGGGCGATGGTGGGGGCTATTCTGACATACGCATCTCGCATCTGGACTGCGTCACGAAATCTCTTTTTCGGGTTTGCCTGCAGTGCTCGTTTTAGCCAGGCAACAAATTTTGGATGTACCCGACGCCGAAGCTTCTTGTGACCCGGAAGCGGCCAGGTAAAAGGCCACTCGGGCCACTCCCCGGTAAGGAGGCGATATGATGTCAACCCAATTGCGAATACGTCACTCTGATACGTGGCTCGACCCATAGCCTGCTCAGGCGCCATGTGGCCTACAGTTCCGCGTATCGAGTTCGACAGAGTCTTCTGTGACACCTTGGCGACACCAAAGTCGGTAAGCCGAAGTTCATCGTCCGGAAAAAGGATGAGGTTCTCGGGTTTGATATCACAGTGCACAATGTCGTTTTCATGAGCGTGTGCAACTGCATCCAGAAGCTGTTCGATGTAGTGAAGAGTACGCCGGGTTGACATTCGCCTTTTCATCCGGTCGCCGAGGCTCTCAATGCCGAGTGGCATAGCGATGATCAACCGGTCCTGGACGATTGAAGCGTCCTTCACGGCGAGGATATTGTCGTGCCGCAGACGGGATGAGCTTCTGAACTCCGAGCGAAAGTCTTTCAGCACGTCGTCGTTGACATAGGGAGCATGTGGAACTTTGAGCGCGACACGCACACCCTCTATAGTATCGTAGGCTTGATAAACCCCGGCGAATCCCCCCTCTCCCAGGCGCTTCTCGATACGGTATTTCCCTATCCGCTGCCGGGCTCTGAGTCTGCTTACTTTTGGAATTCCGGCCGCATGAGCCATTGGTAGTGCCGCTGTTGTCGCTGGCCGGGTGGAGTGCGGCCAGGATTCGAGATTACAGATGTGGTGGGCGGTGAGAGATTCGAACTCCCGACCTTCTGGGTGTAAACCAGACGCTCTAACCAGCTGAGCTAACCGCCCCTGACCCGACAAAGATACGTAAGCGAAGGCTCTCTCGTGATCGATCTCCGCTGAAAACCGTCGATTAGCGGGGACGAGAACGAAGCTTGGAATATTATGTTCGTTTCAAGCGAAAGTCAAGCAGCGATGAATGGAAAATCATCAAAGGAGTCGTATCTTAGCTTTTCTGTAGACAAACCGGCAATACTGAAGGCCGAGCCAAGGAAAACCAGTTTCAGTAATCACAATGAAAAGAACGTACCAACCCAGTCGTCGCAAAAGGGCGAACACGCACGGTTTTCGTGCACGAATGGCATCAAAACGCGGTCGCCAGGTTTTGGCCCGCAGACGCTCCAAGGGCAGAAAAAACCTTACTGTTTCTGATACCAGGAGTGGCAAGTAGTAGCCTGGAAGGCTAGCGAAAGTCGGTTCGACCGTGCGCAACCCCGGTGCCGCGAAATATAGACTGAAAAAGAAAGCCCTGATTGATGGGCTTTTTCAGCGAAAAGCGACATCGCGGCAATCCATCTCTACGCCGTCTGTAGTACTGATATACGATTCAGTTGCAAGCACGGATGGGGACCATGTAAGGTACCGCGCAGCTGTTACTGCCACACGGCGGTTGAAGCGGGCGGTTGACCGGAACAGGGTGAAAAGGGTGCTGCGTGAGGCCATTCGCCTGCGTCATAGCTCGCTACTAAAGCTTCCATCCAGTGATGATACTGAGCTGATCTTCATTATGGTGTACAAAGGACAGGATCCGAAACGCGACTTTCGAAGCGACGCCGACTCTGTTATCGAAACGATGATATCGCACCTTTCGTCACAAGGCCAGCCGCACAACGGAACTAGCTGATCAACCTCCCCGTAACGGGCGCCATGACCATCTCCCTGAAATAAGCCTGTGGATCGTAACACATTAATAGCAACTGTCCTCATTACACTGATAATGATGGTGTGGTTGTTCATGATCTCACCGACTCCCCAGCCTCCGGGTGCCGACGAGCTCGTTGCTGATTCGATCTCTGTAGTTGATTCATCCACGGGTATCAGCGATGAAATACCTCAACTCGAAGCACAGGCAGATGTAACAACGGCTCCCGCTGCTCCGATTGGCGAGATGTTCGCTGGCGTTCAAACCGGAGATGAAAAACTCATCACGGTCGAGAATGAAGTCTACAAGGCAGTCTTCACTTCGCATGGTGCAACTCTACTCTCACTGGAGCTCAAGGAATATTACCAGTCGGATCGTGTCACTCCCGTTCAGATGGTGGACTCGACAACTTTCGGCGCAATAGGCCTGCTGTTTACGTCGACGCAGAATCATCTGGTTGACACACGGTCGCTTTATTTCGAACCGTCAACAACGAGTGACCGGGTCAATGTGGCGTCATCCGAGAGTACGCTCGAGTTTCGGGCAGAAATCGACAGCGGCACGATAGTTCAGTCCTACACGTTTACTCCTGACTCATACGAGATAAGGGTAGGTGTCAGTTTGCTCGGTGCTGATCAGTACGCAGCCCGCCAGGGTTACGATATCGTGTGGGATGGTGGAATTCCGTTTGCCGAGGACAATCGCAAAACGGAGGCAACGCGAACCGGCGCCTATGCCAGAACAGGCGGAGACGTTGTTGGTATCGACCTTCGGAAAGACGCGTATCAGGAGAAATCTCTTAACGGTTCTATCGACTGGGTCGGAGTCAAGACGCAGTACTTCACGACCGTACTCATTCCCGACGGCAGCACTCGCGGCGCGGAGCTCATCGGCGAACGATTTGGCGAACTAGACGATCCTGATCTCAAAGAAGATTACGAGGTTACGCTAAGCGTGCCAATCGGTGACGACCGGACGGATACTTTCCGCATTTACGTAGGCCCGCTTGAATACTACAATCTCGCTGCGTACAAACTACACCTGTTCGACATGGTTGATTTCGGAATCAACTTCTTCGAATGGATGACGCGGCCGCTGGCCAAGTTTATCTTCATTCCGCTGTTTGCGTTTCTGCACGGCTTTATACCGTCATACGGTATTGTAATTATCATTCTCGCACTCGTTGTAAAAGGTGCGCTGTATCCGCTGACCAAGTCATCGTTCAAGAACATGGCGAGGATGCGCGAGCTCCAACCCAAAATGGAGGCGATAAAGGAGAAATACCCGGACAACCCGCAGAAGCAGCAGGAAGCCACCATGAAGATGTACAAGGAGACGGGTGTGAACCCGCTCGGCGGCTGTCTTCCGATGTTGCTCCAGTATCCCGTCATCATCGCATTGTGGCAGTTTCTCCCGCAGTCGATTGAGATTCGACAGCAGGGATTTCTGTGGGCAAGTGATCTTTCCGCTCCGGATAAGATTCTTCAACTGCCGTTTGAGATTCCGTTTTATGGCGACTTCGTAGCAGGCTTTACTCTTCTCATGGGAATATCGCTTGTTGTACAGATGCAGATTCAGAGCTCTTCAACCGCGTCAAACCCGCAGATGAAGATGTTCACCTACCTGATGCCGATAATGATCTTCGCCATCTTCAACAAGTTCGCGTCCGGGCTTAGCCTCTACTATCTCTGCTACAACGTACTTACGGCTGTTCAGCAGAAGTACATCAACAAGCACCTGCACGACAAAGACGAGGAAGAGCCCGAAACTAACGGCAGGGCCGGTGGAAAGGCCGTCCGCGGAATAAAGAAAAAGTCGTCAAATGGCGCGGTGTCTCGAAAGAGGGTCAGAAAATAAATGATGGCTCCAGACACGATAGCCGCGCCGGCGACCGCGCGGGGTCGTGCGGCGCTGTCCATTATCAGGTTATCTGGACCTGAGGCTCGCAGTATTGCCGCACGTTGTTTTGTCGGCGCGGATTTAGGCAGCGCCCCCTCCCACACCGCACACTTTGGCAGAATCGTCAACGGTGATGTTACTGTAGATCAGGTGGTCGCGACCGTGTTTCACAATCCGCGATCATCAACGGGGGAAGACATAGTCGAGATCACGTGCCACGGTGGGGATTTTGCTCCACAGCTCGTCCTCGACGCTCTTCTTGCCAATGGAGCCAGGATGGCGGAGCCGGGAGAGTTCACACTGCGGGCATTTCTAAATGGCAAAATGGACCTTGCACAGGCCGAGGCCGTCGCAGACATTATCCATGCCACCTCAACGTCCGCGCATCGCGTGTCTGTATCGCACCTCGAGGGTCATTATTCGAAGCTCATTGAGAAGCTGAGAATGGAGCTGATAGATCTTGGCGCAATGCTCGAACTCGAACTGGACTTCGGGGAAGAAGATGTAGAGTTCGCAGATCGACAAAGACTGTACGCGCTCCTTTCAAACGCCTCTGCCCTTCTTGCCGAACTGGTTACATCGTATCGCACAGGCGCAAGATTACGTGATGGTATCAATGTCATCATCGCAGGAAAGCCAAACGCCGGCAAATCAACACTGCTCAATGCACTGGTCGGAAAAGACCGCGCAATTGTTAGCGAGATACCGGGAACGACGCGCGACGAGATCGAGGCGTCAGTCGAAATACAAGGTCTTCCCTTTCGCTTCAGAGACACTGCCGGCCTCCGGCAGACAACCGATGTAGTCGAGGAAGAAGGCGTCCGCCGCGCTCGCAAATCTATGCAGAATGCAGACGTTCTTTTGTACGTGTTCGACTCGACCAAAGGTCTCGATGTGGCGGAGCTCGATGAACTTGTAGCTGCCGGCCTTGCAGTCGAGCTTATTATTCTGATAGCGAACAAGTCCGACCTTCATGCTGAACGGCCGCATGATCCTGCGCAGTTCACAAGGGAACCATATACGATAATCGCACTATCCGCGCTGCACGCTGTGGATGATGAGGAGGAGATCAAGCCGCTCGTAGCAAGACTTACTGGCATCGTTACGGATGCAATTGCTTCTTCTGACAGTTCACGAGTGGTTACCAATCTTCGACATAAAGATCATCTTGCAAGAGCGAAAGAAGCGGTCGACAACTGTGTTTCGGCATTAGATACGGGCAAATCCGGCGATCTGGTATCGATCGAATTACGTCACGCACTCGCAGAACTCGGGGCTATTACGGGTCAAATCACAAACGAGGATATTCTGGATAGTATCTTCTCAAGATTCTGCATCGGTAAATAGCAGTAGGACTCCACATGGCACTTACAGACCAGACATACGATGTCATTGTCGTTGGCGGCGGACATGCCGGCAGCGAAGCCGCAGCTGCAGCATCTCGCATGGGTGCACGGACGCTGCTGATCACAATGCAGCTACAGGCAATCGGCCAGATGTCTTGCAATCCCGCCATTGGAGGAATCGGTAAAGGTCAAATAGCACGGGAGATAGATGCGCTGGGTGGAATCATGGGTCTTGCCACCGATGCATCGGGCCTGCAATTCCGCATGTTGAATCAGCGAAAGGGACCCGCTGTCTGGAGTCCACGTGCTCAGTGTGACAGGATGATGTATGCCGCTGCCGTCCGTGAGCAACTCGAAAAAATTCCTGATCTGTGGATGCGTGCGGACATGGTGACCGATCTGCTGATCGAAAGCGGACGTGTGGCCGGAGTAGTAACACAGCTCGGCCAGGAGATTCGAGCAGGTGCGGTAATCCTGACAAGCGGGACGTTCATGAACGGTCTGATTCACGTCGGCAAGAAGCAATTTGGTGGTGGCCGCATGGGCGAGCGACCATCCACGGGCCTGACGGCGACCCTGCTTGATCTGGGATTCGAAAGCGGCCGACTGAAAACCGGGACACCGCCGCGGATCGATGGCCGAAGCATGGACTATTCGAAACTGGAAGAGCAACCCGGTGACCCGAAGGCGAGTCCGTTTTCGTTTATGACGGATGCCTTGCCGAAGGCGCAGAGAAGCTGCTGGTTGACGTACACAAATACAGAAGTACATGACCTCCTGCGAGAAGGCTTCGATGACAGCCCGATGTTTGCCGGTCGTATCAAGGGGCGTGGGCCCCGGTACTGTCCATCGATTGAAGACAAGATTGACCGGTTCGCCGACAAGGATCGTCACCAGATTTTTCTTGAACCGGAAGGCTGGACAACAGAAGAGGTCTACGTCAACGGCTTCTCGACAAGCTTACCTGAAGATGTCCAGTACAAGGCGTTGCGTAAGGTAGCCGGCCTTGAGAATGTTCATCTGCTTCGACCGGGTTACGCAATTGAGTATGACTACTTCCCTCCTTTTCAGGTTCGCTACAGTCTTGAGACCAAGCTGGTAAATAACCTTTTCTTTGCGGGCCAGATTAACGGTACGACGGGATACGAGGAAGCCGCTGCCCAGGGGTTAATTGCCGGTATCAACGCGGTCCAGCGACTCCGGAACAGCGATCCACTGATTCTAAAGAGATCTGAAGCATACATCGGTGTGCTGATTGATGATCTCGTTGCGAAAGGCACTGAAGAACCGTACCGGATGTTCACGTCGAGGGCCGAGCATCGAATTCTGCTGAGACAGGACAATGCGGACCAGCGGTTGACGGAGCGCGGGTACGAACTCGGACTTGCATCAAAAGAACGCGTCGAGCGGATGCAACGAAAGCGCGAGGCAATTTCGAGGACACGCGCGGCGATAGAGGGAACAGCCGTAACGCCGTCTGCAGTTAACGCTTATCTCCAGAAGGTCGGTACGTCCGATATTTCCAATCCGGAACGCATTGCGAAAATAGCATTGCGGCCTGAGGTATCACTTCCAGATCTTCTGCAGTTTGTGGACCGATATGATGAGATGGTGACTCCTGCGGATGGTGTTGAAGATGTGTCAAGCCTGGTTGAAATAGAACTTAAGTACGAGGGGTATTTGGCGCGTGAGGCCGACATGGTAAGTCGGATGGAAAAACTTGAATCGATGCCGATTCCCCCTACTGTTGACTTTCAGAATCTGGGCAACATAACATTGGAGGCGCGGGAGAAGCTCAGCAAGATTCAGCCATCCAATCTCGGACAGGCTTCGAGAATTAGTGGCGTGAGTCCTGCAGACATCTCCGTTCTCATGGTGTTGTTGAAGAGACACCCGGAGTCTCAGTCTGCATAGACAGGAAGATCACGGATATGGCAGCAGGCATCATTAACTCGCCGGAAATAGATAAGCAGTTAAAGCTGTACGCTGACTTGCTTCTGGATTACAATGCGCGGGTGAACCTGATTTCTCGAAAATCTACTCGCGTGGATGTCGAGTGGCACATCGCCCACTGTCTCCGCATACTGAAGAAGCCATTTGAGCCAGGGACGAAGGTCATCGACTGGGGCAGCGGTGGAGGCCTGCCAGCTATTCCTCTCGCTATCGCCTGTTCGGACATTGAGGTCATTGCAGTCGAGACCACGGGAAAAAAAGCGGTTGCCATTCAACATTTTATGAGTGAGCTGGGACTGGAAAACCTGAAAGTCTGGCGTGGCCGGGCAGAGGAATACCCGGGCAAGTATCACTATTCCACATCGCGGGCAACGGCATCACTGGTCCGACTGTGGTCGTGGCATATTCGTGGACACATCCCGATAACCACTTCTCCAGAAACATGGCAACCCGGCCTGATAGCCCTGAAAGGAGGAGTTCTGGGTCCGGAGATAGATGAACTGCGAAAGCGTTATCCAAAGTGTATTGCAACGCAGGAACCCGTTGGTGACGTACTGGGAAAAGCAAGCGACGACAAGTATCTGGTGCATGTGACCAGATCAATCGGGAGAGTTGACCGATGAGCAACGCAGAAAAGCGAAAGAAGAAAACGGACAGATTGTTTGAGATCGTCATCTTGCTGCAGGCTCGCCCGAACCTCACAAGCAAGGATCTCGCCGAGCACTTCGGAGTGACTCGTCGGACTATATTCCGCGACCTTCGATCACTCAGTGAATCTGGTGTACCGCTCACGTACGGGGAGGACACAGGTTACGAAATCCTCGAAGGCTACCAGCTCCCCCCTCTTATGATAACTGCGCGCGAGGCTGCAACCCTCCTGGTAGGACTGGGCTTTATGAAGCTCCAGACAGACCCCACGCTTCAGGCAGAGGCCGAGGCCGTGGAAGTGAAAATAATGAACGTGTTGCCCCAGGAGACGAGATCGTTTGTATCACGGCTGAAGGATCGAACTGTGCTTGACCCGTATTGGTCATCGGCACTAAAAGTCGATCGTGAGTCCGACGGATGGTGGCACAAGATCACCGAAGCGGTAACGACACGCAACAGTTTGATAATCGATTACTATGTGGAGAGTCGTGACGAAGTAACGCGTCGAACAGTAGATCCACTTGGACTGGTGTACTATACAGATCACTGGAATCTGATTGCATTCGATCATCTTCGAGGGACGATTCGAAACTTCAGGTTAGACCGCATCCGGAAGCTTCACGTTTCGATGAGCCGATTCGAAGCACCTGAAGATTTTGATCTGCAGGACCACGTGGATCGATCGCAAATGTCGGATGAAATCCACCAGGTTGTAATTCGGTTCAAGCAGACGGTAGCGAGCACCGCGGTTCGAGTTCTTCCAGCGCGGATTGATAATATGGACGCGCATGACGCCTACGTAGACATCGCATTTCGATTCGACAATCTTCACTACCTGTCAAACTGGCTCCGCCGGTTTGGAACCGACGCCGAAGTTATCGAACCGGCTGAATTGAAAGGCCTTGTGGCAGAAGAAGCCCGGAAAGTGCAAGATCTTTATAGTTGAGGCTCATTCTCGGTTCCGGTTACGTGCTCGACAAGTTCTTCGCATAACGTCATCGCATCACCAAGGGAGTTAACCTCTTGCACGATTGCACGCATAGTCCCCTGTTTGGACTGTTTCATGACGAATCTTTGACCTGATTCATCCAGCCACTCCATAACAGGCTGGAATAGAGATGCAGAGAAGTAGTCGGATGCTTTTTGATCCGGAAAATTCAGGAAGAGGCGGCTATTTTTGTAGGTGATTCTTGGAAGGTGCAGAATCTGTCCGATAAGCTTCAGACGTGATGCAATGAAGAGACTATTTACCTGTTCGGGAAACGGCCCAAACCTGTCCGTCATCTCGCTCGAAATGGCATGCAGCTCTTCGGTGTTCTTCGCTTCTGCAATTCTCCGATACAGGTTCAGGCGTTCGTTGTTTGATGACAGGTATGTCATCGGTATCAGCGCGTCAACGTCAACGTCGACTGCCGTTTCGAAAAGCGCCGGCGTGGGCTGATCCTTGAACAGTTCCTTGAATTCATCTTGCCTCAGTTCGCTTACGGCTTCATCAAGGATTTTGTGATATGTCTCGAAGCCAACGTCAGCAATGAATCCACTTTGCTCTGCACCGAGCATGTTGCCCGCGCCACGAATATCCATGTCCCGCATCGCAAGACCGAAGCCCGCGCCGAGGTTGCTAAATTCTTCGAGTGCCTGTAGTCGCTGTCTTGCTTCCCGGGTCAAGCTGTGAATCGACGAGACAAGTAAGTAACAGAATGCCTTGCGATCCGACCTTCCAACTCTTCCACGCAATTGATGCAGCTCGGCAAGACCGAACCGGTTCGCATGATTAATTATGATTGTGTTTGCATTCGATATGTCCAGCCCGTTCTCGATAATGTTCGTTGATAGGAGAACGTCGAACTTGTGGTTCTTGAAGTCGAACATGACATTCTCCAAAGTTCGCGGCGGCATCTGACCGTGGGCAACGCGTAGACGGATTCCTGGAATCGTATCGCGCAGCTTTGCGCCCATCTCCTCGATGGACTTAACCCTGTTGTGTATGAAGAACACCTGCCCTCCCCTGTTGAGCTCATACACAATCGCATCACGAATTAGCTCGGAGTCGTACGTGTGAATCTCCGTTACAATCGGTTGCCGGTTTGGTGGGGGCGTAGAAATAATTGACAGGTCCCGCGCGCCAAGGAGAGAGAACTGCAGCGTTCTGGGAATTGGCGTAGCGGTCAGCGTCAACGTGTCGACATTGACTTTAAGTTTTCTGAGTTTTTCTTTGATCGAGACTCCGAATCTTTGCTCCTCATCTATAACGAGCAGGCCGAGGTCCTTGAACACAACGTCCTTGGACGTAATACGATGTGTCCCAATGAGTACGTCGATCTTGCCACTTGCAACATCCTTTATGATCTGCTTCTGTTCCTGGGGATCACGGAACCTGGAAAGAGCTGCGATCCGTACAGGGAATCGGGCCAGCCTTTTTGAGAACGTTTCGAGATGTTGTTCAGCAAGAATGGTAGTTGGCACGAGTATCGCAACTTGCCGGCCATCCTGGACTGCTTTAAATGCAGCACGGACTGCCACCTCAGTTTTACCAAATCCGACATCACCACAAACAAGTCGGTCCATTGGAGACGGCTGCATCATGTCCTCTTTCACGAAGTCGATTGCTTTCGATTGATCGGGCGTATCCTCGTACTGAAACGAAGCCTCCATTTCCCGTTGCCAGATTGTGTCGGGAGGAAAAGCGTGACCACTTGCAGCGCGCCGTTGCGCGTAAAGTTTTATGAGATCCCGTGCAATGTCCTTGACGCGTTTCTTCGTTCGCGCTTTCTTTCGCTCCCACTGACCCGTTCCAAGTTTTGTCAGGCCAGGTTGATGTCCATCTTTGCCGGAGTACTTGTGTAGCTTGTGTATCGAGTTGACGTTTACGAAAAGAGAGTCTCGGTCTTTGTAGAGAATCTTGGCGGCTTCCTGTTCTTTGCCGCGAACGGTAATCTTTTTCAGACCGTCGAAGGTCCCGATTCCGTAGTCAACGTGAACGACAAAGTCACCAACAGACAGGTCTTTCAGTGCGCGCAGCGAAAGGCCGCCCGTCGATTTCTTTTTTCGTGTAGACGGGCGATGAAATCTGTTGAAGATCTGATGGTCAGTAAAGACTGCAAGCTGTGAATCGTCTACTACAAAGCCTTCGTGCAGAGAACCGACGACGATAGAAACTTTGCCAGAGGAGATTTGCGTTTCGAGAAGGTCAGTCAGTCGTTGTTGCTGACCCTTGCTGTCACATAGGATGAACGTCGTGGCGGGACCACTGTCGATACTTGCTTTAAGTAGTTCGATGCTCGAATTAAAATCAGGCTGCGGCGAACATTTGAGATCGACAATGGCACTGTTTGAGGAAGACGAAAAAGTGCCCGTCGTAATTCGACGGAAAGGTTGTATCGATTCACGTAAATCGTCGCCCGACTGAAAGAGAAATTCAGGTTTCTGTGCCTCTATATGGGGATGCCTTTCTACGAAATGACGGTACGCCTCTACAGATGACTCGAATAGCGCCGTCGTGTTGGCAATCGTAACATCTTCATCCACCATTACCACTACGGCACTTTCCGAACTCAGGGAATCCAGGAATGACCGATGAGATG
>JABDKO010000186.1 GCA_013002165.1 Rhodothermales bacterium | reverse complement strand
AACTGCTTACCGAACTGGGGAACTTGAATTTTCTGCGTCATGATTACAGGACTGCCGAACTCCATGTGAGGAAGTGCCTTCACATGGAACCACTGCGAGAAGACTCGCATCGGATGCTGATGCAGATACTGTTCAACCAGGGCAATCGGGATGCTGCGATCGTACACTACAATCAGTTGTGTAAATTGTTGCGCAGGGAATTGAACATTTCGCCGGACCGGGAGACCGACGAATTGCTGCAGAAGATCAAGGCCGATGCTATCGAGAGGCCAGCAACCGCGCTGAGAGCGACTCCGAACCCTGGCTCACCGCCAGATGACACGACCAGCGAAACCGCTTTTTATGGTCGAAGCGCCGAACTGGAGACCCTGTCGAAGAATCTACCGGAATATCGACTGATCACTCTGCTGGGTATGGGTGGCGTGGGCAAGACACACCTGGCCAGGGAGTTTGCCCGTTCTCAAGCAAACCATTTCGTTGACGGAGTCTATTTCATTCCACTCGCATCGCTACACGATGTCGACAATGTCGCGCTGAAAATCGCCGAGGTACTGGGGCTGGATGTCAAGGGTGCTGACGATCCAGGGAAGCAACTGTGTGAGTGCATCGGATCGCGCTCGCTGTTGCTGATACTGGACAATTTCGAACACTTGCTGGAGGCAAGATCACTGGTTGCCAATCTTCTGCAGAATTGCCCCAGGCTGCACATGATCATCACTTCAAGACAAAAACTGCAACTCAGTTACGAAACGATCCTGCCCGTTGCCGGCCTGGACTACGAATCCCGGGACACCTATGCATCGGAGTACACACCTGCCTGTGACCTGTTCCTGCATGGCTTGAGACAGGTCAGACTGGACTACACTCCGGGCAAAGCCGACCTGAAGCACATCGACAGGATCGCGCACATGGTAGAAGGACATCCCCTGGCGCTGGTGCTGGCGGCAGGCTGGATTGACACGCTTTCCTGTGCAGAGATCGCCGATGAACTGTCTCAGAGTCTGGATCTGCTTGCTACCGAACTCACCGATGTACCCGAACGTCAACGCAGCGTTGAAGCGACCTTGAGTCAAACCTGGACATTGCTCAAAACGGAAGAGCAGCGGATATTTTCCCGTTTGAGCATCTTTCATGGCGGGTTCGATCGAGATGCAGCCACTAGCGTTGCAGGTGTGTCACTGCCTTTTCTGTCAGCCATGTTGAACAAGTCCCTGATTCAACATCATCCCGATTCCGGTCGGTACGAATTGCACGAACTCATGAGACAGTTTGCTCATCGAAAACTCATCGAGTTCGATGAGTATGAGCAGACCTGCAATGCGCACGCGGACTATTACTTCGAACGACTGAAAACATGGACTGCGCATTTTCAGGCCAGAGCAGACGACTCCACTCGATTCACGGAACCGCGTAGGGATTTCCATAATATCCGTTCAGCGTGGAACCATGCTCTGGAGAAGGAGAATATCCAGTTGATAGCCGAAGCGGTGACGGGACTTCGTTTCTTTTGCACCATCTGTGGTTATGAACGGGAGTTGATCGGGCTGATAGAACCTGCCGTGGATCTCGCGAGTGGACTGGACAAGGATGTTGCGGACAGGAGTATCGAGTTCAAGCTGTTACTGGCGCTGGGTGTAGCCTACCGCAACGTTCGCGGTTACGGTGAACCAGCGCTGGAGCGGATTTTTGGTCGAGCCTGGACATTGAGCGAGAAGCAACCCGTATCGCCGGATCTGTTCGCCGCACTGTACGGATTCTGGTCTTATAATCTCATCACGGGTCAACTGGACAAGTCACGAAAGGTCGTTGAATCGTTTCGCCAAAGGCTCGAGCAGCAGGGCGGGGTCAAGGAAGACTTTCTGGTGGATGCCGCGTTTGTGGTTCACTGTCTCGATGGGCCTATCAGCCTGATGCTGGGCAACTTGCAGAGAAGTCAGAAGCTGCTCGAGACTGGTATGCAACTGGATAATCCGCACCGCCGCAAGCCGATCATTGCAGTCTACGGTCTGAATTTCGCCGTGAGTGGGCGATACTGGCTGGCATTGAACTACTGCGCGGCCGGTCGACTGGACACTGCGCTGCATATCATTGGCGAAGCGATGTCCATTGCCCGCGAGAACGCGCATCCTTTCGTGCTTGCATTCGCACTGGCAGGGCATGCCTTCGTATGCCTGCTACGTGGCGAGGCCGAATCTGCGATTGAATTTGCCAACGAAGGGCTGGACCTGTGCCAGAACTATGCGCTTTCCTTCCATCACTATATGGAAATCTTCCGGGGCATCGTCATTGCCGAGAAAGATTCGCAACGAGGTCTGGAAATCGTAGAAGCGGCTTTGCAGAAACTGGAGACTCACGCCAACTACGATCTGTTGGCGTCACTGGCCATCGAGTCCATGCTCAGGCAAGGTGAGATTGGAATGGCCGGAAACTGGTTGGATCGTGCTTCGTCACATTGCGACAGTCTTGGTCTGGCGTTTTTTCGAGCGGAGCTGAATCGTCTTGAGGGAGCACACGCGGCTGCAGTCAACGACAGGAGAAAAGCTGTGGGTTGCATCGAGAAAGCGATCAAGTTGGCCAAGGATCAATCAGCGTTGCTGCTGGAGTTGAAGGCAACCATGGATCTTGTGACAATCATGTATCCCGATGAGGATCCGAAACCAGTCTGTCGACGACTGGAGATCGCCATTGAGCAGTTTCGGGAAGGGTTCGACACGGCACCGCTCATGCGCGCCAGACGGTTGCTCGAACAGTGCGGTATCCGGGCAGCTGCAACCGGCAATCGCGACAAGGACAGCGACGGTGAAAACCGTGAGTCCGGGGGTGTCTGCGCTCATTGATCCTGCCAGATCGAGAGCAGGTGGAGTCCGATTCTGATCGGACGCCACCTGCCCCGAAAGCGTGGTTACGGTGCAAGCTTCATGCTTTCGCTGAACTCCCGCCGGTTGTCATTGCTCTACAATCGGATTTTTATCAATTGGCGGATTTCAGCGATGCCAGTATCTCCTGCTCCATTGTGGCCCGTCCCTGTATACTCTGTAGCGGCGTTATACGCCATGAGAACACCCCCCAACCCGGCAGGTCGCGCAACATGCGATCAACCTCATCATGAGACTCTGCCTCGACGATCAGGTTGAACGTTCGAGAGCCTACAGGAAGGCCGCCCGCGACTATTTTCTTTTGTGACTCAAGCTCCGAGAGTGCGGCGAATAGCGGCAAGATTCCCGCTTCCAGCACCATCGCTGCTTCGTCCGGGGTTGCAAAGCCGGGACCCTCCGTTGTTTCAACCATGAATCGATCTGCCACTGCCGATCCGCACATGCAGAAAGTCAGGATCGGGACGGCTATCCATGAGATTTTCCAGTTGCATCCAGCAGGTTTGACTGCTGCATCGCGAGCCAGCAAGGATTGTCGACCATCATGGAAGTGTGCGTTTCGTATTGTCTTTTTCATATCAGTACTCCTGTGTGACGTATCTTCGGTTCGAGAGGCTTCTTCATGCTGACTTTCTTTCAGTGGAAGCTGTCCATTCATCCAGTTGTTGACGTGCGTCCAACTCTCCCGAACTCATGAGTTCATCGTGTGTATGGTTTTTGGTGCAGAGCTCGACCACATAGCCATTGGGATCGCGAAAGTAAGCTGACTCGATGATTGAATGATCAACGATACCTCTCGTCTCGATACCCTTCTCCTTTCCCCGTTGGACCATGTTCACCAGAAAACTCTTGTCGACCTCCAGGGCGATATGCAAATCGAAGTCGTGCTGCTCCTTGAATTCGAAAGCCATGTCGGGAGCTTCAAAGAAAGCGAGGTGTGAACCATCGCCAAGTTGGTAAAAAGTGTGTAATACATTGACGGATCTATCCGTCTTGGTCGTTGCAATCGGTATCGTATGGACCAGCGGCAGGCCTAGAAAATCTTCGTAGAACTGGCGTGTCCGCTCCGAGTCCTGGCAGCGATAGGCGGCATGGTGTAGTTTCTTGATCATTCTATTCTCCTCTGTCAAGCGTCGATGTATTTGCCGCTCTTGAGCCAGTAGGCAGCTGACTCTCCCAGCTCCCTGACAGCTCTTTCTTCATAAGTCTTCGACTCCATCTCGCTGAGGCTCTCTTTCCAGCGACCGTTCGTGCCCTTGTTGATGAATGTGGATGCGCCACCATCCCAGAACACGCCACCGAGAGGTGCGCATTGCTCGGCATGGGCCTTCATCCAATCGAAACTGCAATAAAGGTTTGTCTGATCCCAGTCTTCAGCACTGGGTTCGATGCCGAGAAAATCTGCAATCGCCTCCATCTCGCCCTGCATGTCATTCTTCAGGTTCTCGAAATGGACCAGTTTCACGTTCGGGAGATCGCGAATTTCCCACCAGCTACGAATGTTTTCCCAGTACGACCAAAGCGGAAAGCCGTCGTTTTCACTCCAGCATCGCCAGTACTGCTTGATGTCATTGGGAGGTCTATCAATCGGCGGCCCCACTCGGCCTGGAGTTTCGTTCAGTACCTCGTACCAGGTGTCATTAGCGTTGGCATGATGGTTGTAGAGGCTCCAGGCAACATCACGACCATCACGTGCGATATACAGGTATTTCGCAAGTGGAGAAAACACCAGTGCATCAACAGGCAGGTGTGTCTTGAGTAATCGCCTGTGCTCCTGGGCTTCCACTTCGGCAAGCTTCACATCTTTTGGCGGAACTCGCAGATCGAGCCAGGGAGAAATTTTCGCTACCTGTATCCGTGGGTCCGGACCGAGTATCATCTGTCCGACAATCTGCTGCACCCAGGTAGTACCAGATTTGGCATAAGTGGCGATGATCACGTCATCGCTGCGGAAAGTCAGATCATTCCAGATTGTCGAGTCCATGTGATGATTCATCAATTCTCTGGTCTTGACCGGGTAGTGATTCTGTTTTGCTGCGTTCGCAGTCATGGTTTGTTTCTCCTTATGTATGATTCAACGTCTTTGAGGCTATGGCGAGACTCTTGTCAGAAAGCGAAACTCTGGTTCTCCGATCATGCCCGACCGTATCATCGCGCTGCGAAGCTCTCTGAGTTCGGCAAATTGCCTGGCCTGCTCCATGCTCTTGAACTCCTCGATCACCAGGATCTGATTCGGATTCCCGTTTTCAGTAAAAACCTGTCCACGCAACCATCCAAGTCGAGTTTTCGACTCTGCGGCCGAGTCATACACCTGCTTCCATCTAGCGAAATCACCCACCTCATGGGCAGCGACCAGCATGGCGCCAGCCGCGACTTCAACTTCTGCACTAGAGGTTTTGTACACGGCTACGCTCACGGCAAACAGTGCACAGGATGTCAGTGTCATGAGCAGCAGAACCAATCGGCGTTTCGGTGTTGTGATTGCGTTCATCTCGAATGTCCCTCCAGCAGTTAGAAGCCGATTCGAGCATCTCAGACGGTCATTACCAGGCAAGCACAGACTGCATTACTCAACCATTACATGCCTCGTTAATGACCACTTCTGCGATAGCGGTAAAGCCGTTCGAAGCGGTGATCAGGGTGTCCACGGGATGTGAAAGTCATTGATGCTGCTTACGTCAGGGCTTTGTTCCGGTGCATCCGGACGATACGCTCTCTGCATTCTTTTCTGTGTGGCTGCCTATCACGGTAGGCCATGAATTTCACCAATGGAGAAAGAGAAATGCCCACAGTTTCCGGAAGCCACAACGAGCCGCTTATCGAGTTGTCGCGACATGCCAGACGGATTGTCGGCGCTTTTCCAGCGGCACCGACTTCATTTGTACGTTATCGATTAAAGACGCCCTTGATGAAGTTAATCCCGATCGTCCAAACAGGTCATCTGTATATATCAGAAACTATCGCCACACTCCTCCTGCATCGAACTGTTGTGGACGATACATCTATTGATACGAAAGTATCAGACTGCGGTGGTGCTTCACTGTACTACCCGTTCAGACTGTTCAGTCTGCGCTA
>JABDKO010000143.1 GCA_013002165.1 Rhodothermales bacterium | reverse complement strand
CGATCGGTTTGAGCGCACGTATGCGAACGTCCTCCCGCATCAATATCTCCGGTTGCTCGTGCTTCAGACACAGGTAAAGTTTCTCAATCGTATTGAGACGCATGTGCGGACACTGGTTACACTGGCATCCGCTCTCGGGAGGGGCTGGAATAAAGTTTTTGCCGGGATTGTCCTTGCGCATCTGGTGCAGTATGCCCTCTTCAGTTGCTACAATGAACTGCATGTCGCTGGACTCTCGGGCAAAACGTCGAATCTCTGAGGTCGAGCCGATGAAATCCGCGTGGCGCAGTACGCCCTCCTCGCATTCCGGGTGTGCAAGAACTTTCACTTCCGGGTGGCGAGCGCGCAACTGCACGAGTTTCTTTTCACTGAATGTCTCGTGTACGATGCAGACACCGTCCCAGATTACCATGTCATCCCGTCCGCTTGTTTTGGCGAGGTACCGGCCGAGATTACGATCCGGCGCAAAGATGATCTTCTGGTCTTCGGGAATCTGGTTGATAATGTGGGCCGCGTTGGAAGACGTAACAATAATATCGGTCAACGCTTTCGTAGCGGCAGTACAATTGATATAAGAAATGACAATGTGATCAGGATGGTCGGCAATAAAAGCCCCGAACTCGTCGGCAGGGCAGGAATCTGCCAGGGAGCATCCTGCGTTCAGGTCTGGCAGTAGCACCTTCTTGGATGGATTGACGATTTTCGCGGTCTCCGCCATGAAGTGAACACCGGCAAAAACGATAATGTCCGCATCTGTTTCAGCCGCCTGACGTGCCAGCCCGAGTGAATCTCCAATGTAATCCGCGATATCCTGGATCTCCGGTTCCTGGTAATAATGAGCCAGAATGATGGCATTCTTCTCCCTGCGCAGTCGATTAATCTCGGCTACCGGATCCACATCCGCCGGAATGACTTCCGGGATAAAGCCAACCGAAGGGTCAACTACCGACAAAGTGTCCATTTTTCAGATCTCAGGTTCTGAGGATGAGTATATGTTGTAAGAATGCACAGGCTGAAAGACTGTTCTCAGCAGATTCTACTTTACTACCAGTGCACGACAATACTTAGCAAAATACGATCCAACCTTTGCGAGCCTGCTCGGCCGCGCTTTGAATTTCTCTCTTTAGCCTGAGTCGACCGGCCATTGATTCGACCGGACGTTTTCCCGGTCGGAGGCTACGATTCGGTAAGAGTATGATTGTGTAGTCTAAACACTCGATCCGCCCTACCCGACAGCGCCGGGTTATGCGTGGCGATAATAAAGGTTTGGCCGAGGTCCCGGGACAATCGAACTATTTCGTCGTGCAGGACACCGGCAGTTCGAGTGTCCAGATTACCGGTTGGCTCATCCGCCAGGATGACCGCCGGTTCGTTCATCATTGCCCTGGCGACTGCAACCCGCTGCTGCTCCCCGCCCGACAGCATCGAAGGCCGATGGTCGAGCCGGCCGGCGAGACCAAGAGCCTCAAGAAGCTCGGTAGCCCGCCCCCTGACGTCAGCCATGGACCCCCCTCTGATAAGCGCAGGCATCGCTACATTTTCAAGCGCGTTGAACTCGGGCAGCAGATGATGGAACTGAAATACAAATCCTACCGACGTGTTGCGAAACCTTGCAAGATCGTCGTCTGATAGCGAAAAGATATCTTGTTGACCGTAGTAGACGGAGCCCGAGTCGGGTCTGTCCAATGCGCCGAGCAAGTGCAACAAGGTACTTTTTCCTGTCCCGCTTTCGCCAACGACGGCAATGATCTGTCCGGGCGTCACTTGAAAGGAAATATCCAGCAAAACCTGCAGACGTGTGTCTGCCCCGGTCGTGTAACTTTTGGATACTCCAGCCACTGTAAGGACCGGAGCGACACTTGAATCGGAGGATGTTTCTGAGTTAGACAACCGTCTATCGCTCGATTCCGTACTTGTTCATTTTGTTGTACAGGTGCGAGCGCTGAATGCCGATCGCCTCAGCTGTTTTGCTGATATTCCAGTCATACTGGTCCAGCTTGTGCTGGAGGAACACCCTCTCCGCCTCGTCGCGAAAATCGCTAAACGAATCAAATCTGGAAATCATTCCACCAACGGCGCTGCCGCGGTTACCTCCCGGCTGTACATATCGGGTCACATCGTCGGCACCCACAGACTGGCCCTCGCTCAGGATGGATAGTCGCTCAACAACATTGTTGAGCTCACGGACATTACCACGCCAGTTCAATTGTTTTAGCTGGTCGAGAGCATCATCATCAAACATCTTGGGTTCCATGCCATTGCGCTGAGACAGCCTGACCATAAACGTCTGGGCGATCTCCGGAATGTCATCGCGACGTTCCCTGAGCGGCGGGACGTGAATTAGGATTACACTCAATCGGTGGTACAGATCTTCCCTGAATTCGTTTTCCTCAATTTGCTTCAACAGGTTCTTGTTGGTGGCTGCAACAACGCGGACGTCGACTGGAATCGACTTGTCGCCACCGACACGCGTAATCTTGTTCTCCTGCAGGGCGCGGAGCACCTTGGCCTGGGCAGAGAGGCTCATGTCACCGATTTCATCAAGAAAAAGCGTGCCGCCATTAGCCTGCTCGAATTTTCCGATGCGCTGCTTGGTAGCGCCCGTAAATGATCCCTTCTCATGGCCGAACAGCTCGCTTTCAATCAATTCACTCGGGATTGCCGCGCAGTTGACTTCGACTATGGGACCTTCATTTCGCGGAGACTGGTGATGCACCCACTTGGCTACCAGCTCCTTTCCTGTACCGGGCTCGCCTGTTATGAGTACACGCGCCTCGGTTGGGGCAACACGTTCGATCGTGTCTTTTATTCTGGAGATGGCAGGGCTGTTGCCAAGAATCGGGTTCAGGTCGCCTTCGCGGTGCTCGACGATCGTCTGACGCATCCGCTTGTTCTCGGTAACGAGGTGACCCCTGTCCAGCGCATTTCTTAACGTGACCAGCAGCCTGTTCAGCTCGGGCGGTTTCTCGACAAAGTCGTACGCGCCAAGCTTGGTCGCCTCAACAGCGGTCTCAATTGCTCCGTGCCCGGAGATCATCACTACTGGAATTTCGGGCATCTCCTGAGAGATTGTCTGCAGGACTTCCATGCCATCCTTCTTGGGCATTTTAACATCCAGCAGAACAAGGTCGTATGCGAAAGCGCGTAACTTATCCAACGCATCGACGCCGTCCACAGCCTCTTCTACAACATACTCTTCGTACTCGAGTATCTCCCGCAGCGTCCGGCGAATGCTATCTTCATCGTCAACAACGAGAATCGTCGTTTCAGCCATAGCATCGCCCTCAACAAATAATGATAAATAGTTTAGCTAGCCTTGACGATCGCCTGCGCCTTGAGGATATCGACCTGTTGCGCCTCGGGGGTGTCGGCGTATGACGTTGTTATGGTCTCATACGCATCCATAGCGTCATCAATGTTGCCCGCCTGGACATACGCCCGGGCGGCATCGAGCAAATATCCCGGCGAAGTGACTTCACTTTCGAAAATGCGTGCAGCGCGCGTGTACAGATCTCCCGCGCGGTCGAAATCGCCCCGAAGTTCGTAGACGGCTGCCTCTCCAGCCAGAGCGCTCGCACCTATGTAATCTTCTTCAATTTTGTAGGACTGGAAGAAAGTAAGTGCATCATCGTATTGGCCGAGCCTGAAATACGAATCAGCTGCATAGAATCGTGCGAGATTGCCGGCATCTGTTCCACCGAACTCGTCGATAATCTCAATCAAACCGGGCGTTCCGTCCGCTCCATCCAGGGCTTCCTGATAATTCCCCTGCTCGAAATCACGAACAGCACTCGCCATTTCAACGATAGCACGCTGCTGCTTTTGACCCTGTAGATAGTTGAAGCCGATAATCGCAGCAAAGAAAACAATGACGGCGGCAAGGGTGCCGTAAACGATAGGTTTGTTGGCATCAATGAACTCCAGCGCTTTCGCATAGAGAGTGACAACCTTATCCTCGCGCAGCTCGTGGCGCCGGGATATCTTCTTTGTTGGTTTTAGTGTGGACATTATTTCGATTGATTGCGGGTCGAGGCCAGAGTGGATACGTCACATCGGCACCCCTGTAAAGACCCTGAAATTTCGCCAAAGAGCGGGAAAATATACGATTTGTTCACGGACCGCAACGTAATCTACTCGCTGGGCCGTGAAATCACTGACATTCCACATTCCAAGCACCATATGGGGCCAACAATACTACCCTGTGTTCGTAATTTGTCAGAGTCGGCAAAGTCGTTTCCTGAGTGGGAATGCGAGGTCTGACAAGATTTACGAAACTGCATATTATCACCTGTGGGGAAATTGAATGGCTATCAAACTCGGAATCAATGGCTTTGGCCGAATCGGACGACTTGTCTTTCGCTCCATCCTGGAACGCAAGTCCGATGATTTCGATATCGTTGCGGTAAACGATCTTACAGATGCTGCCACCCTGGCACATCTTTTCAAGTATGACTCTGTGCACGGTGTGTATCCCGGCTCTGTTTCTGTCGACGGTGACCACCTTGTAATCGACGGAGACCGATTTAAAGTACTGAGTGAACGGGACCCGGCGAATCTGCCATGGGGCGATCTCGGCTGCGATACCGTCGTTGAATCTACCGGATTCTTCAGAACCCGTGAAGCTGCAGGCGCACACCTGAAAGCGGGCGCAAAGCGTGTTGTCATATCGGCTCCTGCCAAGGGAGAAGTCGATGCTACCATCGTTCTTGGCGTAAACGGTGAGACGCTGAAAGGCACCGAACAGATTATCTCGAATGCCAGCTGCACAACAAACTGTCTGGCACCCATGGTCAAGGTCCTTGACGACGCCTTCGGCGTTAAGAAGGGAATGATGACTACGATTCACGGTTACACGTCGGATCAGCGATTACAGGATGCTCCGCACAGTGACCTTCGACGGGCACGTGCTGCTGCACTATCCATTATTCCGACAACAACCGGAGCAGCAAAAGCAGTCGGACTTGTACTTCCGCACCTGGCCGGAAAGCTTGATGGATTCGCTCTTCGAGTTCCGGTGCCTGACGGGTCGGTAACCGACTTCACTGCCGAGCTGAATAAGGATGTCACCGCCGAAGAAGTAAACGCGGCATTTCGTGCTGCAGCAAACGGAGGCATGAAAGGAATTCTGCAATACAACGAGGACCCGATCGTCTCAATGGATATCGTTCACAATCCGCACTCCTGTGTTTTCGATTCGCCGCTTACGATGACTGATGCCAACATGGTAAAAATCGTGGGATGGTACGATAATGAGTGGGGGTATTCAAACCGCACTGTAGACATCGTAGAGAAATTGTACGCTCTTGCCCACGCGGGTTAGTAGTGAATCAAATGAAATGAAAGGAGCGTCGCATGGCGGCGCTCCTTTTCCTGTTAATAGATACATGGATAAGCTACCCATTACCGATCTGGACATTGCCGGAAAAACAATCCTGGTAAGAGCAGACCTCAACGTTCCGCTCAACCTTGAGAATCCTCCTGACGAAGTAGTGACGGATGATACGCGGATCCGCGCATCCATCCCTACAATCGAACACATCGTGCAAGCACGCGGAAAGGTGGTTCTGATGAGCCACCTCGGTCGTCCGGGTGGCACGCGGGATGATGCGTACAGCCTCAAACCGGTCGCCGAAAAACTATCTGTGCTCCTGGAACGCGAGGTCACCTTCCTACCGGATACCATCGGTCCTGACACACAGGCGAAGATAGCCTCAGCAGCACCGGGCTCCGTGATATTACTCGAGAATACGCGATTCTATCCACAAGAAACCGCTAATGACGACGAATTTGCAAGGCAGCTTGCTGCAAATGGAGATATCTTTGTCAATGATGCGTTTGGTACGGCGCACAGGGCCCATGCCTCCACAGTTGGGATCACAGCGCATGTTGAACAATCGGCTATGGGCTTTCTTCTGGCGCGCGAGGTAGACTACCTTTCCAAAGTCCTGCACGACTCGAAACCACCATTCGTTGCAATTCTTGGCGGCGCCAAGGTATCCGACAAGATCGGGTTGATTGAAAACCTGCTGGATCGAACTGACAAGATCCTTATCGGTGGTGCCATGAGCTATACGTTCTTGAAGGCTCAAGGCAAAGAAGTCGGTCTGTCGCGAGTTGAAGATGACAAACTCGCAGTAGCTCTGGACCTTCTTCAACGATCCGGCGGCAAGATCGAGTTACCCACCGATCACGTTACGGCGGATGAGTTTGCAGCGGATGCCGCGCATCATATAGATACCGACAGCATAGATATTCACGGGATGGGCCTTGATATAGGACCGGCTACTCGACAAGCGTATTCTCGCGTCATCATGGACGCGCGTACTATCGTCTGGAACGGACCCATGGGCGTTTTCGAAATGCCTGCATTTGCTCACGGGACAATTGCCATCGCTGAGGCGCTCGCATCCGCAACAAGGCAGGGTGCGTTGACTGTTGTCGGCGGAGGAGATTCTGTTGCAGCCATTTCACAGGCAGAACTCGATGATGACGTCAGCCATGTTTCAACCGGCGGCGGCGCAATGTTGGAATACCTTGAAGGAAAAGTCCTTCCGGGCATTGCAGCCCTTTCAGACAGGAAGACCTTATGATGATGTATCAAGACCAGGTAGCGGCTGTCGATTCTACTGTCGTACCCGCAACGTCTGAGACGACCAGTACGCTAAACACCGTTGCCGACCCGGTAAACTCCATCGGGGAAAAGCTTGCCGAATTACTTGGACTCCCCGAGTACGGAAGCAATATGCTCGTTGTAGTCGTGACAATCATCTTGATATTTACACTCGCGTGGATCATCATCAAGTTTGTCGACCGGGCGACAAGAACGTGGGAGAAACGGTATTCCGAGTCGGAAATTACCGACCCGGCACGACAAAGAGCGACGACACTCAGCAACCTGTTCAGTTCTGCAATCCGCTACGTCGCCTGGCCAATGGCAACCATCATGGCACTCAGCGAATTCGGACTTGATGTCGGCGCGTTGATTGCGACCGCGGGTATAGCAGGCCTGGCCGTCGGCTTCGGGGCACAGACACTTGTTAAAGATGTGATTAGCGGGATATTTCTACTGTTCGACGACTCGATCCACATAGGAGACCTCATCACGGTCGGAAATGATACGGGGACTGTCGAATTCATTGGTGTGCGCCTTATCAAGGTCCGCAAGTTTAATGGCGAACTGCTTATGGTCCCGGCTGGTGAACTCCGAACGTTCGGTAACAACAGCATCGGGTTTGCTCGTGCAATAATCAATATTGGCGTGGCCTACGAACAGAACCTTGAGGAGATTCTACCGGCAGTACAGGAAATAGCGAACACGTGGGTCAAGGAAAATGAAGAGATAATGCTTGAACCGGAACCCACAGTACAAGCGGTGACTTCACTCGGCGCGTCACAGGTTGATATCCGCGTCGTTATCAAGGTAGTTCCGGGTCAGCAGTTCGAATTGGAACGTCGACTTCGACGTGCTATCAAGAAAGAATTTGACGCCCGCGGAATTGAAATTCCATTCCCCCGGCAAACGATCTATCTCAAGAAAGACGCGTAGCACTTGAAGTGAATACTTCCTACATACCAGGTCCGGATGTCTCGATCCAGGTAGATTCGGTTTCCAAGTTTTTCGGAAGTCCGCATAAAAGCAGCAGCGTTCATGCCCTCGATGATGTGTCACTCACGGTCACGAAGGGAGAAGTCTTTGGTCTTCTGGGGCCCAACGGCGCCGGAAAGACTACTCTGGTCAAGATTCTACTTGGACTCGTAACGCAATCAAGCGGCAACGCGTCTATTCGAGGGATCGATACCAGAAAATTCGAGGCACGGAAACCGATAGGGTTCCTCGCCGAGAATCATCGGTTTCCTGGTTTCCTCACCGGTGCACAACTACTGATGTATTACGGTCAGCTGTCCGGTGTAGACAGATCGTATATCAAAAAGCGGATCCCCGTATTGCTTGATCAAGTGAATATGGCCAAGTGGGCAAATACCCGCATCAAGAAATACTCAAAGGGGATGATGCAGCGCCTCGGACTTGCCCAGGCTCTAATAAATGATCCGGACGTTGTCTTCCTGGACGAGCCGACCGACGGAGTAGATCCAGTGGGACGTCTCGAGATCCGACGCATCTTGAATTGGCTCGGCGACCAGGGGACAACCGTTTTCCTGAATTCCCATTTGCTTTCAGAAGTTGAACAGGTGTGCGACCGGGTCGCCATTCTGAACAATGGCGCCGTGCTTGCCGAGGGGTCGATATCCGATTTAACGAAAACAACGACCGGTACATATACAATATCCGTTGCGGGCTCGGCTAATATTCCGCAGTCGCTGCAGACCGTTCTCGGCGAGATTCAGGACCGGTCATCCTCCGGCATAGTCCGGTTTAATCCAGCGATTTCTGACAGGGAGAGTTTGAATCAATTAATTGACTCCCTCCGTGCACATGCTGTACCTATTGAGTCGATTAGTCGAGTCAGACGGTCACTTGAGGACTCCTTCATCGATCTTCTGGATAGCCCTGTCGACTGATGCCAATGTCGCCAACATACATCGGTCTCGTGCGCCTGACATTCCGCGAACTATGGGCTCGCTGGGTAACACTCGGACTGTTTATCGTCAGTACACTGGCCTGGCTCATGGTCACGTTCGCGTTGAATATAGACGTGGTTGAAGGTTCACTGGCTGGCTTTCGCGTGTTCGGAGACGATGTGATGCCGACCGACGTCGATACAGATCCATCAGACCTGCTTAACACGATCGTAGTTACGATCCAGGCCGCTGTTGCCGGAGCTGCGTACTGGGTTGCCGCACTTCTCGGACTGTTTGCGACCGGTCCAATACTGGCGTCGTCGTTGGAGCCTGGTCGCTCGGGTCTCCTATTCTCAAAACCTGCGAAGCGCTCAACGATTCTCAATGCCCATACAACCGGCGTCGTGCTGGTTGCAGCACTGATTACCGTGTACCTCCTCGGGATGGTGTTTTTAGTCATGTCGTTGAAATCGGGGATCTGGAACTTCCGATTCCTGCTGGCTATCCCGCTTGTCGTGACAATGTTTTCTGTGATGTACTCCGTAATGGTGCTCGTTACGGTTATTTCACGGTCATCAGCACTTTCTCTTATCATTACATATGGACTGATTTTCTCATCCATCGTCCTTGCAGCAAAAGACGAGATTGCGCCACAAATTACGCTGCCATGGAGAAATGTCTATCTCGGTTTTTACCACGTCATCCCCAAGTTTGCCGAGGTGACGCGGACGGTTGCGCAACTAGCAGGGATAGAACCCGTAAACAACCTTTATCCTTTAGCGTCATCAGTTGCCTTCGGTTTGTTTGTATACACCGTGGCAGTGTTTGTCCTCAAGCGACAGGATCTGTAGTCATTAAATCCGTTTAACGCCAACTATGAATTCGATTCACTCTCGACCGGCCACTCTAGGTGCTCTTGTACTGTGCGTGCTCCTCTCCGGCATTCTTGCTTCCCGTTGCATTGACAATCTGAACACGTCAGGATCATTGTCAGCCGAGTCTCTTTCAGCTGTCCAAATGTTGCCTGTCTCCGATGCCGCTGTTCTCGGCAAGATTGATGTCAGGGAGTTACAGCAGGATGCCTTGGGTCTCGCTGGAGATTTCTCGCTGGAAGATATCATGGATGACGTCAATACGGAGTTTGGCGCCAGACTCCGATCTTTCTCGGAGCAGACCGGATTCGATCCGATGACCGATATCAGGAGCGTCTACTATACGGCTTCCGGAAAGGGACACGATACCGAAGCAGCCATGGTCGTTCACGCCAATATGGACGCCGATGAAATGAACCGATTCATCAGGGAGAACCTCGGCGATGAAGTTGTCGAAGCCACGTATAATGGCGTAACGATTTTCAAGGCTGATGATGGCGATGGAATTTCATTTGCTTTCGTAAATGACAACGTTATTGCTGTAGCACCCAGCGAGCGAGCCGTCCAGATAATGATAGATCGTTCCTCCAGTAGCGCGAGCTCCGGAAATGCGGATATGACTCGTCTGATCAACCTCGTGTCCGGCAATGATGCCTGGATGGTGATACCATCGATACAGTCCCATGCCAGCATGGATGATATGGATAATGTAGATAACCGCTTTGTAATGGCCAGCCGCGCCATCGATCAGCTCGCAGTTGGAGTCGATGTTTCGTCAGGGGCAGTTAATTTCCAGACACATATTGGACCGACAGAAAACGTTACCGCCAGCGATCTTGAAAGCATTGTCAAGGGCGCGATTGCAGCAGCTCGTACGATGGCGATGGAGGAACAACCTATTATTGCAGAGATGCTCGATCAGGTAGTGGTTTCCAGACGTAGCGGGATGGTTCGCGTATCGATGACGGTTGATAATGAAGATTTGGAACAGCTTCGCATAATGGCGGAAGAGTCACATCAACATTACGACTGAGCATACTATATTGGACGGCTGGAGACCTTAAACTGGCCGACCATGATATATCAGTCCGTCAATGACGTAGATTTTTCGCTGGCGGATTTGCCGTCACTACCCACTCCCGGGCGAGTCCTTCTGACGAGTCCTTTATACTTTGCCGTCGAGTACGTTATCAATCCTCACATGGAGGGCAACATCGGGGATGTCGACCTTCGATCCGCCATCAGTCAGTGGACGGACCTTGGAGACATTTATCGGGCCCTGGGATTTGACGTACACTTGCAGCATGGTGTCTCAGGCTTGCCCGACATGGTCTTTTGCGCAAATCAGACACTCCCGTTCCTTCTTCCCGGTGACGAGAAACCCGGCGTCATTCTGAGCAGCATGCACTCGTCGTACCGCCAACCCGAGGTGGCCTCGTATGAGCTTTTCTTCAAGAAAACAGGTTACGATGTTGTCGAGCTGCCGGACAAAATACGTGACTTCGAAGGAATGGGTGATGCCTTGTGGCACCCAGGAAGAAGGCTGCTCTACGGTGGTCATGGCTTCAGGTCCAGCATTGAAGCCTATGACTTCATCTCCTCGAAACTGGACGTACCCGTGGTTACTTTCGAGCTGAATGATCCAGACTTCTACCATCTTGACACGTGTCTTAGTCTGTTGAATGAAAACACATGTCTGATCTTCCCGGGCGCATTTGAACCGGCCGGGCGCGAGTTAATCGGATCACTCTTCGAAACTGTCATAGAAGCCCCGGAGAATGAGTCCAGAGGATTGTTTGCTGTCAATGCCCACTGTCCCGATGGACACCATGTCATCATTCAAGACGGATGTCATCAAACAAATTCTCTTCTGGCGGAAGCAGGATTTCTGCCGATCTCGACGCATACCGAAGAGTTCCTGAAGTCCGGCGGGTCAGTCTTTTGTATGAAGCAGATGTTCTGGTAGTCAAAAACCAGATGCAGATTTCCGTTATCATCCCCACTCTCAATGAAGCGGACAACATTGATCAGACTCTTCTGAACGTCGTCAATCAGAAGCCCGATGAAGTTGTCGTTGTGGATGCAGATTCGTCGGATGAAACGGCTGAGCTTGCTGCACGGTATGCCCGTGTCATCAACAGCCAACCCGGCAGGTCAATCCAAATGAATGCAGGTGCGCAGAACTCGTCCGGAGATATCCTGGTATTTCTTCATGGTGATTCCCTTCTCCCACCAAACGCGCTCGAGCTGATTAAAAGCTCAATACTTTCCGGCGCTTCAGCCGGCATTTTCAGGCTGCGATTCGATTACAAACATCCGCTGCTCGCCTTTTCTGCGCTTTGCACCAGAGTGCCTGCGATGAATATCTGTTTCGGAGATCGATGTATATTTTGCACGAGGGACGCATTCGATCAGGCCGGAGGCTTCCCTGCCATTCCGATTTTCGAAGATGTTGAGTTGGCCAAAAAACTTGCGTCGCAGGGAAAATTTGTTTTTCTAAACACCGCTGTAGTTACTTCTTCGCGCAGGTATCGTTCGCACGGAGTCTGGCGACAACAGTGGTCGAATCTGAAACTTTGGACTCGCTACAGACTCGGACAGGACCCGCATCAACTGGCGAAAGAATATCGTTACGACTAACCAAGTTGATAGCGCAGCTTGAAGTAGATATGTCTTGTCGCATACGGGAAGTACTGAGGTGCGCCAAATGATACATTGCCCCACATGAGCACGTTCGAATTGAAAACATTGTTCACATCCAGAGAAGCGCTGAGTCCTCCCAATATCCCGTCGCCTTGGAACCTGTAGTTGACCGTTGCATCTGCCAGCACATACGGATCCACCTTTAGTCCAGCGCTTGACTCTCCATTCGGGGTGCGTCCGTTCGCATTATCAATAAACTGGCGGCCGACAAGCTGTGTGGTCCACCTGAACGTTGCTCCCGATCTGGAATATGAAAGAGTGGCGTTCGCGGTCACGTCCGGAAAGCCCGCAATCGAATTACCCGACCGGTCGAACGAGTCACCGGTAAACGGATCGTACTCCGTAAACTTGATGAAGCGATTTCGGCTAATAGATGTATTTCCCTGAACGTCTACTCTTCGCGTCAGGCGAGCGCCGATTTCTGCTTCAACTCCAACGTGAATAGTCTCATCAGCATTCCCGGTCCTTGGTACACCGAACTGATCAAGTCCCCCACTGGGGACAATCTCATCTACAAAGTACATCACGTATGAGTTGACTGACGCTTGATATCGATCATCGCGACGGTTCAGCCCCGCTTCAATATTAAACATTCGCTCGGGCTTGACGAACGGGTTATCGTAATCGAACGAACCGTTCTGCATCGTTTCGAATTGAGGTACAAATCCGGCACCTGCTTCCTCACCGTCATAGAGCGATTTCATGCGCGGCTCGCGGCTCGTAATGGCCGTAGAAACGTAACCGCTCAGACGTTTGTCAGGGTTGATAGTGACGCCGAGACGAGGGTTAACAAATATGTACGGTTTGCGAAATGAGGTGCCAAAGAATTCCTCATCGAAGATCCTGTATCTCCGATGTGTTACCGAGATGTCCCCCTGGACAAGGAAAGTTGATGCGGGACGAATGACGTGGGAGGCCAGAACAGACGCAATCGTTTTCTGTCCTCGAAACTGGTATACACGGACGTTTGAATCGCCGACCAAATCGGTTGGCAGCAGATTTGATTCCTGAATTCTCCCCCAGCGCGTCGACCTGTGCAGACGAAATTCGGATCCGATTGTTGTTGTGCCGAGGTCCCCCCTGAAAGTCAGCCGCGGATACCATCCGGCCTGCCATTGGTCCAGGTATGCTCGAAACAGGACAGACACATCCGGCCGCGAGACAAATAGCGGTTCTGTTCGCATGGAGGAATCGACAATCGAAGTCGGAAGGCGCAAATAGTCTGCAGACCGGAAGGTGCCGTCGAAGTCGAAGAACCCTTCACCCTTAATCGCGAAAAGAGTTTGATCAGCTTCGATGGTATTTGTCAGACGGTAGTGGTGATGAAGCTCGAAGTGCGGTTGATGAAACTCTTCTAAGTCCCGCGAAAATGAACTGAAGTTGTACTTGCGATCTATCGTACCACCGAAACCATCGTCTATCGTAGACTTGTTTGCTTCCTTCGGAATTCCGCTATATGCGAGTGCATCGCGCTGTGGCCCGCCGTACGCTTGAAGCGTCAGGACAGACCTCTTTGTTATGCGTTGAACGCCGCCAAAAAATCTCCAGAATTCTGTCCAGGACCAGTCGCGATACCCATCTGAAGTAAGCCGGCTTAGTCGGCCATACAGCCGGTACTTCTTTCCGATGGTACCGGAGCTTGCGGCGACTGACAGTTGGCGCGTTGCGTAGCTGCCTGCACCGGTCTCGATCGTGATCTCCCTTTCTGTGGAATACGGTCCGGTGACTATGTTTATCGCTCCTCCAATGCCGGGTGAGCCATAATAGGCGCCTCCTGCGCCTCTCTGAATCTGTATGTCCCGAACCACTCCCTGTATGTCGTAAAAGTTGATCCAGAAAACGTTGAACTCTTCGGGGTCATTCTGCGGTATACCGTTGATTGCGATTGCGATACGTCTCTGATCAAAACCGCGCATCCGCAACGTCGAGTAACCTATACCATTACCATTCTCAGAATAAAACGTAACCGATGGTGTCGTCGCAAGGTGGACTGGAAGGTCTTTCATTGAAGATCGATCAGCAAGTTCGCGCCCGGTCAGGTTTGAATGTGTTGCGGGGGATACGCTCCTTTCAAAACGCTTCGCCGAAATGACCATTTCCGACTGCGGGATCACCATGGGATCCATGATGATTGAGACAGAAGCATCAGTACCGGACGAAATTTCGATCGTTGCAATCTGCTTCTGTCGACCGACATAAGACACAGCTACGAGAAAGCGACCCCCGTACATATTATCGACCGTAAACGTGCCCTTAGCGTCGGTAGTTGTACCGGCAACAAAAACACCTGAGGATCTGTCGGAAACGATGACATTGGCGCCCGGAATCGGTGCACCTTCCGGCGAGGAGACTGTCCCGCTGAGAGATTGCGCTATTGCCGTGGCTGGTATCAGCCCAACTAAAGCTATGATCGTACAGGAAAGGAGGCGTTTCATCGATGCATCTTGTTTGCGGTAAGTCCTCCTGTCAGGAGTTGCATCGACCGGTCATGTAACACAGACCTCTGTTTCCCTCCGCCGGCATTATCCGGGTCAGGTGCATGGGGTATGATCTCAGCCGACACGGCACCCCCAACAGGTTATGAAATTAATATACGGCAGTGCATCTGGAGGGGAAAGCGCTCGGATACAGAAGCATCAGCTTTTCATCATCCTGTCAGCCAACAGCACCGGAACGAGACTGCGGACCCTCCGTTTGACCGTTTAATAACTAAATGTGAGCAGTGAATCGATGGCAAATATTATTATCCCACCGGGATGGCAGTCCAAAGACAGCGAATCGACCTCACGATCCGCGTACGATTCACGGCGCACGTTTATCAAGACCCTTGGCCTGGGAAGCATTGGTGTGATCGGCGGTTGGTCGTATGCCTGCTCGGATGAAGATCGAATAAGGGAGGTAGTGCGTGTGGCTGACAGACCTGACGGCCCGCTGGGAACGATACCGCAAGATGCACCCCGAGCCGGTCTGCCTGCCGACCGGAACACCCTGTACAAGGTCGGGGAGCGTGAAATATCAGATCGCATCGCCGCATCGTCGTACAACAACTTTTACGAGTTTGACGGATCATCAAAGGAAATATGGCACCTGACCGACGAATACGATCCGTTCCCTACCGTCCTCAAAGTAAGAGGAGAGGTTGAAGAGGAATTCGAGATTGATGTGTTTGAGCTGATCGAGTCGATGGCTATCGAGGAACGATTGTATCGTTTCCGATGCGTTGAAGCGTGGTCGTTGACTGTGCCGTGGTCAGGTTTCCCGCTGGCAAAGCTGATCGAACGGTGCCGTCCGACATCAAAGGCAGAGTTTGTTCGCTTCGTATCGATTAGTGACAAGAAACAGATGCCCGGAGTCGCCAATCAACCCTGGTACAAGTGGCCTTACTATGAGGCACTACGAATCGATGAAGCCATGAATCCTGTCGCGTTCATGGCAACCGGCATGTATGGTGAACCGCTGCCGAAACAGAATGGATCTCCGATGCGCGTAGTACTGCCGTGGAAATACGGATACAAAGGTGCAAAGGCGGTCCGGGAGATTGAATTCACGCGCAGACAGCCAAAGACGTTCTGGAATGACCTCGCGCCGAGTGAGTACAGTTTTCTGTCAAACATAAACCCGAATGTTCCGCACCCGCGATGGTCGCAGGCGAGCGAACGGTTTATCAGCTCTCTCGAAAGCGTCAGGCGGATACCGACAACAATGTTTAACGGGTACGGTGAATGGGTTGGCTCGATGTATCCGGACGAACCTCGCAGCTAGTCCGCATCAGGTGTGCCGGTTTGCGGGATCTAGGCTGATTGACGAGCCAGGTATCTGTTCCAGGCGAATACACCCCATCCAAACAGCAGACTGCCGACAAATGCAATCGCAGCCTGGATGGCAGCGATCTTCCACTGGGTACTCGCAATCGACGCGATTACGACCTCCTGATCCGCCCCGGGACTGACAATAACCGGAAGTTCCGTCTCACCCTCAAGGCCGGGCAATAGAGTATACGGGAGCGACATTTTCTCCTTTGTGATCACACTGCCGTCGCTCAACACAACATTGAGGCTGACATATCCAAACGTGACGTCTGCGCGGTCGACCCTTTCGTATTCTGTTACGGTCGCAACGGCCGGGATCCCTTCGTTCAGGGTTGTGGACACATCTCTGGCGACAAACGCCTGGTTGACTGCCAGGGCCAGCAGCAAAACCGGGGCAAACCAAAGCATTCGAGCAACACGCTTCACTGTGGGTGAATCAACTGCTACTTCGTTTTGCGGAACAGAGGTCATCTGCAATCAGGAAAGGAAAAGATATGGTTTCCACGTGTCGGACATACTTCCGACATAATCGCGGATAAACATAACATGACTTGGTCTGAAAGGTTTGCGACTTAGCGACATTTTCGCTTCGTCAGGGGTTCTATTTCCCTTTCGATTGTTGCACGGCACACAGGCAGCAACCAGATTCTCCCAGGTATCGCGTCCACCGCGCGATTTGGGCTGGACATGATCGATAGTCAACTTGTCCCTTCGACCGCAGTACTGGCACTTATACCGGTCGCGTCGAAGAACATTTTTTCTGGACAGCATGATACGTCGATACGGCACCCGGACGTAGAGGTTTAACCTGACGATACTTGGAAAAGGGAATTCCATCGACGGTGAGTGTACGACCCTGTCAGGTCGTGACTCTACCAGCTCGGCTTTTTCGAGATGCACCAGAATCAGGGCTCGCTGAACGCTGCAGATAGTCAGGGCGCTATAGTCCCTGTTCAGGACGAGTACGTGACCGTTCATCTCGTTGTCCTCCGTCGCTCGCAACGAGTCAGAAGGAAGCGCGGTGCAGCTATGTAGTCACGTAGTTCGTGGAAGGCGTTTTATTGTTAAAGCGGTCTAAAAGTCTGGTCTTAAAAGACTCGTTCGATGTCGTGTTCCGCTAAAATCTCCCTACGCGCCTCCTTTTTTATCTCACAAAAAAGAGCGTTTTCAGTGCAATGACTAAAGGATATGAGATTAATGGGTTACCCATAAAGGCCGATACAATTCCCGATGCCCCTAACCGGGGTAAGACCGTCCAAATCTATCGATTCTGAGCAAAAATGGCGATAAATGACGAACCGCTCATTGAGGCGAAGAGCCACTCCATCCAATCGGCTCTAAAAGAGTACGGATTCGACATAGTTCGTCCCGCATCTTTTCTCCTTGGTGTGGTCTTTTCGATTGTTGCGGCAAGCCACCTTATTTTTTCTCCAGACGAGTTCAAGATTACCCTTGCCGTCATTGCAACCGGCACAGCAGCGATCTCGTTTTTCATCGGCCTGGCACTTCAAAAATATGATCTCCGGCGGCATGCGCACGGCATCAGCGGATTTCTTGCCTACCTCGCCGTGATCAATTGCACGGCGCAATTGTATTTCTATCAAGATCCAAAGCAGACCACCCTGCTCGTCCTGCTTGTAATGGCAGCCGGGTTCGTGTTTCTCTCTACTCGCTGGCTGGTGTCACTGATCGCAGTAATGACGACGGCCTGGGTGGTGATTGTCAACAATAGTCCCGCATCGCCTGACTGGATATACTTTGGAGGCATTTTACTTGGTGCCAGTTGCCTTTCGGCCCTGGTTCATGTTGCTCGAATTCGGTCCGCAACTGCATGGTTCAGCAAAAGAGAACAGGAAGCCCGCGCAAATGCACTTGTAGAGGCCCTTGCAAATGTCGAAACTGCATTTCAGGAAGGTGAGGAAACACGACGGCAGCTTGAAGAGGCTGCACGGTCAGCGAAACGTAATGAACTGCGATACCGGAATCTTTTCGAGAACGTACCGGCAGGTATTTACAGGGTGAGTCCAGACGGAACACTTCTGGCTGCAAACTCATCACTCGTTAACATGCTTGGATTCGAGTCTGCTGACGAAATCATTTCAACCAATTTAAAAAAGCAAGGCTACCTCGACTCTTCGGCCAGAGAACGATTCGAGGAAATGCTTACCAAGAATCAAGTTCTCCGGGGTTACGAAACGACCTGGACATGTCGAGATGGTACAATCCTGTACGTGCGTGAGAACGCCAATGCCGTAATGAATCCCGATGGATCCGTTCGGTACTACGAAGGGACTATCGAAGATATTACCGATCGCAAACGAGCGGAAGCTGCAGTACGAAAGCAGGCTCGCAAACTCGCGAATACGGTCCGGGAACTGGAGAAGGCCAAGGTTATGGCTGAGGCTGCTACGCGCGCTAAAGGTGAGTTTCTCGCCAACATGAGTCATGAAATCCGCACACCGATGAATGCGGTCATCGGCATGACGAGTCTTCTTCGCGATCTCCAGCTCACCAAAGAGCAGGCGGAGTACGTCGAAACGATTCGTGTCAGTGGCGAGTCCCTGCTTTCCATCATCAACGACATCCTTGACTTCTCGAAAATTGAAGCGGGGCGCGTGGAGTTCGAGGTCAAGCCGTTCTCGTTGCGAAGCTGCGTTGAGGGTTCAGTCGATCTGCTTGCAGCCAAGGCAGCCGAGAAACGAATCGATCTGTACTGCAATATTGATCCTAGAATCAATGACAGCCTTGTAGGCGATTCAACTCGAATCCGTCAGATTATCGTGAACCTGGTCTCAAATGCGGTGAAGTTCACGAAGAAGGGTGAGGTCGCTGTCAGTGTACGTCGCGGACAAGGTGAAGGAAAAGATGGTCTTATCGACATTTGCGTGCGCGACACCGGAATAGGAATACCGGCGGAAAAACAGTCAAGGCTGTTCAAAGCTTTCTCGCAGGCAGATTCATCTACCACGCGCAAGTATGGCGGCACCGGCCTTGGTCTCGCTATCAGCAAGCGTCTTGTGGAACTCATGGGTGGGAAGATCTGGGTTGAAAGCGAGATGGGGAAAGGCTCGGCTTTCAGATTCAGCGTTCCTCTAAAAGATGCGCCAGAGTCAATCGCGACGCCTGCCGACACCGCGGCACTCCGTGGCAAGAAAATCCTGATTGTGGACAATAATCCATCGATCCTCAAGGTCCTCTCGATTCAGACGGAGTACTGGGGCATGGAAAGCACTGCTGTCCAGCGAGGCTCTGATGCGGTCGCGCGCCTGAATGCCGGAGAGCACTTTGATATCATCCTGATCGACAAGCTCCTTCCGGGCGAGAACGGAGTCGAGATTGCCCAGTCTGTCTCGAAGATCTCAAAAAACGGCAAAACCGTTATAATGTGCGCGCTCGGTCGCCGTGACGCCGCAGCAAACGATTTCGTGAGCGGCTGGATCTCAAAACCTGTAAAAACAGGGCACCTGCTGGACGCGCTGCGTGGTTTACTTGATCACAGTTACACGTCTGAAAAAGAAGAGGACCGGGAGATCCTCGACTCGGGAATGGCGGAACGTCATCCATTACGAATTCTGATCGCGGAAGACAACCTGATCAATCAAAAGGTGGCAACCAGAATTCTGGAGCGCCTGGGTTATTCAGCTGATGTTGTCGCAAATGGCATGGAAGCCCTGATTGCTATTCGAAATGTCGACTACGACGTCGTTCTGATGGATGTACAGATGCCTGAGATGGACGGGCTCGAGGCGACACGGCAGATCAGGTCCAAATACGAGGATGATAACCGGCCGAAAATCATTGCAATCACAGCGGATGCGCAGGCTTGCGACCGGGAAGCATGTTTCGAGGCCGGGATGGATGATTATCTCAGCAAGCCAGTCCGACTGGATCAGGTAGCCTCTGCCCTCTCAAACGTTCAAGCGAGGAATATCGATGGATCAACCATTGCTGAAAGCAGGCAAGCCGTTGACCGACCTGCCAGTGCCCCCGTGTCCCGCACTGCGGACCGTACGGTGCAATCTAACAAGGGCAGTGTTGACGCAACTGTCGCTGAAGTGAGTCTGGAATCGACCACCGCGGTTTCAGAACAGCCAGAACACATGGTCGAAGCTCCTGTGCAAAAACGCGAGGCCCCGGTAGCCAGACGGAAAGTTGCACGTGAAGAAATAAAGCTACTCGGAGAAGACGATCCCGAATTTCTGGTTGAACTGGTTCAGAGCTACCTGGACCTTACGCCACCAATGATTACCGACATTGTGCAAAATCTTGCAGATTGTGACAGGGACAAGCTGAAAAAATCAGCTCACAAGATGAAATCGAGTAGTGCACAACTGGGACTCGTTCGGCTCGCAACACTCTGTGGCGAACTTCAGGATGATTCTACCGGTACCTTCGAAAATGAGCTGCCGCTGCGCGTCAGAGCTATCGTGGATGAGTACGAGCGACTCGTCCCGCTATTGCTGCACAAGATGTCATTGCTCAGATAAACCAGCTGCCGCAGGAATCAACCCTACGGGTAAGCCGGGGTCGTTCAATCTTCGACACGCAGTGATACGTGCAAATGGTCCGCCGTGCCAGTGTGCCTGAGGGTATTCATCCCGACAGCGCGGAAGAATCCCACTACGAGCAGGTTCTGCCACTCCGGAATACCTATAGTTCGAATATCTACGGCATGGACATAACCGGTCTGCTGTTCGAAGTGCAGAGAATACTCTCTTGGTGGAAGCCCCATCCGACGATAGTCTTCGCGCGTTCGACCGGTATCCGTAACCACAAGATCGTTGTCGATCAAGATTAGAGTTGACACACTCATTCGAATCAACGGATGCAAGGTCCGATATGTAGTTTGGACCGAGTCCGATTTGGTATTGGAGCCCGATATGAATACGAGTGCATAGACACAATAAGCCGCCACGACGGCGGCAGCGAATCTAGCTATGTTTATCGAAAAGACTGGCTTGCCCCCCAGCCTGCCGGTGACGATTGCTGCATAGATCGTGAGGAGCAGGGCGGTTGCCGCGCCGGCAGCGGCCAGTGCGACCCACGCGTTCCAGCCAAAGTTCAAATACAACGACACCGATATCCTCAACAACATGATGAATGGCAGCGTCAAGATCAGGAGGCCTTTTACGATCGCGAATACGACACGCCGGACCGGCGATCTACGTTTTTCTTTACCGCCTCGCGCAGCTTTGCCAGCCGATGCCTGGATCGCCTCCAGGGCATCGTCAATATTTTTAATCGCGTCAGTACTCAAGCCAGCCCGGTTCAGGGTTATTCAGGTTGTCCGGTTGATCGCAGCTGAACGAATCTGTACGATTCTCGCAGACATCAGTGCCTGTTATTCTCATGCGTCGTGGGACTTGTTGCGTGCCAGGACAAAATTTTTTCACGCAACTGCCCTGTGCGTATCCGCGAAATCGATATCTAGAGCGATGTGAGCCGGTCGGCGTTGTCTACGTGACGCCCTGGATTCGAACTAATCCAACTGAACGTGTGCGGTCAGTTTCATGGTCCGGTCAAAACGGGCGCCGATCGGGTGGTAAGAGATATGATCGTTGAAAATGTTCTCGATGATTACCTGAGTCGTAACACGTCCGTTCCAGAACGTCTTTGCTACGCCGGCGTCGATTCGAAACGCGGGGTCAACCCGTGAACTGTAGAGTGCATCAGGGTCATCGTCGACAAACTGATAGTCGTACCAGTCAGCAGGCGAAAGAAAAACAGTAGAGACGATGGCTCGAAACGAACTCGCGGGCATGATGGTGGATTCTGCGACAACCTTTGTTGCAGGCAGTTCATCGAAGGATCTCCGGAAATATACATCACCCTGAATCGCGTGCTGCGTATCGACGGAGATCAGGTTTCGAACCATAGATGATTCGTGAGACACAGTCACGTTTATCCCTGCAAGTGTACCATCAGAGCGTTGCGATCCGTTGGAGGTGACGACAAAGCCATCACCGTCGGCTGTGATCTCTCTCGAGTGGAGGTCAATGTCCTGAAAGTATCTCATGGAAGGTGTAAGCGATACTGATGCACTCATGGTTGGCAACGTAACAGTCCACCCCAGGTCTGCCGTGTACAAACCGTACGTACTACCAAAGCGGTCTCGGCTGGGGATCTCGGTGCTCGCAACCAATCCGGCCCCGAGCCACGAACCAATCGGGTCAGAATCTATTCTGGGTAGTCTGAACATCGATGCATTTCCGGAAATGATGGATCGACCTTTGAGGTAATCTCCGGCAGCCAGAACTCCTCCGGTCAGTTCTCCATCGTGGGTACCTGCAAAGGCACTTGTCGATATTGCAATGGATGACACATTGAATCGGGATGTTGCATAAGCTTGCACTGCGGATTGATCCGAGACTGGAACACCCGTGAAAGAGCTTGCTCGATTCAACGCGACTGTAGATCCGTACTCGGTGACAAGCGCACCCGGTCTGTCATTCCGAACTCCGACATTGAACCGGACATTTGTCTCATTCCAGCGAACTGGAATGCGTGTAGCTGATGCAAGGTTCGAAACATCGACTATCCGGAATGACGTATTGACGTTTAAGACACGATTAGAACTGATCTGTGCAGTACCCTTCCAGCTAGCCTGCATTTGTTTGATGTCGACAGGAATTTCTCTCGCAATCGATCGTGAGAACATCATATCCCGGTCGCTGAATGCAAACGCTCGAGCATCACTCGAAAAGTTCTCGCCAAGCCAGGAGAAACGTAACCGTGGCGATATCAGCCGAACTTCAGGAGTCGTTGCGACATCGAATATTCGCCTGTTGCGTGTAAAGACTGCTTCATCGGAAGGAATGAGCTGGCTCACCGATACGCCTGCCGAAAAAAGAGCTTCCTCGTCATTGATCGTAATCGCTGCTGATGCGTCTGGTCCAATCTTGTCGACGTTGTCCAGTATCGCATCATCATGCGAATACCGGAATGGACCCGGATCTCCAGATTCGTTACCGGCGAACGTTGAGATTGACGTTGTTATTCGTTCGGAGTACGATCGAGTATAGACCTGTATCATTCCACCGGCAGCAACTGTTCCGTCAACCATCACAGGATGGTGAATCACACGAATACTATCGACGTCCGTCACAGGTATTCCCAGTGCGGTAAGGTTTCGGAAATCCCAAAATCCGGTCTCTACGTTGTGCCCGTCAACCTGTACTTTAAAAGCTGTCTGCTGAAACGGAGCCAGTCCGCCAATACTGTAGCTTGACGCAAATCCGTCCACGCTAGAACTACGAGCGCGGTGCAAAATTGTACCGATGTCACCGAGTCTGTAAATCCCCCTTGCGACAAGATCATCTCCATATAGCACCTGATCCGGACCAGATTGTGCTGCCGACTGTTCCGGCAGGGCAATCAGAACCAATGTGGCGATAGAGGCTATGCAAAGGGTCAGTTTCATTGGAGTACGTTCCTCAACCAGCCCGGCGTTTTAATTCGGTACTCAATACCCAGGTTGAAAAGGGATACGTCGATCGGGACATCTGTGAAAGTATGAAGGAGCGTCGAGGAGAATTTGAGTTTTGCGGACGGGGTAATCGTCGTGACAAGGCCAAGTTCAGCACCGACAAATATTTCACTTTCCTCCTTCCGGAAGTCGACAGGTTCGTCCTTGAAGTTCATGTACATACTTCCAAATCGGAATCCCGGTACGAACTCGATTCTGTTGTTGATCTTGAGCGGGTAATCGAGACCAGCACCCGCGTAAAGGGCCCAGAAATCCGTGACGTCGCCGGAGCGACTTGACGCAGGCAGATATGTAGCCGATATCACTGCCTGACCGGCGTAGAAAGGTGAAGCGATGTAGATTCCCGCCACAGCCGGAATGGTCCATGTTTCGTGGATCTCTGTCTCCACAAAATCAAGCCCGCCGGCGACACCAAAGTGGATTGTGTCGAAAGGACGGCTCTGCCCGTATGCCGAATCTGCTCCGGCAATCGTGATTACTGCGAGCACAAAGAGCGCACAGATTCTGGAGATAATATTATTCGATTCTGAGATCACCATAGGAAACTATTTCACCGAGGAAATCCTGAAGGAACAACCTGTGCAATCCGACGGCGCTTAGTAGACCCGGATTGATGGATATCGTGTAGACGCCCGGACTTGATGTGTCCAGAGCCTCTGCAAGTGTAATGAGCTGATTGGAGCCGTTAAATGCTCGTACGAAAAGGCCCCCGGTTACATCATCAAACTGAAGTATTCTTATCGGCAACGTGACAAGTCCGCCGCTAACGGGATTGGGATAAGCAGGCTCGACGATAACTTTTCCTGTAAATAACGGCGCCGTCCTCCAATCATCATCGTCAACAGAGATAATGGCGCCGTTTGCGTTAGTTACAGTTACGCCTGATGGAGCCCGACGGGCTTCTTCAAGGAAATCGTTCTGGAGGTCGGCTGTATCGCATGATGCCAGCACAACCAGACAAACTAAGGCTAGGGTCCTCACGGGCATTTGAGGTTACCTCCTTTCTGGTATGGCTCTAAAAGTATCGGGTTCGATGGCAAAACCTATAGCCCGCGGTGGGTATCTGCAGGGTTGATCTTTATGGTCAACCTCGCGTTCAAAGTTCCCGCCCCGGCCCTCTCCAATCAGATATTTAATACCTGCAGTGTTATCGGTTACCGTAGAAAACGTGACAGTTGTTCGAGGCGGTAACCGCATCCTGAACAGCGTGTCAATGCAAACATCTGCGGGCGAAGCGATTGCCCTCATCGGACCCAACGGTGCCGGCAAGACCACACTGCTTCGTACGATAGCCGGTCATCAACCATACACGGGTTCGATATCAGTCGCGGGAAAGGAGTTGCATCAATGGAAACCGCGCGAGCTGGCCCAGCAACTTTCGTTCGTCCGGCAGGCTCTACCTATCTCGTTCGATTTCAGTGTCATGGAGATGATTCTCCTGGGTCGAGCTCCATATAAATCGCTGCTGCAGACGTACGATACTGCAGACCGGGATCTCGTAGAAAGATTGACCGACGAGCTCGATCTCGGGGGGCTTGGCAACCGGTCAATCCTTGACCTCAGCGGCGGTGAGCAGCAGCGAGTTCTCCTTGCCCAGGCACTCGCGCAGGAAACAGATATCATTCTACTCGACGAACCGACCACACACCTCGACATTCACCACAAGTATGACTTTATGTCACGGGTAAAATCCTATGCGCAACAAGGGAAAACGATAATCGCTGCTATTCATGATTTGCAACTGGCGTCACAGTTTGCGGACCGGATTATCGTATTGTCAGCCGGAAATGTGGTTGCCAGCGGCACGCCAACAGAAATTGTCCGTACCGAACTCATCTCTGATGTTTTCCGGGTGAATATTAATGTAGAAACGGATCCTGAGGGCGATATTCAAATTCACTACAAGCTATAAAACGAAAGCGACGGAGCGAATGAAAATCTATACGCGAACTGGAGATGACGGAACGACGGGACTGTTTGGAGGCGGACGCGTAGGTAAGAATCATTCGCGGATCGAAGCATACGGGACCGTAGACGAGCTGAACTCCATCCTTGGCGTTGCTCACAGCCTGCTGAAAGACGACGCATTGCATCCGGTTGCCGAGGTCCTGCAAGGCCTCCAGAACTCGCTTTTTGTCGCAGGTGCCGATCTTGCTACACCGGCGGATGCCAGACCGACCGTTCCCAGAATCTCGGCTGCCAATGTGGAAGAACTGGAGACGTTGATTGACAGGTTTGAAAACGATCTGGACGATCTGAAGACCTTTTTCCTTCCCGGCGGATCCACTGCGGCGTCCATGATGCACGTCGCTCGAACCGTTTGCAGGCGAGCAGAGCGTGTATGCGTCGGTATCGAAGACTCAGGCGACGGCTCCTTCGTTGCCATTTATCTGAATCGCCTGTCTGATTTGCTGTTTGTGCTGGCGCGCTGGACTAACATGCGAAGTGGCCTGACGGATATTCCGTGGAAACCCTGATATTGCTTAGCGTAAGGGTTCTGGTGGCCGATACTATGTTTTACATCCTCCCGCCCTATGCTAGAACAGTAGCATTAGTTATATTCTGTGCCCGTTGACCGGACAGCGCAGACAGGACAATACATCTTGCTCAGGAACTGGATTTACATAGCGACCGCCTGCATCTTTGTCGTCATCCTTGTGATAGGCGGCCTGCGGTTTGACCCGGCAGAGAGTGTCACTAACTCCGTCGCCGTCGACGATTCACTCCATACTGGCGCCGATTTCGAAGTCGACGGGTATGGGATCGAAGCAGATGCGTTCGAAACCTCGAGTGGTCGTATCCGCAGAAACCAGACGTTTTCAGACTTACTGCGTGATGTGGGTATAGAATACCCTATTGTCCAGTCCCTGATTGAGAGCTCAGAGGGAACGTTTGATCTGCGCGGGTGGCAGGCAGGCAAGAAGTACACGGTGTATCGAAAAGATAACCTGCCGGAATACCTCGTCTATGAACACAACGCCGTTCAGTTTTTCATCTTTGATCTTGTCGGTGGGAAAGTCTATCGCGATTCGCGACCGATCCGGATCAAACGACATTACGCACAGGGAAGCATTACCGGGAGCCTCTATCAGACTCTTCTGGACCAGGGTGTCGACCCGACACTTGCTTACGAATTGTCTGAGGTTTTTGCATGGCAGATAGACTTTTACCGGATCCAGCAGGGTGACAAGTACGAGGTAATCTACGATGAGCGTCTTGTCGGTGATCGAACGATCAGTGTCGGGCAGATCCATGCCGCGCGTTTTACTCACATGAAGGACGAATACCTCGCTTTCCATTTTGATCGCGAAGGATCAGTCGCATATTTCGATGAGGAGGGCAATAGTCTGCAGAAAGCTTTTCTCAAGGCTCCCGTCAAGTATTCGCGCATCAGTTCACGGTACACGGGTCGGAGATTTCACCCGGTACTCAAAACATATCGTGCGCACCTCGGAACAGACTATGCAGCTCCCACCGGGACGCCGATTCGTGCCACGGGTGATGGTGTGATCGAAGAGGCCGGATATCGGAAATACAATGGTAACTGGGTAAAAATTCGGCATAACGGGACGTTCTCAACGGGCTACCTCCACATGTCTCGTATAGCTCGAGGAATCAAGAAGGGCGTTCATGTCAAACAGGGAGACCTGATCGGATATGTTGGAAGCACCGGCCTTGCGCGTGGCGCGCATGTATGCTACCGTTTCTGGAAGAACGGCTCACAGGTTGATCCAAATCGTGAGGAGTTCCCCTCCGCACATCCTGTCTCAGAAGAGAATACAGATCTTTTTGCTGACCTTCGGGACGACTACCTGCATCAACTGGACTCTCTGGCAATAATGGACTCAGTGCCCGTAATTGTAAACAGCTCAATTCCCGCACCGTAGCGTTGCCCAATCCTGCGGAACGATTCAATACCACCGGCGTGACGAGCACCGATTTCTCAACGAACAAGTTGCCAATGTATGTGGACTGACCTGCTCCGCTCATCGACTCTCGTCGCTGTTGTTGTCGCGCTGTCTGCAAATGGCACCGCCCCCCTGCCGGTAGATCTGGAAGCGGACCTGTCGTCGCTGCTGCAGGCGGTAGTATCTGATGAGGGTTTTGTCGACTACGACCAGTTGAGAGGACCTCTCAACCAGTCTTTTGAAAAAATCATTGGCCTTGTCGAAAACTACGATGGTCCCCTGGAGAACGATGACCAGAAAAAGGCATTCTGGATAAATGCCTATAACGTCCACATGCTCAACAACATCGTCAGGAACCCGGAGGCCCGAGATATCATCAAGGACAATCTGGCCGAAGAGTTTTTCAAATCGGACCGACTTGCAGCGGGTTATTCGATTAGCCTCGATGAAATCGAACACACCATCCTTCGCCGGCAACCTGCCGCACGACACTCCGACCTTGCTGTTTCCCGTCTTGACCCTCGCATTCATGTCGGCTTGAACTGCGCCGCCATATCCTGTCCCCCACTACTACCTGTGGCTTTCACGGAGAAGACAGTGGACGCGTTTTTGCAGCAAGCCATGACTGGTTTCGTCGACTCGGAGAAATACTTTCGCGCCGAGGGAGATATAATAGTACTGTCTTCCCTGCTTGACTGGTTTGGACCCGACTTCGAGCAGGACGGAGAGAGAATCGGGGACTACCTTCTGCGATACATGTCGAAGGATCGACCTGGTTATACAAAATTGAGATCTGCACTGATCAATCGTTCAGCCGACGATCTTCGAAATAGCGATAATATCGAGTTCGAATATTTATGGTTTGTTAATGATATTAAATTGCAGTAGCTATCGCCGATTAACGTTCCTGTGCGTTAATTTACGAGAGCAGGCTGCAGGTATCTCCGGCCTTCGTTTAGGTATCTGTAGTTCCACATGACTTTTTGAACTTAATCGAGTTTCCGAGCTTATGTCAGGTAATAGCGACGACGGATTCGCGACACGCGTTCCGCCCACAGTTTCAAAAGATAAAACACTCCAACTAGCCCTCACCAAGCTGGAGCGAGGCTGGGTTATCATCCTCGGCCCTAAAGGCAAGAACGCGAATCTATTCAAGCCGGGAAAAGGGTTTGACCCGATACTTTTCAGCGTAGCTGCCCGAATGCGAGATCTCGGTTTGATCCAGGAAGCAGGACCGCACTACATGGGGACCAAATACGTCCTGGCCGAAGGCGCGGACCCGAAGGCCATCGTCAAACCAGCTATCGTCGACGACGATGACGATCTGGATGCGGATGAGGACGACTCAGACTACGACGACGTAGAGAGTCTGGATGAAGTCGAAAATGACTTTGAGTCCGATGATCTCCAGGAAGAGGAGGACGATGAATCCGAACCCAAAGACGATGACGAGGAGTAACTACCTTTCGACTGTATCGTCCAGAAGCTCACCCGCTATCTTGTAGAAGTCACGTTCGGTAATTATGCCCACGAGTTCACCAGCCTGCAAGACCGGAAGGGCTCCAATCTGATGCTTTCTCATGAGGTCAATTGCCTCGATTGTCGGACGGTCGGCAGAGATCGATATTGGATCACGAACCATAATCTCGCTCACGGCAACCTCTTGCCCTTTCGAACCTCCATGCTCCGACAAGAACCGGAGCAGTGACCGGTGCGAGATGATGCCGACAAGTCTCTGATTGACATCCTCGACCAGAATATGTCTGATCCGTCTCCAGTCCATGATGCACGCAACGAGTTCGACTATTTCGTCCTCATTGACAGTAAACAAGTCCGTGCTCATGAAATGCTCGACACGGGTGTTCGGCATCCATCGCATCGCGACCGAATCGTCAAGGGTGGCAAGTGGCCATTCGTGTCCGGGTGCGCCTGTCTTCTGCAACTCGATCATTGAGGAGACTGTTGAGTTGAGTCGATCGGCTCTCGTGCTGTCCGGATTTGTCCGTCGCATGGTTGCCAACGACTCGACTAACCATTGCGAGCCTGACATTTTCGTTGCGCAGCGTTTCTCGATCGTACCGAGATACTTGTCAATATCAGCGCTGGCAATGTTCGCCGAAGCAAGGCCCTTTCGAGCGATGGGCAGTAGTTTGTCCGTAATCAAATCCACAGCGGCATAACGCTCTCCGTTGAACCATGTCAGGTGTGAGTCAATTCCCTGTCTCGCCGCAGAGACAAAATTGTTTTTCGCATGATCAAATTCAAGGTGATCGCGGATGTCTTCAACCTCCTCGGCCAGTCCTGCAACGAGACCAAACCAGAATGCGGCGTTAGCGACCTCATCCACAACCGATGGACCAGCTGGAAGGATTCGATTCTCAATGCGAAGATGCGGGACGCCTTCCGTTATTCCATAGCAGGCTCTGTTCCATCTATAAACAGTTCCATTGTGCAGCATAAGCGCATGCAGTTTCGGGATCTTACCATCCGCCAGGACTTCAAACGGATCTTCGTATTTAGTTGTGAGGATCACCCTGAACCGTGCAATATCTTCCTTATAAAGATCCATCACGGACTTCTCCACCCAACCGGATCCGAAGTGCACCCGCGGACTCATCTCCCTGAGATAAAGATTAGAACTTCGGGTGTCGACTGCCTGCTGAAACAGAGCAATCCGTGTCTCTCTCCATAGGCGTTTGCCGAACAGGACCGGTGAGTTTGCAGAACATGCCAGAACCGGCCCGGCGATCGCCTGAGCGAAATTATAAAACCTCGGAAACTCCTCCGGAGTAACCTGAAAGTGCGTCTGAAAACTCGTGTTGCAACCTTCTACAAGTATAGTATCATGCTTGAAGAACAGTTCGTCGACGCCACGAATTTGAAACTGTGCCGGACCGCCGCGAAGCCTAAGCAACGCGTCATTCAGTGCAAAGTATCTGGGGATCGGCGCCATGTTGTCAAGACCAAGGTCTGACAGATGAATCGTTGGCAAGATTCCCGTAATTGCGACCTGAGCTCCGACAGTGGCGGCAAGCTTTCTAGTGTATGACATCAACTCATTGATCTGTACTTCCATGTCGCTCAGACATGTTCCACCAAAATGCGATGGGTGCAGATTAAATTCGAGATTGAAACGCGTCAGTTCTGTCACGAGACGATCGTCAGTACTGTGTTCCAGCACCTCCATGGCGAGTGGCGCCGGCTGCCAGCGTGAATCAACCAAAAACAACTCCTGTTCGGCGCCGATTCGTCTCGGACCTGTATCGAACATCCCTTCGCGAAGCATATGCTCCATCGCCCGAACATCCTTGATTAGTTGCCTGGTAAACGCTCGAAGTTCCTCGGGGGAGACATTATTGTCGACGTCGTGGAGACCCATACTGTGTTTGCGATAGAGTTATCAGTGCGAGCAGTACGATAGCGAACAACAAGGTGAATATCCAGCTTCATGAACTCGTTTTTCGCCCGTCAGCCATCCAAGTACGCATGAGCGATGCCTTTTTCGTTTTGAAACAAGATCCTCCGGCTCCTCGTTTTGGACAAGAACCCGCCTACCACAATGAAGTCGATCGTCTCAACTATAATTTTTCTTGTCCTGACGATGTTTGCGTCAGCCATCCCGTCATGGTCTCAGGAATCTCCAGCCCGGGACAGCGCGATTCAAGCTCAAGCGATTTTCGTCAGGGGTCTTACACAGGCATACATTGGTAACCACGACGTGGCAGTGTCCCTGTTCCTAAGGAGTTTGCGATTCGATTCCGACAACGCAAACGTACTCGTTGAACTGTCAAAATCGTACGCTGCTATCGATGACCTCGAATCCGCGGTGTTCTATGCTGAATCTGCGGCATCTCTAAGTGACGTGAGAGACGTTAAAGAAAACCTTGCTTCCCTGTATGCTACCGTTGGAAGACCGGGCGAAGCAATCGTCATTATGGAACGTTTGGTTCAGGAATCTCCAGAAAATCCGGGATATCGATTGACTCTTGTCAGATACCTCATTGGAGAGTTGCAATATAACCAAGCCGCTGAAAGCCTGATCGCTCTACCTGTGCGTGCGGCCTTTGACTCGCCGATAGTCTATGACATCGCCGCCGAACTGTTTGTCAGATCAAGTGCAGCGGGTGAAATCGATCGACTGATCACCCTCATTGGATCCCAGGATGTCGTCGCACTGCCAGTCGTGCTTGCCATGAGTGATGTTCTTGCCGCTGAGGGCCGAAGTCGCGAGGCAAAGGATCTGCTTGATGGTCTGAAGTCACTCCCTGAGGCAGCCACAGACATTGCGGAACGACTGGCCCGGCTTGACGACAGCAATGAACCAACAGCAACTGCACCCGACGGTCTGGCGGCGACCTCGACAACTGAACTCCTGGAAAGGGCCCGCTCTTTGATAGCGTCTGACGACGTCGCCAACTACCTGGAAGCGGAACACATTCTGAAGCAGGCGAATGCCGGGGATCCAACAATTGAGTCCTCTATGCTACTGGGGGATTTGTACTACAAGCTGAAACGGTTTGACGAGGCCGCTGGATACTACAACGGTGTTCTGCAGAAGGAAGTCAGAATTCGCGAGGTCTGGCAAAAGTCGGCCGGCGCATTATTTCGTGCTGGTGCATTGGTAGAAGCAATCGGAGTCGCTTCAGACGGCCTTCTGTTTTTTCCCCACGATGCCGGTTTGCTCGAAATACTGGCTTTTGCCAGCTTCAGCTCGGGCTCAGATGATCTGTCCAGAGAAACATTCACCCGTGCCATCGAAAATGTTGACGAGGATAAACTGCGCATCGCGGTCTACTGGATGGCGCTCGGCAATATTTCGATCA
>JABDKO010000122.1 GCA_013002165.1 Rhodothermales bacterium | reverse complement strand
GGACGTGCTCTCCCATCCCCTATCTCCTATCTCCTATCTCCCTATCTCCCTATCTCCTACTGTGCCTCCGCCTTTCACCCGAGCAAATCAACCGCTCGCCACATATACCAACTACCGACCGATCGATATGGCCGCCAGTGATCGCACAGTTCGTACAGTTCTTTGGGCTTAGGGAGTTCGTCCAATTCGTATGTCAGCTGATACCCCTTTCTCACACCCAGGTCGGACACCGGTAGTACATCGGGTCGTCCGAGATGAAACATCAGCAACATCTCTACCGTCCACGGTCCGATGCCGCGGATTTGAACGAGCGTATCCAGGACCTCTTCATTAGACATCTTTGTGAGTCGATTCTTCGATGGAACTTGCCTCGCCAGACATTTCGCTGCAAGGTCCTTGGCAGCAGCAACCTTTGCCCATGACATTCCTGCTGCACGCAGCTCCTCGTCCGGAATTGCAAAGAGCCGGCCCGGCGTAATCTGTCTTCGAGAAGGAAACAAGTCTTCTACACGGCCGAAAATCGTGGCGGCAGCCTTACCAGACAACTGTTGATACACTATCGTGCGCAGGAGCAAGAGGAACGGGGAGTTGAAGTTCTTCGGCTCGACTGTAAACGGTCCGGCAGCGTTGATTAGATTCTTGAGATTCGGATCAACACGCTTCAGGTGCCGGACCGCTTTGACGGGATCGTAGTTGAGTTCCATTACAGGTCTTTGACGTCAGCATTAATAGTGCTTCGGTTCCGGTGCCAGCGCATCACAATCGGCACGCGCCGACCGATGCCAAACGCTTTGGAGCTTACACGCAGCCCCGGTGCGGCCTGCCTGCGCTTGAATTCTGTCCGGTCGACCATTCCGAGGATCTTCTTTACGAGCTCCTGATCGTAACCGGTCCGATTTACGATTTCATCGACATCCAGCAACTCCTCGATATACAGTTCGAGTATTGTGTCAAGCACGCTGTATTCGGGAAGAGAGTCCTGGTCAGTCTGGTCGGGTCGCAGTTCTGCCGACGGTACCTTTTCAATTGTGTTGCGTGGTATGACGTCCGAACCGGCCAGGCTATTTATGTATTCAGCGAGTTGATATACCTCGGTTTTGTATACATCTGAAAGAACCGCGAGCCCACCGTTCATGTCTCCATAAAGGGTAGCATATCCTACAGACATTTCGCTTTTATTTCCCGTCGCCAGCAGCAGGTGACTAAACTTGTTCGACAGGGCCATTAAAAGGATGCCGCGGCTGCGGGATTGAATATTTTCCTCCGTGATATCGTGATCCATCCCGCCAAATGCCGGTTTGAGAGACACCTCAAACTGCTCAACAATGTCGGCGATCGGAATCTTATGAAACTCGATACCAAGGTTTTCAGCCAGCACCCTCGAGTCGTCAACAGAACCAGTAGACGAGTAGACAGACGGCATCGTCACGCCGACCACTCGGTCGGGTCCCAGCGCAGCCGTCGCCAGGGCACATGTTACAGCAGAATCTATCCCGCCCGAAAGCCCGACTAGTGCCTTGCTGAAAATGCCTGTCTTTTCGAAATAATCCCGCAATCCCATCACGAGTGCAGCATGCACGTCGCCAATATCAGAATGTGTCATCGGACAAACATCATAATGCTTTTCCGTGTCCCACAGCAGAAGGGCTTCCTCAAAAGAGGGAGCGCAGAGAATACGTCTTCCTGATGCATCGTGGACACGACTGTCGCCGTCGAAAATAATTTCTGTATTTGCGCCAACCGTGTTGACCAGAACGAATGGAATACCATGCTCTCGGCACGTCTCGCCAATGACGCGATTTCGCTTGTCGTGTTTTCCGGATGAGAAAGGAGATGCCGAGAGGTTTAAAAAAATCTGTGCTCCCTGGTCAGCGAGGGCATCTACGGGATTCTCGTCATACATGTGAAAGGCTGCATTCTCTTCGTTATTCCACATGTCCTCACAAATGTGCAAACCGAACTTCACTCCACGCCATTCAATAATGTCGCACGAGTCACCCGGCTCAAAGTACCGGTATTCGTCAAACACATCGTATGTCGGCAGCAGCTGTTTACTGTAGCTTGCAACGATCTCTCCATTTTCCAACAAGAGGGCAACATTGAAAAGCCGTTTGCCAGTAGCGGCCAGGTTGCGCACGGGGGCTCCGATGATGACGCCTACGTCCTGCGGGAGTGCTTTCGACAGTGCACCGACCGCCGCCTCAACGGAATCGATAAAATACTCGGATTCAAGTAGATCAAGAGGTGGATAACCGGTAATGCAGAGCTCCGGAAAGATGACCAGCTCTGCGCCTTGCTCTGAAGCCTGGCGCGTGAAAGAGATTATCTTGCTGGCATTGCCGGTGAGATCTCCTACCGTCGGGTTAATCTGGGCGAGAGCAATAATCATTTGAGATTAGCAAGGAGTCGCCCGCCCCGGGTTTACCAGCAACCAGGCGCCGACGCGTCAATCTTTTCGGAAACAAGTACGACGCTTCTGGTGGCCGTGAAGTTCTCCCCGACAGCACGATAGAGGTACAAGCCGGATGAAAGTCCATCTCCAGATACCTTAATGCGGTGATTGTCACCTTCGCTCATCCGACCCGCAAACAACGTTCGGACAATCCGTCCACTCATGTCAATGAGGTCGATAGTTACATCTTGCTCACGAGCAACGGCGACGTCGAACTGCGCATATCGGCTGAACGGGTTGGGATATGCCTGTTCCAATTCAAATGTACCGGCAACATCAACTGCCAGCTCGATGATGTCAGAGTATTTCTTCGCACCGCCGATATCAACCTGTCGCAACCTGAAACGGTGCTTACCTGCTGAGACTCGTCCAACATCGTAGCTGTATTTCTGAATTCCTGAGCCCTCAGATCCGGCTTCCACGAAAGCGACTGTTTCGAACGAAGGATCATTCTGAAGCTGCATCTGAACTTCAAAACCTAGATTGTTGATCTCGGATGCGGTTGACCATAATAAATTGACACCGCCATGAATCAACATTGCATCGAAATAGGCAAGTTCCACCGGAAGTATAGCGTTATCCGAGCCCTGCGTTGGTTCGCTGGAGTCCCAGGCCGAAGCGCCGGTACCCGGTCCAAAGTAAGAAAGTGTTTTTCCAGATGGAGGCAACGCAACCGTCTCCCCGGTCGTCCATATTCCTTTAGTATCTGCGACGTTCTCTCGACCGCCAGCGCCGGTGAAATTATACTGCATGAAGTCGACCATGGCGGCCGCTGATGCAAAGCTTGTAGATGTGTACAAACCAACATCAGACCCAGTGACGTCAATATCCCACGACACAACAAGATATCCACCCGCTGGAATGTTAAGTGACCCTGAAATAATCGAAACTGGAGGACCATTGAAAGGGGTATTGTCCAACCTCGTGTAAGCAAATTGTGCACACAAGTACCAGGTCGACACATCAATCGCTCCGGCTGTCGTGTTGTACAGTTCAATCCAGTCGCCCTCCGGGCTTACTTCATTTATCTGGATGTCCTGTGCCTGGGTCGTAGAGGTAAGGAGAAGCACTGCGAGAAGTGTCGTAACTAGTCTCATGGGAGTTCACGGCAATTGCGATTGAATACACCTATCTAACAACTGGTACGCAAGTTTTCAAATGAATTGCTACGCCGGTATCAGAATCTGCCCCACTCAGACGATTTGTCCCGGTTCGAACTCAAGAAGAGGACCCCGATATCTGAAAACAAACTTCAGTAGTCTGGCGACAATCGTAGAGTGGTTCTTCACATACCACTGGTCGGCGACTCTTCGCACACCGAGGCCGTATGACGGATATGGATGGATGGTGTCGGAGATATTCCGAAGTGATACTCCGTTTCGCATAGCGACTGCCAGCTCGGAGATCAGTTCACCCGCGGCAACCCCCGCAATATCTGCCCCGAGTATCTTTCCCGATCGTCTTCGACCATATACTTTTATCAGCCCGTTTGCTTCGCTATCGGTGATGGCGCGGTCAATTCTCGAATACGGGAATCTGTATTCGAGAAACGACTCGCCGGCCTTTTCCAGTTCTTCGCGAGTTGCACCCAGGTGCCCGACCTCCGGCTCAGTATATGTCACCCACGGAACGTGCTTTGAGTCAATTTTCAGTGGGAATTTGGACAGCGCATTGGTTACGGCAACCTTGGACATGTGCTCACTCATGTGCGTGAACTGATACCTGCCGGTAACATCGCCGGATGCATAGATGTGGCGCACGTTTGTTCGGCATTTCTCATTCACGACAACACCTTTATCAAACTCTACACCGGCAGACTCAAGGTTCAACGCCCTGACATTCGCCCGCCGTCCAGTCGCCATGAGAACGCTGTCTGTTTCGAGTTCACGCATCCCTCCATCATCTTCGACTGTCACAAAAACAGTGTCTCCCCGTTGCTCGAACTTCTTGACTCCCGCCTTCAGGATGAGAGTTACGCCATCCTTTACCAGTTGCTGTTGCAAGTATCCGGCAGTTTCAGCATCGTCGCGTGGGAGCACACGATCGGCCATGTCCACAATCGTTACATCGGATCCCAGGCGGGCGAAGGATTGCGCCATCTCACAGCCAATGGGACCACCACCGACAATTACCAGTCTCGGCGGTAGCGAGTCGACCTCAAAAAGCGATTCGTTCGTGAGATAGTTTATCGACTCGATGCCCTCGATCGGCGGAACGAACGCCTTGGCACCGGTGGCGATAAGAAAGTACCTCGATGTTATCGATCGTCGCGAGCCTTCAGATTCAATTTCGATCGTGTGCGGGTCGATGAATGATGCAGTCCCGAATGCTACCTCGACCCCCATCTTCTCATAGATTTCTGGTCGGTCGGCATCCTCATATATCTCATTTCGCAAATCATGCACGTGGCGAATGACTTTTGCGAAGTCTATCTGTGGTTCAGAATCAATAAGCCCATACTTGCCTGCATCGCGAATCGTCTGCGCTGCCTTGGCGGCTTTGAGCAATACCTTGCTCGGGACGCAGCCATACCAAGTGCAGTCTCCACCGAGGCGCTCCGACTCGACCATTAGTGTTTTGGCACCCAGTGACACGCCAAGTCCCGAACCCGTGAGCCCGGCTGCTCCGCCACCTATTACAATCAGATCGTAGTCGTATGCCATCAGTCTTCAACCACCTGCTTTCTAATTTTTTTAATTGTACTGTAGACGCCGTATCCAATCATTACGGCTATGAACACATAGACCCAGGATGGAATGTTCTTTCCTGCAACGATCAGGTACAGATAAGCAGAGACAAAGCAGAACGATGCGGAAAGCACAGGAAGGGCTATAGATTTCTTCTGCCGCCGATTTCGTACCAGCCACGCGATGGACGCAGTAAAAAATGGAATTGCACCTACATATATAGCGCCGAATATTAGCGGGTTTACACCATATTGAGCTCCGAGGCTCAAAAACCACTCTTTGACTGCTTCCATTAAGTCCGTATCGTTATCCCTGTGACCGGCGTTTGTTGTTCAACGTCATGTATCTGTTACACATGCGGCCAGAAAACGCCGATGCAGTGTTGTGTATCCGCACGCGTATTACAGATCTGAGTCGCCGTTTTTCGTCATTTGCGTTGAATAATAGGGTCAGCTGACCGATAATAGTAAGGAGATTTGTGATGACGTCATCGTGTGTAAGGACCTCTACTGATCGTGGCAAGGTCGTCCAAAGCTAATACGCAGCCCAATGGAACTGGCATACTTATTCTGGCACTACCGACGACATGCAGCTAGTGAAGAACACTATCGTCAAGGATTGCTTGCTTTTCACGAATCGCTAGCGGCGGCACCTCCCACAGGGTTCATTTCCTCGTTTAGCAGAAGATACTATCGCCTTCCATGGATGGAGTCCAGTGTTGAGGTATACGAAGACTGGTACATAGTTAAAGATTTTGCGGCGCTCGGCCGTTTGAATCACGGTGCCAGCAGGAACGCGCACGAGGCCTCGCACAATGAGATGGCCGAGATGGTCGAGGAGGGAGCGGGAGGATTGTACAAGCTCTGGTTCAACTACGGGTCCGAAGAGGCACTGAAAACTGTCGTCTGGTTTGACAAGCCTCCATTGCAGAAAACAGACGACTTTCTCGAAGTACTGGAAAGAAAAACACAAGAAATGGGAGGAATTGTCTGGCGTCGTCAGATGGTTTTCGGTCCGGCGAAAGAGTATGTGATATGGCTCCCGACGGACAAGGCGATGCTAATCGAAGGAAGTTTGCAGTACCCATTTAATCGCATCTAGGCTGATCCGGGACCCGGTACTACTTGCATGAGGTAGTCGAAATCGTATCTTGAGACGGTCCCACTAACTCAATTTTCTCGACGTGCACAACCTCGAAGAACTCCGGTATCCCATCGGTCGATTTGAAATGCCAGCGGACTTCAGTGACGCGGCATATGATGCAGCGGTTGATTCTATTCGCCGCCTGCCGGTGTTGCTTTCTTCGGCGACTAAAGAACTTACTGACGAGCAGCTTAAAACTCCGTATCGTCCTGGTGGCTGGACCGTGCGCCAGGTCGTCCACCATATAGCGGACAGTCACATTAACGCATACGTCCGTGTGAAATGGGCGCTCACAGAGAATCTCCCAACAATCAAAACCTACGATGAAGTAGAGTGGGCAAATCTATTCGACGGCAGCGCCGCCGATATTGATGTGTCCCTGCGCCTCGTCGATGCGTTACACCGACGATGGTCGATGCTGCTCGCCGAACTCAGTGAAGGACAGCGCTCGCGAACAATTACCCACCCGGAGTGGGGCGCGGTAACCGTCGACTATCTCGTTGCGCAGTACGCGTGGCATGGCAAGCACCATGTTGCACACATAACCAGCCTTTCGGCTCGACGTGGCTGGGTGTCTATCGAACAAGAGTAATCTTCTTCGTTGTCACAAAGTCTTTTCCCGTTGCGCGAACGAAATATGTGCCGCTCGCGAGCTCGCTGGCATCCAGTTCGAACGACTCGCGCACGTTAGGTGACATCTCACCGGAGAAGAGTACTGAAACTGTTCGTCCCAGCATGTCAATCACATCAAGGGTAACTAGTTGTGCATCTCGGACAGCAAACTCAACACGTGCAGTCTCGGCGAAAGGATTCGGGTACGGTGACGAAAGCTGATATCCGGCAACCAGCTCAACATCCAACTCGATTTCAGGACTGTAGCTGTAAGTACCGTCAGATCCAACTTGCTTCAGTTGAAAGACGTGTTTGCCCGGTCCCGGATCCGCAATTCTGTATTCGTAATTGACACGACTTGTAGATGTACCCATGCCCGAAACGAATCCGAGATATTCTCTCTTCTCTCCGGCTTTGCGTTCAATCTCGAATCCGCTATTGTCCGATTCCGAGTCAGTTGCCCATCGCAGGATGACATCAGCTCCGTCTACAAGAGCTTCGACGGAAACGAAGTCTACCGGAAGTGCACTTGGCTGAATGATTGCCGCATAAACATCCACAGACTGCCCTGACCCGCCGGACTCATCACGATTATCTGTGTACACACTGATGACATCGTTGAGAACTACATCTGCACCATTGTAGTCACCGAACTCGAACGAATCGGAAATATTTGGAGATGACTCGCTTGTGATTCGCTCCGGTATGGTAAACGTTTGACCACCATCGCTGGACTGCGAGTGATAGAAATCTACCGATGCTCGTGTAAGATCGTTTCGCGTATCGTAGAAAACGACGTGGACCGTGCCGTCTGCTGACACGGTTAGCCATTGATGCCACCTGTCAACGATATTTGCATCCAAGGTCTCGTGAGGTGTCACAACAGACCACGTTGCGCCGGAGTCGCGAGAATACGCAACCTGTATTCGGCCATGATTATTTGCCGCCGTTCCAGATGTCGGCGCGGTCGCATCTGTCCACGCTGCGTACAGGCTTCCGCCATAGAATCCGTTTGTGGTATCGGTAGCTGCAGAAACATAGACGAATACTCTTCTGGTCTCCATCGAGGGAATTGCAAAATCAAACGAAGCTTCCGTATCCGCAATTTCAATCTTTGGGTCGAAAGACACACCACCGTCAGTGGACTTCCGGACGTATATCTTCTGCGAGTTAAACGCCGGCCAAATGTAGTAGACGTTGCCCGATTTGTCTGTGGTAATGTCACTGCCAATTCCCCGGTCATCGGATGCAGAAGAGAATGCTTGCGAAGCCCACGTATTCCCTGAGTCAACAGATCGAGCAAACTGCATAATGTTGCCCTGGTGCCAGGTCAGATAAACGTTGTCACGATGTGGTGACCCTGAATACGTATCTACATGAAGATACTCCTTGTCAGAACTCGGTGTCCCCAGCTCGCGACGCGGATCACCGGGAGTGTCCGTTTCAAAATCATCCCACGTCTGGCCGTCATCTGATGATCGATATACCCAGACGCCGCTGCCGAGAGTCGCCGTATATACAAGAGAGCCGTCTGATGACCAGGCAATTGTAGGATCGCAGCAAGTGCCTCCAAGCGGAAGCGCCGCAGCCGGTGTCCAGGTGACACCACCATCCACGGAATAGTGCATCTGCTGTCCAGAACCCGGGCCGTTCGTGCCAGCAACTACAATGTCCGTGTCGGTTGGTTTGATAGCGACGGCAGACTCCGCGGCACCGGTGGGCGACGTGACCTTGAACTCGGAAGTCGCTGCCCGAGCCTTTTGGAATTCTTGCAGTGGCGTCGAGTCCTCAAAAACGAGCTCATACGTGTTTCCTTTACGTTCGACGCGCTTGTATAGTGAGCCGTCAACGAGGAATCCACCGAACTCAATCAGAAACCTGGGGAGAGCACTTCGCGGATACTGAACTGGACCGGTTCGCTGGAGATCAGGCATGAGCTTCCTCAAAAGCACTCTGTAAAAGACAGGTATGCTCTCAGACAGTTCTGCTTCGTTTTCAGAGAGGAGCAACAGATCTTCCGAATTCACCGCATAATTACGATCGTCCCACGGTCCGATACTAGCCAGGCTGGGATAACTGACATTCGGGTCGACACCTCGCGCCTGATCAATTACCTGAGCCAGGGAATCAGGAGCGAGAGCGAAAATGAGCAGAAAGACAGTGAGTACGCGAATCATATTGTAGTAGCGGTATTGGAGTGGATCAATTGGAGCGCCGCGCGGGCCTATGTTACATAAAACCAATGATTTTTGACTAATAGGGACCTGGATCACCTTATGATGTAGATATCAACACCAGCAATGCCATTTTTAAACGGGAGTCAGCCCAAATTGCCTTGTCCGGTCATTTCTCGTATCGGATATTTGCCTCCCCCGATAGCAATTGCACCACAGGGCAGTTAAACAATGAAGTACTTCACCAAGGAATGGCACGGAGGCGGATGGAACGGGTACCAGCTCGAACAGACTCGTGATGCCTACTTCCGACGCCTTGAGGCAATAAAGCTCACCTTCCCGCAAGATGTTTCCCGACTCGCCACAGAAGTAGATCTGCAGTCGGGGCTGATTCGAAAAGTCCGCTATCGGAATCACCGCCCGTGGTCCCTGCAGATTCTGCTCAGATGCGGCGGCGTTTTTCAGGGATACCAGGACCTGGACCTCGAGTATAACAATGTGATCGTCTCGGAGGAAGATCTTGTCAGCCTCGAAATGCTGGCAGATATCGATCGGGTTGAGATGCTCGTGGACGAAGTAGACTTCGGACCACCCGGCAAGTATGTTCACCGGATTCTCTTTTCTGACTATGATGACATCGAGATCGGCTTCGGCAGTGTGTCGATAAAGAAAAGCAGAAGCAGTCGACGTTCGTTCGAGAAAGACCCGGTACCGTTTGCGATTGTCCCGGCCTTTACGTCGTAGCTCGCGGCCCATGGGCAGCGTTGCACCTGTATCTGTAGCTACGAACCAAGCGTTCGAAGTAACGCATGGAGGGCGAAGGTTGACGCGATGAGCGGATCGTCTTCCTTGTTGGGACCTCCTTCGGGATTTGCAAACGAGCCATCCACATCCTGTCGATCACGTAACAAGCCGACAACTTCGGATTTCCAGCCGTCGGGACCACCGTAGATCGAATACGTCTCGGAGCGCGAGTAAAGATGATAATAGAACATGACTCTATCCCATCGTACAGGACTGCTTTCCGGTATTCCCGCGGGTACACGAAGGTCAGGGTTCTGTGACAGCCATTTCAATGCGTCGAGTATTCTAGAGTCGTCGGGAGATACGCCGGTCGCCCTCAGAGCCAATATCCCGTCTGAAGTCGCCGTCGCATAGCTTCGGTAGTAAGCTTCCGACGACGCAGTGGCTGGAGACCTGCCTCCCTTGTTGACTCCCGGTACGACCGGCGACGCAAAAAATCCGCCATCGTATCCTGTTGTCTGAATTCCTGTTACTCCATCAATTTTCTGGGCGCGCCGAAGATAAACTTGCGCTGAATGCATCACACTGTTGTCAACGCCGGCCTTGCTTAGTGCTTCGACAACTCTGCGCGTGTGGGACAGGTCGACGTGACCGGGTGTGCCAGACGGAAGACGGGTCTCCCCGAATCCCCATCCACCGTATGCATCGTCTTCAGGTTCGAAGCCTCGCTCGGCTGTCATGTGTTGTGACACAAGGTAGCGGGTGATTCGAGCCTGCATTTCCAGATCCTGATCATCACCATGCTCAAAGAGAAGCTGAAAAGCATATGCAGAAGCATAGTTGGGATAATCAGAAACGATCGGATCGTTAGTCCCGAGAATGCCGCTTGTCGATATCCGTTCACGAATAAAGTTGAGGCCCTTCTGCACTGCGGCAGAATCCTGTACGAAGATACTGTCCGGTACTTGCAGCAGGTGATAAAGTATAAACGGGGTCCAGGACTCTCCCCCGGAAGCGATGCCATGGGTCGGACTGTGCCAGCCCCCGTCGATGTCCTGCTGACTCCAGAGATAGTCGGCAGTTGCACGGATCAAACCTTGAGCCGTTTGCGGTTCCGCTGGTCGCGGCCTGCAGGATAGCGAGAGCAGTAGTGGAATAATGAGGACAAGGTATTTCATAACATAAAGTAAGGCGGGCGGGATTATCCCGCCCGCCTTGCTGCACTCTATCAATAAACTGCTCAGGCGTTATTCGTGTCGACCATGACCGTCAGGATTACTGCAGCAGTAGAAAATACCGGGCTCGTAATGCAATGATGACCGCTCCAGCTGCCGTCGGGATTCTGAATCCGACGAAAACGATCATCCATTTTAGTCGTCCAGGTTTTCCATTCGTCAACATCGGTCGTTGCCAGCGACTCGCTAGTCATCATGTAGCTCAGAAACTCTTCACCACCGTTGTTACCGAACCCAGCGAGCACACTGTCGTCGTTCAACATCTCCAACGCTATCTCGTTCTGGCGATATGCATCGTACAGGGCTTCCGCTTCTTCCTCTGAACCGACTGCTTTCTGGAGGTTCTCCTTGGAAATAGCTGCATCTTGCTCCAGGCGTCCATCCTTCTTTGCTTTGTCGATGCGGTTCTTCGCCTCGAGAGCAGCGGGTGCCGCCGCCTTCTGGCTTGCTGAAACAGCATACAGCGAGATTCCCGCCGCGTCCTCTGTTCGGACTCCGCCAGACTTTACATCGATATTATTCTGCTGGTACTCTCGCGCACGGCGCAACACTTCGTCATCAACATCAGCACCAGCCGCCTTGGCTGACTCAAAAGCCGATGTAGTCATTGCGGACTGCAGTACTCCGGCCCATCCACCGTTAGCAGTGCTCCCATCCACGTTCTGCGCACGCTCTAACTTGTGCAGGCATTTTTCAAGCGCCGCCGCCACGCGATTATAAAGTGCGGGCTGGTTCTCTGTCATTGGCAGGACTCGCGTAAAAAGTTGGGCAGCCATAGAAGCGTCGATATTCTGACCGAGCTTGACCTGCGGTTGGGTACCCTGGATGTTCGTGATGCGTTCGTCATCGTCCGATGAGTTCTCTACAATCTCAAGCATCAGCATGAGTGCCTTCCGGACATTTTTCTGGTAGATCCCGTAGTCGAGGCCGTTGCCGGACCTGATAAGAGCCAGCGTTGCGAATGCCGTAGTCGCCGGGTCTATCTGAACCTGGTGCGGGTCGGTGATATGTTGTGACGAGTGCATACCTGCACCCCACCCGCCATTGTCATACTGTGCTGTTACAAGCCACTGAAGGGCCTTCTGGATGTACTGTGGAGGATCTGGATCTGGATGCAATTTTTGATCTGCACCCGGCAAGATCGCTGCTGTAGTTATTGCTATAAATAAGACAGCAACTATTCTTGCTGCTGATTTGTGAGGATAGTTCATGACCGGTTCCAATTTTCATTTGTAAGAAGCCAGGTCGCATAGAAGAAATGACACGACAGTGGTGTCCGAAACCCGCGACCGAATGATGTGTGTGGCACGGTCAATGGCTTAACGACACCTCTTCGGGCATTATTGTAGATGTGATCCAGAATTCACAATAATTGAAGATAGTGTGAAGGACATAATGAAAACCGTCGTTTAAATACGTATGCTAGCAAGTGAATCCGATATCGATACGAAACTCAGGAGGCCATCAATGAAAAAATTGGTTTATGCAGTTGGCACAGTACTGTTAATGGCATTCTCGTTTGACGCTTCCGAGGTTGTTGTGACCGGCACTCTGGTAGACACGAAGTGCTACGGGATGGACAGCAATAACACCGGCAATTCCCATGGCGTACCGATGGAGAATGGGGAGATGGGAGAGATGCCGAATTGTGCAACGGCGTGCGCAGCGATGGGTATTCCAGTTGGCGTTCTTGAGGGTGGTAAGTCAGGTGGCAAAGTGCACATTATCATCGCCCCGGCTGGCACGTTTGCCGAACACATGGCGAAACAGGTTCGGGTGAAAGGAGAGATCGTCTTTCCAGGTTCAATTATGCCCGAGAAAGTTGAAGTAAAGGGAGATGATGGCTGGACCGAAGTCCAGATTGTCACGATGATGTAATTCATCCAAAGCGAGATTAATTGAGGGAAGGTCGTTTCTGCGGCTTTCCTTTCTCGTCGGTGGTCTAGACAACTGCAATCGGTATTGCAATGAATAGAATTATAGTAATTGTCCTTGCGACACTTTTCGTTCACTGCGGCAAGCAGGATCTCCAGACGGGCGATGCATTCAAACAAGGAGACGCCATCGAGATATCCGGGACCCTGGTGGACACAAGATGCTTTGCGGAGAACACGAACAATATCGGAAACGACCATGATCGATCTGAGGGTCATATACAGGCATGCGGAACAGCGTGTGCGAGACTGGGTTTCCCCGTAGCAGTTGTTACAGGAGGTCTGAAAGACGGAAAGGTGTGGGTCCTGTTGACGAATCCGCAGGCAATGGCCGACTATATTGCCGCACCGGTTCGCGTCTCGGGGACCGTAGGAGACAACGGTATTGTAATTCCAGAACGTGTTGAACTTAAAACCACGAGCGGGTGGACAATCATTCTTTAAAGCGTTTGTTGTTTACAGCTGTCACGGTAGTCTTCGTCTGTGCTGCATGCGGTACATCTTCGAAAGAGGAAACAAACGTACCACTGGAAGAACTCGTTTCGATTCCTGACTCAGTTGTAGTCTACGAAGGATTTGGAGTAGTGAGGTCCATCAATCCAGGTCGGACGAGCATCGTGATTCGACACGATCGTATTGATGATTTCATGTCAGCAATGACGATGCCATTTCCTCTCGCCGATTCGAATCTGGCGTCGACTGTGCAGCCGGATGATTCTGTTCGTTTCGAGTTGTCGGCGCGCGGTCCCATCGTTGAGATTATCGCGATCGAGACAATCGAATGAATCTCCGGACGATACTAATAGTGTTGGTGGGAATTGTTGCCGGGTATCTCGCGTACGCAACGTTGAACCGGTCAGACAAACCGCAAACCGCAGATGCAGTCGAGCTGGAATTTGCTGCTGCACCTGAGTTTACATCTACGACTCTTGACGGGAACAAGCTTTCTCTTGATAGTCTGGCCGGTGATGTCGTTCTAGTCAATTTCTGGGCAACATGGTGCGCTCCGTGTAGAATCGAGATGCCGATGCTCAAGCAATTACAGTCCGAATTCAAAGAGGATGGTCTGAGTATTGTCGGCGTGTCAGTCGATGAGGGTGATACAGAAATAGTTGTGGACTACGCAAACGAGTTCCAATTCAATTATCCGGTTCTGCACGATAAAGGAACGATGGCGAGAGATTACAGCGCTGAGTATGCTGTTCCCACTACCGTGGTGATAGATCGGTCCGGGAGAGTCCGGCACCGCATCATCGGGTTAGTCGAGGAAGAAGTCCTGCGCACGATCGTACTGGAGCTTCTCAGGGAGCCTGTCTAGTCCGTACGCTCGTAAACAGAAACCTGCCAGACAAGCAGATCAGAGTGGTGACGCGCTTCGAATCCCCTGGCGAGGATAAGGTCTCTCACATTGTCACTATCGTGCACGTATGTGCGAAACTCCTTTCGCATTATCCAAAGCGATACATTTGTCAGCATAAAGAGTATCCGGTTCCACCAGACGCTTCGAGGAAACACGACTGCGTACGTGCCGGATGCTTTCTCGAGCGAAGTACCAACGAGAGACTCCATATTCTCATAACAGCAGATTACCCGGTCGAGCGTGACGATGTCGCTTGATTCTATCTCGTCAGCAAGTGATACGAAGTCACCCTGGAAAAACGTGAAGAGATTCGTCTGATCTCGACGTTCTGCCTCTTCGTGAACAATGGTTTGGTATGCACTCGAAGCATCTACATTGGTAACCGACTCGAGCCCGTCATTGATCATAGCAAAAGGTATTGCACCAACCCCACCACCGATATCGAGCAGGGACTTGCCACGTATCGAAACGCATTTACGGACTTGTTCAACAAGGACACGTGTTGACTTCCTCGGCCCTTTGCGAAGGAGCGTTTTCAGTTCACGTCGCGCAAGTTTTCTGTCGAAAACCTGATCAAACTTGTCGGGATGGCAGCAACTCATAGAAAAGAGCCAGCCAGAGTTGATGGGCTATGACGAATACGTGGACCGATCACGAGCTCGCCGATGGATACGCATCGTGCGTTTTCACCTGAACCATCTGGTCGATGTGACGCTGGCCGTGTGCCGTGCTGAAGGCAATCCAATTCGAAGCATTGATTACGCCGATTGCCGGATGAGGCATGTAGTGGGAACCGAGGTCATGATCCGACATGGAAGCATCCTTGAACACCTGGTGATTCGCATCGAACGCAGCCATGGCATCTTCAGCGCTCGTGAATCTTCCTTCTGGAACAAACTCGTCTGGTGCCTGGAATTTCTGAGATCGATCTGACATCATCATGCTGATTTGCATAGCGGTTAGTGACGAGTCAGGAGCTATTTCTGGATTCGGTCCGGCTTCGACCATAGCAGCTAGCGCCATTGCTGTAGCCTCGTCTGCCTTTACAATGTGCTCTGCAATTTCCAGGATTGACCAGCGGTCCTCGGCCTCTCGAAAATTGAGTTGCTCATCAGTAAGGCCTTCAAGCGTTGCCATAAACTCTGCTCGATGTGCCGTAAGCGAGGCTAGATCTGCCATACTCGGCGGCACTGTCTCGTTGTAATTCTCCGACTGATCGGTTTCGGGATTATCGGTTGTGCAGCCGGTCGATCCGAAAACCAACAGGCAGAGTACGGGCAGCAGATACCATTTCATAGCAGTTCTGTGTTCTTTGCAGGGGCCACTCACCCAACAAGGATACTAGTTCTGAACCTGAGTCGCGTAATCCTCGCCGGGATTAATAAAGATATCAGATTCCCATGCATACTGTTGATCGTGGAGTTCACGATAGCGTCCACCAGATGCGTACAATGAGTCATGATTGCCGCTCTCGACAATCTTTCCGTCTTCGATAACCAGGATTTGATCCGCACTCCTGATAGTAGAAAGTCGGTGTGCTATGACAAACGTTGTGCGTCCCTGTCTCAGACTCTTCAATCCCTCCTGAATAAGCGCCTCACTTTCAGAGTCAAGACTTGAGGTTGCCTCATCGAGCACCAGGATTTTGCAGTCGGCAAGAATCGCCCGGGCAATTGCGATGCGTTGTCTTTGGCCTCCTGACAGCTTCACGCCTCGCTCACCCACGATTGTTTCGTAGCCATCAGGGAATGCCGAAACAAATTCATGACAATGAGCGACTTTGCTTGCCGCAATGACCTCTTCATCAGTTGCATCAGGTTTTGTAAATCGAACATTCTCAGCGACAGTCCCATCGAACAGGAAGTTTTCCTGCAGCACAACACCGATAGTTTTCCGGTAGTCCGCAACCTTGATTTGCGACAGGTCACGACCGTCGATCAAAACAGACCCCGAGTCCGGATTATTGAACGATAGCACGAGGGAGACCAAAGTACTTTTGCCTGAGCCGCTGGAGCCGACCAATGCCGTCGTGGTACCGGCTGCTGCATCGAAAGAGATGCCCTTCAGGACTGGTAGTCCCTCTTTGTACGAGAACACGACGTCGTCAAACGATATGTCTCCTTTGATGCTTCCAAGCTCAGATTTTGAGGCATCCTCTGCGTCGTCGGTTATCTCGTCGAATAGCTCGCGAATCCTGTCAAGACCCGCAAAAGCTTCGCTGATCTGTGTTCCGATGTTAGCTATGCGAACAATAGGTGCCGCTAGAAGACCGGTAAAGAAAATGTACATCACAAAATCACCAAGCGTCATGGTGCCGGATGTTATTGCACGGCCGCCAACGGCAATCATTATTACTCCCACAACGCCGATTATCAGAGTGCCGAATGCTGTGATCGCTGACACACCTGTTATCGAGGAGGCAATGTTATCGAACAGCTTTTTAACGCCGCTGGAAAAGACACCTTCCTCACGATCTTCAACACCATATGCTTTGACAATACGAATGCCGCTGAGCGTCTCACCCAGTCTTCCGGTGACGTCGGAGCGGATCACATTTCGTTCGCGGAATATCGGTCGCAGTCTTCGAAACGCTATCGCCATTCCGGTGCCGAAGACGGCAAGTACTACGATAGTAATTACAGTCAGTGACCAGTTCAAGTAGAGCAATACACCAAGTGCGATAATCGCAGTGAAGATGCCACCAACCAACTGTATGATGCCTGTTCCAACCAGGTTTCTAATACCCTCGGGATCGCTCATGACACGTGAAATCAAAGTTCCACTTTTTGTGTCATCGAAAAAGCGTATTGGAAGATGGATCACGTGCGACTGAACCCTTTCACGCATTTCCATTATTGCATGCTGCGCCGCGACACTGATCACTTGAGACAGGGCATAGGTTGTAACGGCCTGAAAGGCAGTAGCGACGCCAACAGCCAGGGCAAGCGGCATAAGAAGATCGTGTTGTCCCTCACCGACTATCGAGTCCACGAGAAATTTCGAGCTGCCCGGTAAAACGAGGCCGGCAAGTCGGTTTACGATCATTAACGCAAACCCGATGGCAAGGCGACCTCGATAGTTCCACATCAATTCTCGCGCTTCCCGCCAGGCACGAGCCATATCTGTAGGTTTTTTCTGTACTTCTGCAGTTGCCATATAGCTGATCTAACGAGCTTGAGACGGGAGGTGGATCAATGATTTGTCAAGCCTAAGGTTTCGCCTTTCGGTCCATGGGACTGGAGGGCTACTTCTGCCAGAATCATGAAAATAAGAAACCCGAGGTCCCACTATACCTCGGGTTTCCAGAGAATGCGCTTTTTGATGTGCATTGAGCACGAAAAACGTCAACGTACCCTGCCTTTGGTACTGGTTAATCACACTCAGAATTTTACTACGAACAGCGAGGCGATTGGTTACAATGGTATTCCTAACTGCCCCGCCGCTCAGGTTCGGTTCAGGCAGGGTATCTCCCGGTGACATAATCAGTTAGAAACTTGACCTGGGCCTGCGCTTCTTGAGAGATTTTCTTCACGCAGTCGCCAATCGAAATAATTCCAACAAGATTGCCTTCATCGACGACCGGCAGGTGCCTCAATTTCTTGTCTGTCATGGTTGCCATACACTCACCTACCGTGTAAGACGGGGTGACACAGAAAACCTTTTCCGTCATGACCTCGCTCATTTTGGTCGTTTTCGAGGTTCTGCCACGAAGGACTATCCTGCGCAGGTAGTCTCGCTCAGTAAAAATGCCCTTCATATTTCCGGAATCGTCGAGTACGACAATCGCTCCGACGCGCTTGCTCTCCATTTCCGAAATGGCGTCGAAAACGGTTGCATCCGGGCCAATTGTCAGTACCCAATTGCCTTTGTCACGCAATATTTCAGATATGGTGCTTTGCATCATAAACCTCCTGCCTTGGTATTAGAATCGTATAGATCACTACCATGAAACAAAAATAATCTGAATAGTCAATTATCTGTGTCAAAGAATCCACAGTCTGACTATCCGATAATCGTGTTGCGGGCTGTTATTGGCGATTCCACTGATCATCAGGCGATGGAGCGATGTTGCCGTTGCTGGAATCGCCTGTAGCCTGGTCGAGAGACTCGTTTTAGGAAGCCAAAGGCATGTTCGGCACGCGCTGAATCTGCAGATCGGCTGAAAGAACTGGCGCAATCCGCCTCGTCATCGCACCAAAACAGCCGTACCGGTCTTAAGAAATGGGCCCGAAGTCACCCGGTAAACGTAGATCCCCGGGGACAGATTTTCCGATGGCAGCTTGATCAGCTGCGTACCCGAAGTTGTCGCAACTACATCCTGCGCTACCTGGCGACCGATAATGTCATAAAGCTCGATAGTGGCAGATTCTCCAGTACCGTTCTCCAGGGTCAGGTAGGCTTCACTTGAGAATGGATTTGGAAAAGGACCCGACAGCAAAGTCCTCGGTCCAGGGTTCTCGTCAAGTCCAGTGACGGACACCAGTGCCAGAAAGAATCGGCCTACCGGTGTAACGACACCAGCATACTGAAACGGAGATTGTTCTATACGTTCGATTGCAACGTGCGGATCAGAATCAGCATTCGCAGCGGTATACGTCGACCCATCATCAGTACCCGCATCATATACATAGGCTGTCACACCTATTGTGTCCACCCACAGGCCGCCTGGAAACAAATCAAGAGAGTTGATTCCGACGAACCAGTCCGGGCTGGGAGCGATCATCGACACGAGCGAGAATCGCGAATGGGTTGACGAAATGTCAAAGTTGAAGGAAGCGCTGCCGGGAGACACGTTGATGCCCGGACCGTTAACGACGAATTCTGCAGTACCCGCATTAATAGCTTCAGTCATCTCCGAATCAAGGATAGTGTTGCTCCCGGTCTCGGCCATCGACTCGACACCCGGCGAGGCGAGTTGACCCGCGTCCCAGAATGTGACTGATCCATTATGTGTTACGCCCTTTAACGGCGAGTAGTGCGCATCGGCAGGGAAGTCGTCCGGGTGTGATGTCGCGCTCCACGTGCTCGTGAACTCGACTGAATACGTTGCGGTGGATTGCTGCTGATCGTACCGAACATTCTGTGCGAATGAATGGGTTGCTATTGAAATCAGCGCGGCGGCTAAAACAATGGTACGGTACAGCATATCGAATCGGTGTGTATCAATGAGACAGCTATACTCATGACCTCATTCGAGGTTTTCCAGGGATCTGGAAATCACCTAATCATCAGGGTCGCTTTGGGTATTCTTTCTGCCTAAAATCGCCGGGGGGCCACCAATCCTCCTCCCCGGTTTCAACTTAATCATCAAACAGTCCACGACGCCAATGGAAAAGTACTAGACAAACCCTAGAAAATTATCTAGAAGAAACTCTAGACCGCTATTTTCATCTCTTAGGTAGCCACTGAACTCTTTTTCCTGTGTAGATGATAAAAACCAGTTTCACCATTACAGTTTTAGCAGTCTCGATGTCAGGATGCTTTCTCTTGAGGTCGTCAGTCGACCGGAATCTGCCCGAAATGGTTTTGATTCCCGGTGGGTCCTTCATGATGGGTGACTTCTACGAAGGAAGCAACGAAGATGCATTGCCACTTCACAAGGTCGTCATTGAGACCTTCCGGCTGGCGACACATGAGGTCTCCTATGCCGAATACGATGCTTTTGCGGTGGCAAACGAGCGCTCGCTGCCCGACGATGACGGATTCGGGAGAGGATCCAGGGCCGTGGCAAACGTAAACTGGGAAGATGCCGCTGCGTATTGCCGGTCCAAGGGCCTTCGCCTGCCGAGTGAAGCCGAGTGGGAATACGCCGCGCGGGAAGGCGGGAAAGACATTTTGTATTCCGGAACTAACGATCCTGATTCGCTCACATTTTTTGCACGATACAAGGACAATTCGGTTGGATTTTCGGCTTCGAGCGGCCGGAAACTTCCCAATGCTCTTGGCCTTTTCGACATGAGCGGGAACGTTGCTGAATGGACCGGGAACTACTATCAGTTTTTCCCGCACGACGGCGAAGAACCAGTGTATACTGATCTTGACATGTTTGGAATTCGGATCGTTCGCGGAGGCTACTTCGACCACGAAGAGTGGGTCCTGCGGACGTACTGGCGCACCGGTACTCTAAAGGATACCCGGACATTCTCAATCGGTATCAGGTGCGCAGGAGATGTACGCTAGTCCGACAAGTTCCTGACTGTCACATGCAGGCTCTCTTCAGAAAACCAGACGTAGTGATCAGGAAGCAACTGGTCTACGTCATCCCGAAACTTTTGAATGAAGGGCAGCAGTCCAGGCTTGATCCTGACGACCAGAGAAAGTCCGGTGCAATCATCCCGGTAGTGGTTTTCATGGTTGCCGCTTTGCTGAATCTGTTTCGCATATGACTCGAGGTTCTCAATGTGAAACTGGGACAACACATCGTCTACGTTTTTCAGGTGCCAGGGTGGTAGAAAAGAGGACTCCGTGCCCTGTTCGCCACCAAGCGGCAACTCCCATTCCTGTTTTACGCGCTCCAGACTTCGACAACCATAGTCGATCACATGCAGGCTTGAGACTTCGAGGGGTAATGCCTGCTGCCGGACGAATGTATCCCAGCCAAGACAAAGCGTATGCAGCTCCTCGATCTTAACCATGCTGAGCGAAATGCCCTGACGAAGCGCTCCAAGGCTGGTCTTCGGCCACTGGCTGCCGGCATACTCCCGAGGAAAATCGAAGCCCGTCGTCAGTATATCTCGCTTGATGTTCAGAATCGAACTGCAAAATCCCTCAAACGCAAGCGTAAGAACACCGGAGCGTGCGACAAAAAAACCAACCGGATTCAGAATCGTTCGCGGGTGTCTCTGCGCGATATGTTTGAGTTCGTCAGGCAGCATCGTGCGATTGTAGATCAGTCCTTCACTGCTTTGACGATCCTGGCATTGATAGGATTCAAAACAGGCAACCCCGAACGCCGTCCGAAGTCAATTTCGTCAAACGTTGTTGCTTCAACTGTTCAAAACGACCGCGGGCTGAACGGCATAGACAACTACTTCGTCGCCGGGACTGAACTGAACCTGATTGTCAGTGTGTACAAGAAATGGAGTTGAGTCAACCATTACCTCAAAAGTGATATCGTGACCCTTGAACTCTCTCGTGACAACTCTACCGACTACCTCAGAAGCGGAGGATCCGGGTTTCCTCAATGACAAGTGCTCGGGACGAATGGACAGGACAACGTTTCCTGTAACCTGTCGATCGATTGAGAGCACGCCGATTTTCGTCGTCGCAGTATTTCCATGTGAAACCGACTCGATGAGATTCGTCCTTCCCAGGAAGCGTGCTACAAATTCTGATGCTGGACGGTAGTACACTGACTCCGGCGTGCCGACCTGTTCGATGCCATTCCTGGAGAGAATGGCGATTGTGTCCGCGACCGAGAGTGCTTCTTCCTGATCGTGGGTAACCAGTATTGTTGTGATATCCTGATTCTTGAGGACTCGTCGTATCTGATGTCGAGTCTCCTGGCGAAGTGATGCATCAAGGCTTGAGAACGGTTCGTCCATTAGTAAAACCCGCGGGAACGGGGCGATCGATCGTGCTACGGCCACACGCTGCTGTTCACCTCCGGAAAGAGAATGGGGCATTCGAGTTGCCAGATCAGTCAGGTCCAGAAGATCCATAACTTCCGCAACACGGTCCGCTCTGCGAGCGGACTCCATCTGGCGAAGTCCAAAATCAATATTGCTTCGAACGTCCAGATGAGGAAACAGGGCGAACTCCTGAAAAACGTATCCGATGTTACGCTCCTCCGGTGGTACAAACGTGCCCGGTCCCGTTACAACTTTTCCATCAACCAGGATCGTTCCGGAGTCGGGAGTATCCAGCCCGGCAAGTAGTCTTAACAGTGTCGTCTTACCGCACCCACTGGATCCGAGGACGGAAAACAAGCACCCTTCCGGGACGACAATGTCGATACCATCAAGGACACGATCTGCCCCGCGGTTGTACGACTTTACGAGATTATGTGCTTCGAGTGCTGAGATAGTCTTAAACTTATTGATCTCCCGATTTTGGTATCGGATCATGGTGTCGCAATGCAAATGCGGCAAAGCAACCGGACGCGAATATTATTAGTAACGCAAAAGGAGCTGCCATCCCGAATTGCGCCTCGTTGGTAAACATCCACACGTTGACCGCGAGCGACCGGAATCCAGTAGGGGATAACAGCAATGTAATCGGAAGTTCCTTCATTACAGACAGAAAGACGAGAACCGTACCCGCCAGAACGGACGATCTTATCGTTGGGAAGGTGACCTCTCTGAACGCCTGAAATCCGCTGCGTCCCAGACTGCGGGCAGCTTCCTCGAGACGGATTGACGATTTGAGAAGGGCGGTTCGGATCGGGCCAATCGCCTCTGCAAGAAAATGGACGGACAGGGCGAGTATCATCAGTGTCATGGACTGGTACAAACCTGGCACAGCCTTGAGGCTGAAGAAAATGATGGCCAGAGCAAATGCCAGAGCCGGGGTCGCATACCCGATGTATGCTATCCTCTCTGCCGCAATTGTTGCCCGACTGGTGTAGCGAACACGCACATACGCAATGGACAAGGCCAGGAATCCGGCTAGTGCGGCAGCAGGCAGCGCGGCGCTAATTGATCCCCGGAAGGCTCTGCCAATTGAAAGAGCACCGAGGGTTCCATTGAAAGACCAGTAGGCAATTGTGACAATAGGAAGGCATACCGCAGTCAACGCGACCGCCCCGACAATAATACTTCCAAGTACCGTCATTCCGGCAGCAGGCTTTGGTGGAACTCGTCGACGCGGAGAGGTCCAACTTTGCGTCGCAGAAAATCCGCGGAGAAGTCGAAACTCCAAATACAGGAGCAGGCCGGATAACAACAATAGAATTAGAGCCAGGCAGGCAGCATACGTCCGGTCGAAAGCAGCCGAGTACTGAAGGAAGACAGCATAACTGAGTGTCTCGAACCGCATCAAGGATACCACCCCGAAGTCGCCAAGCACGTGCAGAACCACCAGCATTGCTCCTGCAAGGAACGCCGGTCGCAGCTGAGGTAGTACGACATAACGTAGTGAGTCCCGCGAGGAGTAGCCGAGAGTTCGCGAGCTTTCCTCAAGAGCAGGGTCCAGTCCGGCGAGGCCCGACCTGAGATTCAGAAACATGTAGGGGAATGTATATAACGTCAGCACCAGCGCTGACCCACCAAAGCCCGAGATGGTTGAGATTTGGATTCCTGTAAGTCTGGCAAGGAGACCGTAATCGCCAAGACTTCCAAGCATCACATACGCCATCACATAACCGGGAACAGCAAGGGGGAGGACTCCCAGAATTGTCAGTATCCTCGGCGACAAGAACGTAGTCCGTTCAGCCAGCCAGGCGAACACAAAACCTATGATGGTAGTCAGAACGAGAACTACGGCCGCAAGCGATACCGTATTGAGCAGCAGCACCACGCTCCTTCGTCGCACGAGCAGTTCTATGAACTGGCTACCGTCGGCATCGAATGCCCGGACGAACAGATACAGGATCGGAACCATCACCGCCAGCGCCACAAACGCAACGGGAATTCCTACCAGCCATCCGCGATACGAGAATAACCTTTTTTGCATTCCTAGAGAAGTTCAACTTCCCGTAGCATCTCCAGTGTCGATTCGAGCTTGCGTAAAGAGTTGAGATCAATCTCTGGCATTGCTGCCTCCACAGCGTCACCGCCGCTGGATGCGGTTGTCACTGCAAATTCAAAGGTGTTGTCCACGAAAAACTGCTGCATTTCTGGAGAAAGCAGAAACGAAACAAACCGGATTGCTGCGCTCGTCGCCTTGCTGGACGCGAGAATTCCTACACCGGCGACGTTTACAAGATTTCCCGGATCCCCGCTGGCGAAGCTCGTCTGCTCTACCGGAAATCCTGCGTCTTCACTTTTGAAACGGAGCAGGTAATAATGATTGGGCAGGCCGAGGTCGACTTCACCATTAGCAATCCCCTGAAGGATGGCCGAATTCTTGGGATAGCTCTTCGCTCCGTTTGCCTTCATGTCGATAAGCCATGCACGAGTTGTCTCATCTCCAACCAGCTCCCGCATGGCAGAAACAAATGACTGAAAAGAGCCATTTGTTGGTGCCCAGCCAACTCTGTTTTTGAACTTGCTGTCCGTCAGGTCCAACACTGACATTGGCAGTTCATCTTCTGCTACTCGCCCCGGCGAGAACGCCAGAACTCTTGCGCGGGCATTTGTCGCTACCCATGATCCGTCGGCGCTGCGCATTGAAGGTGCCACCTTCATCAGCAGAGAGTCAGGCAACACCGTGAACTGTTCGTTTGAGGCAAGGGCACCCAGGGCACCGGCATCCTGCGCCCAGAAAATATCCGCCTTCGAAGCGTCTCCTTCCTCCGTCAGCGCGACAGCAAGTTGGGCCGTGTCGCCGTAGCGCACCTCGACCCGGATACCTGTCGATTCCTGGAAAGCCTCGATTACCGGTGCAACAAGCGATTCGCTGCGCCCGGAGTAGATTGTCAGCGACTCCTCCGAATTGGAAGCCGATTCGTCCGGGGATCCACCACAAGCGGATACGAAAAAGAGGATAATGACGAGCAATACGCCGTAAGCCCGTGTATCTTTTGTGTTCATCTGCGTCTTTAAACTCCTTATTTAGACTGAATCTAAAAAAGAAACCGTCGCGGATGGTATGAAGAAGATTAGAAAGTTTAGTAAGTCAAGATAAAGGAAGGGTTTGATGAGGATTCTCTGTCATTCGATAGTGCCGCTACCCGTGCTGACGCTGGTGTGTGCCATTGGGTTGTCGTTCGGGATATCGTCCGAAACACGCGGGCAGGCGTCGCAGACCGATTCGCTGCTTCAGATCAAATTGGAGAACCGAATTAGCGATTTTGCAGGCGATGTTGGCATTTATGTCGAACATCTCCCTTCCGGGATGTCTGCAGGCGTTAATGCAGACAGCCTGTTTCCAACCGCCAGCATGATCAAGGTGCCAATCTTGCTCACAATCTTCGACCGTATCGTTAACGATACTCTGTCACTGTCGACGCCCCTGACCTACCGGGACTCGCTGTATTACGAGGGTGCGGACGTTTTGGGAAGCTTCAAGGATGGCGAGGAAATCACGCTGGACAAGCTGCTGCTTCTCATGATGTCGCTCAGCGACAATACTGCAAGTCTCTGGTTGCAGGAAATATCGGGTTCCGGGACTTCTATCAACGAGTGGTTGGCAACGTCCGGTTTTGAAGGTACGCGTGTAAACTCGCGGACACCTGGCCGTTCGTCAGACTGGGAAAAATATGGCTGGGGTCAGACTACTCCCCGCGAGATGGCAACCCTGCTCAGAATGATTCGAAAGGGGGAAGCGATCTCCGAGTGGGCTAGCGAAGAAATGTATCGAACGTTGACCCGGCAATACTGGAATGATGAGGCACTGTCTGCTATTCCGCCATACGTTCAGGCTGCCGGCAAGGTCGGCGCTGTGAGCAGGTCGAAGTCGGAGGTTGTACTGGTCAACGGGCCGTCCGGAGATTATGTCTTTTGCGTTATTACTAACAACCAGGAGGATGATCGCTGGGAAGATGATAACGCGGGATATGTACTCATTCGCAGCATATCTGAAACGCTGTGGCAGCATTTCGAACCTGGATCACAGTGGAGACCTGCGAAACGATCGGAACCGTAGTCGCCGGTGGTTGCGTCTAACCAATCGAACGGTATCCAATCTTGACTCGCGTATCTGACATATTAACCGAACACGCTCTCGCCGATCTCTTTCGGACGATTGGGAAAGTCGCAGATGAGCTCTCGATTCCGACGTACATCGTCGGCGGTTTTGTCCGCGACCTTTTTCTGCACCGCGACACTACCGACATCGACTTCGTCACGGTAGGTTCTGGCACGGGCCTAAAGCTGGCCAAGGCTGTGTCATCAGCTCTGGGTGGAGTTGGGGTCCATGAGTATGAACAGTTCGGTACCGCAGCCATTCGGGCAAACATAGCAGGGTATGAGTCGGCCGTGCAGATCGAGTTTGTAGCTGCGCGGAAAGAGTCTTATCGAAAGGCGTCGCGCAAACCCATAGTTGATGACGGAACTTTGATCGAGGATTTGAGCCGACGAGACTTTACAATCAACGCGATGGCAATTCAACTCAATGAGGAGCACTATGGCGAATTGATTGACGAGTTCGGAGGAATGCAAGACCTTAACCGGGGCGTCCTGCGAACACCGGTAGACCCCGACGTTACATATACGGACGACCCGCTGCGAGCCATCCGGGCAGCGCGATTCGCCGCGCAACTCGGGTTTACAATTTCGGCGGAGTCGATCTCTGCAATGACAAGAAATGCCGAGCGGATAAGTATTGTCAGTCCCGAGCGAATCATAGAAGAGATTCAGCGCATCATGGCTACAACAAGGCCGTCGCGGGGTCTCAAGGTGCTGTACGAGACGGGGATTCTGAAGATTGTATTCCCGGCGCTCGCTGACCTTGGTGGCATTGATACAGTCGATGGCAGAAAGCATAAAGACAATTTCTACCATACCCTGGAGGTAGTCGACAATCTTGTTGACAGGCTCGGCGATCGCGATCCCGCCGAGACTATCTGGCTCCGGTGGGCTGCCCTCCTGCACGATATTGGAAAGCCCAGGTCGAAGAAATATGATCGGACATCCGGTTGGACTTTTCACGGGCATGAGGAAATCGGTGCACGGATGGTTCCAAAGATCTTCAGAAGCCTCAGGCTGCCGACGGACGAACGGCTGAAGTATGTGCAGAAGATGATTCGACTGCATCATCGACCAGTCTCGCTGGTTGATGAGCACGTTACTGATTCTGCCGTTCGACGCCTGCTTTTCGATGCAGCAGATGATATTGATGATTTGATGACACTGGTAAAGGCGGATATCACCTCGAAGAACGACAGTCGTCGACGGAGATATCTGAAGGCGTTTGAGGAGGTTGAGCAAAAACTGATCGAGGTGGAGGAGAAGGATCGGTTACGCAATTTTCAGCCGCCTGTGGACGGTAACGAAATAATGCAATCCCTTGGAATCCCTCCGGGTCGTCTTGTCGGCATTTTGAAGAAGGCCGTCCGCGAAGCAATTCTGGACGGGAGCATCCCCAATGAGCATGATGCCGCGTTTGAGTATCTGATGCAGGTTAAAGAGGATGTCATTCGAGAAAGTCAGGACGTTTGACGCAATGGATAAAACGCCAGACACCGAACAACCTTCTTCGCTGTCCGCGACAGCAGTTGCTCTCGAACGCAAGCTCGCTCCAGTTGCAGCCAGTGCTCAGTCGGCACTTGCAACAATGCGGGGCGTGGCCGCTGTGTTCTCCGCCGCCGGGCTCGGCCTCTGGCTACTGGCGGTCGTTTCGTGGGGCCTTGATGCCGGATGGAGGCTGCTGTTTGCGGCCCTGCTATTCCTAATCCTGTTTTCGCCCGGTGCAGTCTGGATTCTGATCGCCGCTGGTGCCGGCCAGATATCACGCCTGCCGTCGAGACTCTTGACGATAGTATCCGACGGACATGAGCACGTGCAATCTGGAGTTGCCGATGTAGTTTCAAACGAACAGCACGGTATGATCAGGCGCACGTTCTCTGCACTCAGATCCATGGTCAGTGCGCGTGGGGCCTTGCTGGAAAGCAAAGTGATGGTCGCCGAGTCGATTGCACTCGTCAGGGTGTTTAATCCGGTGACTATGATTATCGCGGGCGTAGCATTTGTCGCAGGAATACTACTTGTCGTCGTAGTGCTTGCTGCCGGAATCGTACTTCGATTCGTGTGATATCCGCTGAGTCGACAAGGTTGTCTCCGCGATTGTTGCGGAACTACGCGCCGAGCTGCTCGAGATATCCAAAATGGATAAGATAGTTTGCGATATAGTCTTCCAGTCGCTGTTGAACAAGCAGGTCAGGATTCAACTGGTGACTGACTGCGTCATTCAATTCTGCCCTTACCTTTGCTACATCCGGCGCGGTCCAGACGTATCTACTGGCATAAGCGAGCCGTTGTTGAAGAAGAGGTTGCGATGATGTCTGATCCTCTGATCCGATCAGATCAGACCACAGGCCAGCGGCTACAAGTGAGTCTTTAATTGCGTCATCCAGATTCGTCGACAGTTCCTGCGGGACGCCGTCAAGGTTGCAGAGGTGGTGCAGGGCGGCATACTCAACTGCCGACATACCGGGTCCTATGTTCGCGGCTCGAACACCAATCGCCGGGAAGATGGAGAGGTTTGGCACGTCGTCGGCAAAGTGGATCTTCAGTCCGGACCGGTGCGAAGACGCTATGTCAACAAGCTGTCGGATTCGATCCGGATCGGCAGGTCCCGGAGTGGATGTAGTACCAGCGTCGCCAACACAGAATGTTGGCAAGGTCATCCGTCTGGCCGCAACCTCATCGAAATACGTCCCCATGAACTCCTTGAACAGGGGAAGTGCGCTGGCTTCCAGACCGCTTTCACGTGTCCCGATCTCGAAAGATAGTGGCGCATTAGTGAGCCCCTCGGCAAAAGTCTGAAGATGCAGAGTCAAATCGACCTGATAGGCGATGTCGGTTCGGACTTGATGCTGGCTGTTAACTCCTGTTGCATCGAGGTGAAGCGCTGAATACCCGGCCTCGATGCAGTCCCTGATCGAGGACTTTGTTGCCTTGAGACATTCATCGTGACTCACATGAATGACATGGCCTCGCTTTTTCCACGGTCCGCCGTGGTCCAGGCACAGGAAGACCGGAGAGTCGATCTCCTGTCGTTCAATCTCTGCAGCTACGAGGTCCCTGAAGATGGCCGGGGTCCACCCGGTGTATCCGCCGTCCGAGTCGATCTGATTCAGTGTTGCCACAAACAAAAGGGGGGCCCTGTGTCGATGGAAGACACTTAGGGCAGCACGGACTACATGCTCGGAATTGGGACAGACGCACAGAAGTGTTCGACCTGTGGCGGACTCTCTAGCAACGGTATGATTGAAGTTACCCTGCACGCACGTTCAGTGTGTTTTTTGATAACAGAAACGATACCGGTGACGAACAGGGATAGTCTATTCGTTCTCTACTGGCCTGACATCCCAGAGGAGCATCGTTTCGAGGTCGGCATAATCCTCCTCGCCATCCTCGCCTACAAAAACATAGTCGCCTAGCTGCTCGCGTTGCGCGGCTGGAATCCGTCTCCATTTGACTCCTTCCTGGTCGGAAAACTTGTCTGGAAACGGACTGCGCATCCGGTAGGACGGATGGTAATTGCGGTATGTCTTCTCAGCTTCATAGATAGCAGCTCGTCGTGCTCCTGCCTTAGTGGCACTTGTCCCCACCACCCTGAAAGGAGTGATGGTGATACTTGCCTGAAAAAGGCCATCCTCCATATCGACGTACTCGGGTCGCATAACCTCGAAGTCTGTCGGGTTGGGATAGGCGCTCCGTTCTCCTGTCTCTATCATCGCGATGCGTTTACTATTTCGTGTTGTTAACTACGCCTGTCTGGCTTGAAGCAAAGATACGAGTCGCATCCTGTTTAGCACGTTGATTGTTGGCGAAAAAAACTACTGGGAAGCCAGCGAAGTGCCTGGCCTCCGACCCCCTTAGCTGACGAGAAAGGATCACAGCTCCGTAAGCCGTTATTGCATCATTCAGAATCAGGAAATGTGGAATGAAAGTTTATAATTCGTGGAAAAGCCGCTCACATTGTGTATAAGCATTTTGTGCCTTGAACAATAACGGACTTATGACAACTCTGGAATTGCTCCGTTCTGGAAAGCCTCTCAAATTGGCTCGTTAAAGACCGATCCGGTGGCTAAAATGAAAAACGCAGTTCCAGAAAAATTCTGCTTGCATAACGGGTGTCAATCTTGTTTATTAGGTGGGCGCTCACACTCCTACGGATAGCGGTTTATGGTCGGAAGATGATAAACCGTTATTTTTCTCCCCCATCGGAAGATCCGTAGCAGGCCCAGAGCGCAGGGACCCTAATGCTAGGCACCCCACTCTTGAGACCCGGAAAATCGGCCGCATGGGATACCTGTCCCCTTGATTTTTCGGCGGAAATAAAACTGCCAACCCGCTTAATGCCCGTTTCACGCCTATGACACTCCCATCTGAATCCGAGACTCTCGGTGTCGGCGATGTCGCTGCCAATGCAACTGACACTTCCAATGGTTTACGTATAAACCGAGTCTTCTCGACCGAAAACAAACATCCCTTTGATGAACTGATCTGGGAAAAACGAGATGCTGTAATTAAAAACCACGAAGGAACCGCCATCTTCGAACAGCGTGGAGTCGAATTTCCAGATTCGTGGTCGATGCTTGCGACCAATGTCGTCGCGAGCAAGTATTTCTACGGTGATGTAAAGAACACCGGCATCCACCCCTCCGAAGGGGGCCGCGAGCATTCGCTCCGTCAGTTGATCAATCGTGTCACCCGGACGGTTGCCGACTGGGGCATCTCGCAGAATTATTTCGCTTCAAAAGCGGACGGTGAAAAGTTCTACGACGAACTCACATGGCTCTGTGTGAACCAGCATGGTGCATTCAATAGCCCTGTGTGGTTTAACGTCGGCCTCAACCATGAGTATGGCATATCAGACTCAGGGAACAAGACCATTCACGGCTGGAATTCGAAAAGACAGAAGATCGTCGAGGTGGATCCATATGAGAGACCGCAAGCTTCGGCCTGTTTCATCATCTCTGTCGATGACTCTATCGATGATATCTGGCAGCTGATGGGTGAGTCTGCCCGCCTGTTCAAGTTTGGATCTGGTGTAGGCGCAGATTGGTCACATCTCCGGTCATCAAAAGAGAAATTGTCCGGTGGCGGGTCACCGTCTGGACCAGTTTCCTTTATGAAGGTTCAAGATGCAACGGGAGGCACCATCAAGAGCGGTGGTAAGACCCGGCGGGCTGCGATCATGCAGACTCTGAAATGCTGGCATGCTGACATCATGGAGTTTGTGACCTCCAAGATGGAAGAGGAGAAAAAAGCCTGGGCACTCATCGAGCAGGGCTATGACGGCTCGTTCAATGGTCCGGCCTATGGCTCTGTTGCGTTTCAAAACGTCAATCAGTCCGTTCGCCTGGATGATGCGTTTCTGGAAGCAGCCGAAAACCGCACGCCGTACGCGCTGCGCGCTGTCGTCAGCAACGAAGTCATCGAAGAGGTAGACGCAGGCGAAGTGCTTTCAGCGATTTCCGAGGGCACACACGTATGCGGAGATCCTGGCGTACAGTACGAGGACACAATTCAGAAATGGCACACATGCAAGAACACCGGACCGATCAACTCGAGCAATCCGTGCTCCGAGTATATGTTTCTGGACGACTCGGCGTGCAATCTTGCATCCCTGAATCTACGCAAGTTCCAAAACGAAGACGGTACGTTTGACGTCGAGCGGTTCAGAGCCGCAAGTCGGATTTTCATCACGGCGATGGAAATTCTTGTCGACAACGCCGGATACCCGAGTGAGAAAATAGCACTCAATAGCCATCTCTTCCGTCCACTTGGACTGGGATTCGCCAATCTTGGCGCGCTTCTGATGTCCATGGGACTGCCGTACGATTCTGACGAAGGTCGCGCTGTCGCCGGAGCCATCATGGCGATCGAACACGCCGAAGCCTACGCAAGAAGTGCGGAGATTGCGGCGAACACCAGTATCGGTCCATTTGACGGCTTCTCAGAAAACCGTGAGCCGATGCTCGATGTCATGAATCTCCATCGTGATGCCGTCAAAGACATTGATAGCACGTGCCCGCAGTATCTTGTCGATGCCGCGCAGCAGTCGATGGACAGAATGGTCGGGCTTGGCGAAAAGTATGGCTACCGAAACTCGCAGGTAACTGTTCTTGCTCCGACCGGAACGATCGGGTTTATGATGGACTGCGATACAACAGGGGTAGAACCTGACATCGCGTTAGTCAAGTACAAACTGCTGGCCGGCAAAGGAGATGGCCTGCTGAAAATCGTAAACAAAACCGTACCGGAAGCGCTCGAACGCCTTGGCTACACACTGAAGGAACGGCAGGTGATACTGCAGTTCATTGAGGATAACGATACCATCGAAGGAGCTCCGGGACTCAAGGATGAACACCTGGCTGTTTTCGATTGTGCCTTCAAGCCTTTCAATGGCGAGCGTTCCATCCACCACGCCGGGCATATCAAGATGATGGCGGCCACGCAGCCCTTCATCTCAGGTGCGATCTCCAAAACGGTCAATATGCCCGAGTCGTCTACTGTCGAGGAAATTTATGATGCCTACACGCTCTCGTGGAAGCTCGGACTCAAAGCCGTTGCCATTTACAGAGAGAATTCGAAACGCAGCCAACCGCTCAGTACGAGCAAGGGTGGCAACACCAAGAACAAAGATAGCGAGCGTGCAGGCGGTGACGGGGTAGCGGGTACGCTGGAGCCCGAGATCTCTGTTCAAGAGCGCATCGTGTTCAAGCCAGTCAGAAAACGACTCCCCGACGAACGCCCGTCGCTGACGCACAAGTTTTCCATCGCTGGCCACGAAGGATATCTCCACATAGGGTTATATCCGGACACACAAATGCCCGGAGAGATATTTATTACGATGGCCAAGCAGGGCTCGACTATCGCAGGCCTTATGGATGCCTTCGCGACGGCAATCTCTATCTCGTTGCAGTATGGCGTTCCACTCGAAGATCTGTGTTCCAAGTTCAGCCACATGAGATTCGAACCGAGCGGGTTTACAAACAACCGACAAGTACCTATTGCAAAGTCGGTGATGGACTACATCTTCCGCTACCTGTCGATCAAGTTTCTCGGTTCATCCAACGAAGCCGAAACTGAAGCAGAGCCTGACCTGACGGTCGACCTGGACTCCGAAGCTGGAGCGGCAGATGCCCTTGTCGGCGGTACGCTAGAAGATTTTCTGAGCCCATCCAATGGTACGGCCACGACGGGTTCGAAACAGGAGGTGAGTGCTTCATTCCAGAATCAGGAAGATGCTCCACCTTGTTCGAACTGCGGTTCGATCACAGTGCGGTCAGGAGCCTGCTACTCTTGCCCGAACTGCGGAGCAACCAGTGGATGTGGATAATGCACATTGACCGGAACGGTGAACACAGCGGCAAATAGTATGTAGCTGCATTGCGGTCAAGAGAAGAGCCCGGCAAGCCGCCGGGCTCTTTCTGTTTTAATAACCTCAGGCTGATCCTGAACGCCATCATGCAGAGTCAATTGCAAAGCGAATGCAGATTCCACCCTCGGACGTTTTGCGCTCAATGTAACCTTCAGTTCGCCCGGTACTCGATCCCAAGAGAGGTTGCAGATCTTGCAACCCTCAAATCAGACCCGGGTAAGACGCTCGATCAGTGATTTGTGCTGTGGATATGCCTTTGTCAACTCGTCCGCCTTGCCCAGATCGAAGTCGTTAAATGAGAAGCCGGGCGCCATCGTGCACCCTACAAGTGAATAGCCTGGCTCTTTGGTCTCAGCTGCAAACCAGGTTTCCCTCCGAACGATCAACTGAAACGACATGTTTGCCTGTACATCCGCACCAAGGGTTCTCTCCTCAAGATTACCGTAACGGTCAATACTGTGGATGGTAACCGGTGCACCATCATAGAAATGCCAGACCTCATCGGAGCGTAAGCGGTGGAATGCCGAAAATGTGCTACCGCTCAAAAGAAAATAAATCGATGTAGACAAAGGACGCGATTCGCTATAACGGTCTGGCAGTGCATGTTCGCGAATCGACTCATCCGACCTGTACACCTCCCGGAAATGTCCACCCTCTGGGTGCGGTGACAGGTTGAGCTTCTCAACCCAGTAAGCTGCCGTTCTCATTTATCGCTACTGAGCTCTACTGGAGGAAACAGCACAGCCTCGTCCGGTGCATCAAATAGTTCAGGCGATGTCTCTGTATCTGCAAACTCGATATTTGTAAAAATACTGCTGCCCCGTTTATCACCGAATGAACTCGTCGCTTCGTCCCAGTGATATGCGTCTAGCCTTCCCGGGACCAGCAATCCGTCAACAGTGGTCCAGTCGAGGTAGCGCTGAGCATTGTAATTGTCGCTCGGTTCACCCGATCGAAACGTGACCGTATATTGAACAAACTCGAGCAGGCCACTGTCGGAATTAAAGTTAGCGATATAATAGTCGTTCGCCGATTCGCCAGTACCCACGTCATACCAAACCTTTACCGGTTTGTACGAAACTCCGTCGATCTCGGAGTCGGGTAGTAACTCCCTGTTCGCTCCCGGATCAGCCAGAACGAAGGGAATAGCGAAGAAATAAAAGTAGAGCCCGTTATAGAATCGCGGGTTACGCTCATATTTTGAACCGTGTTCGTGGACCCAGGCATTCACACCGTCAAACCCAACCGTGTAGCCGCCACCCTCCATCCTTGTTTTCCGCGTCCGGAGGTCGACGATGTGACGTTCAGAATTGTCACCCTGGGTAAGGGTAAACTCCAGTGTGCTGTACGATCGAAATCTATCCAACCCACCGTGCCTCTCGAGTCCGAGATCAAGTGCATCTTGCGGTTGGTTAACCGGGTCTTCCGATGTTTTCGACTCTGTGCACGAGATGATCAGAACACAGACAGAAACAATCACCAGACGAATTATCATGGAGTATCCGGATTGAGAATCACCAGCTCTGAGGTGTTGCCCGGGCAACATTGCTTGAGATGGACGCCAGATCAGTGTTTATGGCCAAATGCCCATCTCTGCATACGACTTGGCAACCTTATCGATCGCATTGAAAAATGCAGCTGTTCTCAGGTCCGTGTCCTTTGCTATGGCGATTGCCCGGATCTCGACGTATGCATTGATCATCGTTTCCTCCAGGCCGGAGTTTACAAGATCAACTTCGGTAGCGCCGATTGCGACGCTCGACCTGTCGCCTTCCGTAAAGTTTCTTCCAGTCAGCTTTTCAACCGCAGACAGAATGTTGGACGCAGATGATTGTTCGAATCGCCGGTTCATCCGACCAAATCTGACATGCGAGAGATTACGCAACCATTCGAAATACGAAACGGTAACTCCACCAGCGTTCAGGTAAACATCGGGGAGGATGAGGCAACCTTTACCAAGCAGGATCTTGTCTGCCTCTGATGTGGTCGGCCCGTTGGCGCCCTCTGCAATAATCTTCGCCTTAACGCGATCAGCGTTGTGCTCTGTGATCTGACCCTCAAGAGCAGCTGGGACAAGGATGTCGCACTGATACTCGAGTATGTCTTTTGATGACTCGATATTTTCCGCTCCCGGGAATCCCATTATTGAGCCCGTCTCTTTGCGGTGATTTACGACATCTTCCAGCTTGAATCCATCTTTACTGTAGATCGCACCTTCGTATTCACCAATACCAACTATTGTGCAGCCACCTTCTTCGAGGAATTTGGCAGCAAAATAGCCCACGTTGCCAAGTCCCTGGATAATGACAGTTTTTCCTTTCAGCCCCGGGGTGAGTCCAAGTTTATCCATGTCTTCCTTGTATCCACAGGCCTCACGGATGCCGATATACACACCACGGCCAGTAGCCTCCGTGCGGCCGCGAATACCCCCCTGTCCAACAGGTTTTCCGGTAACGCAGGCTAGTGCGTTCAGAGGTTCTGTCGTCAGCGAGTTGTATGTGTCGAGGATCCACGCCATCTCACGGCCACTCGTTCCGTAGTCAGGGGCCGGGACATCGATCCCGGGTCCAATAAAATTCTTACGTGTCAATTCGTAAGCGTAGCGACGCGTGATTTTTTGGAGTTCGTTCGCACTGTACTCTCTTGTGCTAATCTTTATGCCACCTTTGGCTCCCCCGAACGGGACGTCGACGATGGCACATTTGTACGTCATCAGTGTCGCGAGAGCCCGTACTTCGTCTTCGTTGACATTACTCGCGTAGCGGATACCGCCCTTTGTGGGTAGCTTGTGCTGACTGTGCTCGGCACGCCACGCTTGGATGGTTTCTATTTCCCCGTTGTCTCGTTGCAAGGGGAATTCCATTGCATAAACGCTGTTGCACATTTTGATTTGCCTCAGCAAACCACCGGTATGGTCCGTAAAACGTGCCGCCTTATCGAACATAAGGTTCACTTGTTCAAGAAAACTGATGTCGCTCGACATAACCCCTCTAATCTGATTTGACTAAATGACTATCTGGCATTGCCTCCTGGCGGCCCAATCGAATAAGGCTACCACTCAAATGAGAAAAGAACAAGATTGCAGTCAGGAAAAAGCTTCTTTTTCTGAATAATGGTTTCAAATCCCAATGAGATATTGTCGTAAAGACCCTAATTGTCTTGAATCGAGACCGAGTTTGATCCTTTTATCGCTCGAACCTTTCCAGGCCACACTCTCGGCACACAACCCTGCCGGTTTTACATCACATTCGTTGCAGTTTCGTGACATCTCGGATACGCGTCGGCCGATATAATGGGGGTGCTGACACACAAAGGATGAGCACGCAAGATTTACGATATTTGAACAAGGAACACGGTAAAGGCAAATGAAACGATATAAACTGGCTGGTAATCTATTTCTCGCGACGATGGTGTTTGTCGCAATAGGTTGCGATTCGAATTCGGTTGTAGACGAAGAAATAAGTGCTGTCAATCAGGATGCAGCAGAATCTATTGCTGTCCTGCAGGGCGAAGACACGGGTGGACTCATGGAAGAGGTCCAGAGTGTATTCGAGGCGGCGCAGGATGGAAGCGTGGATGGGAACGGCAAATCAACGGATTTCTTTTTCTCACGGGAGTATGACGATTCAACCGGTACATGGACAGTAACCAGGCTGGTCGAGCTTGGCGAACCAGAAAACGAGCGCTATCTCTATCACAAGCGGGTGTTTGAGATTCAGTTCCGCGACTCTCTGGACAACCCTCAGATCTTCTACAACACGTCCGGAAATCTGGCATCATCCATTGAGATGACGATTGTTGAAGCAGAAGGAGTACTCATTACTCCAAATTTCAAGGCTGAGAAAGAGTCTGTATCAGGAAATTTCCTTGCGACAGGCACTGATACTGAGGAGATCACGGTCAACGGAACGTATGCTCGCGAAGGCAGCCATACTCTGGAAACAGAGAACGCCAAGCGGACGCTGGACTTTGAGATGTCGGTCAATGTTATCGACCTCGTAGGTCCGAGAGGAAGCCGACGCGACTTGTCACAAAAGGTTAGCGGCACTATCGAAGGCGAGTACCACGCTCTGGTCACATTCGAACGTGGCGACGCATATGGCGAGCGCGAAATAGATCGAAGCTTCACGATCGTTATTGAGGAAGGTGAAGCAACAATTACGATTGAGGGAGACCGCTTCGAGAGCGACCTGCAGTCAGGAGAGCTACGGGCACAAGCTAGCTAGGGACAGCGAAGCAATACAACACGGCGGGCGAACCCCCGGTACAACGTCATTTGTTCTGACGAATTGTACCGGGGGTTTCTGTTTTGTCAAGATCCGGGTGCCGTGGTGCACTCGCATGTCTGTTCTGCCTCATGCATCTATCAGCGAGTACGAAAGTAAGCGTGCCCGCCAACGATGCAGGTATTATTTTGGCAGGGTTGTGCAGTTAACGAATAAAACGGGCAGGCGAGTGATCCAATACAGACAAATTACGGGGTCAACACGCCTCGTGACCCTGCTCGGATACCCGGTGACACACTCCCTGTCTCCTCTCATTCACAATGCGGCGTTCGCTGCAGCCGGACTTGACTACGCGTACGTGACCGCCGCTGTAGAACCCGGGAATCTGAAGCAAGCAATTGAAGGACTGGCTGCCCTTGGAGTTGCCGGGTCCAATGTGACTGTTCCCCATAAGCAAGAAGTCCACGACCTAATTGATGTTACATCAGAAGACGCTCGTTTCATCGGCGCAGTAAACACTCTCACCTTTGATCGGTCAGGTGACAGATGTCGAATCTCCGGGGACAACACGGACATCGAGGGATTTACCAGATCCCTTGATCTTTATCGCCCGAACCTGATCAATTCCACCGTAGCAGTCCTCGGAGCCGGCGGAGCCGCGAGGGCGGTGAGCTATGCGCTGTTAAAGGACTTCCAACCTGAATCATTGACACTCGTCGTGCGCGATATCCAGAAAGGCCTTGTTGCGGCAAATGTGCTCGACACTATCGCAGGAGATTGCCAGATGGCTGTCGTGACGTTTGCGGAAGCTTCTGACAGTATCCGAAGTAGCCGACTGGTCATCAATGCAACACCTGCGGGCATGGCGCCAAACGCAGACGTGACCCCGTGGGAGACTGCCACGGATTTTCATTCGGGTCAGCTCGTTTATGACCTCATTTACGCACCTGAAAAAACGCGCCTCCTGGCTGAAGCGGAAAACATGGGTGCTGAAACCTTGAACGGACTGGAAATGTTGATCTGGCAGGCCGCTGCATCGTTCAAGCTATGGACGAATGAGGAGATGCCCGTCGATACAGTTCGGCAGATTCTGCAAGAACACCTTGCAAAGCGCTAGTCTGTAATACCAATGCAGAAACATTCCCTGTTTCCTCCCTCCGAACTAGTTAACGAGCCACTCGAACAGGCTTCAACAATTCCGTCGGCGTGGTACACGGACCAAAGGTATCACGATGTCGATCTGCGATTCGTTTACCACCACAACTGGCAATATATCGGCCCGGCCGAACACGTGGGTAAAACCGGGGACTTCATCACCGGAATAGCTTCCGGAGATCCGGTTATTCTGACGCGCGACGAAGCCGGACGGCTCAAGGCTTACTATAATGTTTGCAAACACCGCGGCGGCCCGCTTGAAACAGAATTCTGCGGGCACATAAGAATGCTTCAGTGCAAATATCACGGCTGGACGTACAAACTGGATGGATCGCTCCGCGGTGTTCCGAGGTTCGAAAGAACGGACTTGTTTGACAAAGCGGACTTTGGGCTGACACCGCTGCGCGCCGATATCTGGCAGGGAATGGTATTTGTAAATCCAGGCGGATCGGCGGCACCACTGGAAACCATCTTCCACGGTATTGAGGAGACCATATCTCCTTTGCAACCCGGGAAACTGGCGTACAGTAATCGTATGTCATACGATGTCAAATGCAACTGGAAAGTATACGTAGATAACTACCTGGAGGGATACCATTTGCCTCTGGTTCATCCGGAACTGTGCGACGCGTTGAGTTACGCTGACTACGAGACGGAAACCTTTGACCACTATTCATTACAGCATGCACCTTTCCAGGAAGATGCTAGCGACAGGGCGTACTACTACTTTATCTTCCCGAACACCATGTTTAACATATTACCCGGACGCCTGCAGATTAATGCAATCGTCCCGGTAAGTACGGAGATGACGCGCGTCATTTTCGACTATTACTATTCTGATATCAGCTCTCCCGCTGCTAAAAAGCTGATAGAGGACGACCAGGAGTTTGCCGACCGCGTGCAATGGGAAGACATTGAAATCTGCGAACACGTTCAACACGGATTGCGTTCTGTTGCGTATGACAAGGGCCGCTTTTCGGTAGATACAGAGGCAGGAGTGCATCATTTTCAGCAACTGTTGAAACGAGAATACCAGAGATTCGTGCACATGTCCCGACAGATTTAGCACGCAGCCGATCAACTTCATCAACCAGTTAGGAAACCGGGCTGCACGTGGAAGACTCCAGGCAAACCGACTTTCAAATACCGGTCATTTTCACTCCGCAGGTGATTGCCGGCTTCAGCACCCGTAACGGCGGTGTAAGCGAGGGACATTTGTCCAGCTTGAATCTTAGCTACAGTGTGGAAGATTCTCGCGAGCTGGTTGAAAGGAATCGGGAAATATTTTTCGGGCATTTCGGCATTGCACTGAACGAACTGGTTACAGCGGGACAGGTACACGGTACACAGATTGTCGTCGTGGATTCGCCTGGATTTGTCCCGAAGTGTGACGGATTAGTCTCTTCCGTTCCTGATCTATTTCTGTGCATCACTGCAGCGGACTGCGCTGCCGTTCTCTTTGCTGATGACGTGAATGGCGTCATCGGTGCATGTCACGCCGGGTGGCGTGGAGCTGCAGGCGGAATTGTCGGTAGTACAATTCGGAAGATGGAAAGTCTGGGAGCGGACACCGCGACTATCAGAGCCTACGTAGGACCGTGCATTTCCAATGATCACTTCGAGGTGGGTGAGGAGGTCGCTCAACAGTTTCCTGATAAATATGTGGATCGTAGCGGTATCAAACCACACATCGATCTTAAGGCATATATTCTTGCGTGTCTGAAAGACGAGGGACTGCAGGCGGACAGAATTGAGCTATCGGATAGCTGCACCTTTCGCGACTCTACTCGATTCTTTTCGCACCGGGCACATGCTGGAAAGACGGGGCGCATGATGGGGTTCATCGGCCGACGCGAACGCTCAGTTTAGTGCTGCATTTGCATTAATTGTGATGGTGCCCGTACTCGTTTCGGTGGCAGTCGCTTTGGACACGCCATCTACAAATATTTCGACGGTCACCGTGTTCGCAACCGCTCCCGAGCCGATGCAGATCGCTGTGAGGCCGACACCACCGACGACGGTCGATGAATCGATGCTGAACGTCTCGGACCACGGGGTTGCTACTGTTTTGCCTTCCGATCCGCCCCCATCTACGGTATACCCTACGCTGACCATATTAGCACCAATTATACCGTCGCAAGTACCCGTTGCTTCGTACCGGACCGAGAAGGTGTTTCCACCGGCGTTGTCTGGTCCGGAGCTGTCGCACGAAGCGAGAGTCAATGAGATTGTAGCAATGACCAGAGTAGAGAAATAACGGTTCATAGGAGGACAAATCTAGATCTGGGAGTCCGTCGTATTTATCACGGTAGCAGCAGTGACAAGTAGAGAGTTGGATCCTGTAGCCGACTGAGAATCACGAAGGTTGTTGTCGACGTAGACCTCAGCCGTGATAGTGTTATCTGTAGTACCCCCACCCGGACAATCCGCAGCGATGGCCACAGCTGTGATCGGACCCTGGGTATTTATCGTGACGGTAGTAGAAAACGGAATCGTCGTAATAATACCTGTCGTAGCACCAGCATCGATCGTGTATGCTATCGATATCTGATTTCCGTTAAGCATCGAACCGGTACAAGTACCGTTGACGGCATATCGGACTTCGTATTGAGTCTTAACATTGTTAGGGCCAGTGGGATCTCCACTGCATGCGGCGACTACGACCGCTAAAATCGCGACCAGAACAGTCGCACTCAGTCTATTTAGCATGACGAAAATATTGTGTCGCACTGTTCAGGCCTTAACAGAGCCGGCTTTCATCGCACTGCGAATGTTTGGAGGTGTCCAGTTGGGAGGTTTCATCCACTTACCGTCATCTCTTCGATACGATCCCGGTGCAAACTTGCGCAGATTCGCAGCATCGACTTCTTCCAGGACGGGTTCGTCATCGACACCAAACGCAATGAGTGTGCCCATGGTAACAACAGAAATATCAGCACAACCGTCGACGACTTCTTCGAGGTCGACATCTCCTTCAGCGACAAAATTCAGGTCGACGCCTTTTTCAGAAACACTGAATCCCGACTCGCCCAGCTCAACATTGACGCCGAGAGCGCGAACCGTCTCCATGGCTTCTTCGACGATAAGCTTGGCTCGCAAAAGCCGAGTTTCTTCATCTGGAACAGTGACACTGGCAGGCGTTTCCTGTCCCGCTTTCTGCATGAACTCACGAATGCGTCGATAGTGCGGCGTCGGCATATCAGATTGTGTTTAGAGGTTGACAATAGATGGACTTAACTGGTTGCACAAGGTACGAAACACCTCAGAATCAGTTATCAACAACCTTTGCAGAAACCGGGTAGAACGAAGTCAACTCGGCGGTTACGTTTTCGACCTTCCGGTGTCTGATTGGTAAAGAGAGGTTGAGTATCGCCCAGCGATACAACCTCCAGACGCTCGGCCGTTGAAACGACTCCGGCGTCGATCAGGTATCGGGCTATGGCCGACGCTCTTGCAGCAGAGAGTTCCCAGTTTGAAGGATATCGATCACGAAGTGTAGGTCCAGGGGGGATGTTATCCGCGTGCGCCTGAATCCTGACGTGCTGTTTATCTGGAAGGTCGTCGAATATCCGAGCCAGTGAATCAAGTCGGGCTTTACCAGATTCGAGGAGATCTGCACTGGCGGGCTGAAACAGGTCGTCAACCAATTCAGAAGCCAGAACAGTACCGTCAGCCGCTGTACCCAGTTGGTACTCCAATTCATTGATTCGCATGTCACGCACACGGAGCTCCCTGTAGTAACTACCCGAGTCGATGGACTCATAGAAGGCGAGTGAATCCTGTAAACTGGCATACGCCACGTTTAGAGAATCTATTGTCTCGCGCTGATCGATGACAATTTGCGGCGTCCCGCATGCCGCGAGGCCGAGGCAGGCAGCCAGAATCAGAATTGAGTAACTAGACTGGGAAACCATGTATACACTCTTAAAGATCTCGACCCGACCGATCAACCATCGTCACTGAAGACTGCTTGACCGACGTAAGAATCAAGGTGCGAACATCAACGTGAGGTGGGCGGGTTGCTACATAAAGTACAGCATCTGCAACATCCTCTGCCACCAGCGGTACGGTCTTCGCGTAGACCGCATTGGCCCGGTCCATATCTCCATGGAATCTGACTTTGCTGAAGTCAGTCTCAACCAGCCCCGGATCCACGGTGGAAACTCTGATGTTTGTTCCATGGAGGTCAAGCTTCAATCCATCGGTAATAGCAGTTACGGCAAACTTGGTGGCACAATATACTGAAGCACCCGGGTACACATCGTGTCCTGCAATCGAGCCAATGTTGATGATGTGGCCACTGTTACGCTCGACCATTCCTGTAACTACGGCGCGTGTCACGTACAGGAGCCCCTTGACGTTGGTGTCGATCATTACCTCGACATCGTCCGGATCAAGCTCATGAAGCGGGCCATACCCGGATGCCAGCCCGGCGTTATTTACGAGAATGTCGATGTTGGCAAAATTCGACGGAAGAGATGATATGGCTTCTGCTACGTCGCTCGCGTTCCGGACGTCAAGCGTCATTGCGTGGCAATCAACTCCCCGGGTCGATACGAGATCATCACGGAGTGTAACAAGCATTCCGGATCGTCGTCCACAAATGATAAGTCGAGCCCCGGCAGCAGCAGCAGCCTGGGCACAGGCTCGCCCAATCCCCGCCGTAGCGCCCGTAATGAAGATGGTTTTATCGGCGAGGTCGTACATGGGCATCTGGTAAATATATCATGATGGGAGAATACAAAGTCTGATTCGAAGGCAACCCGAGTGTCTTGGACAACAACCGTAGACTTCCAATAAACCATTGTGGATATTTATACTGATCCGTCACTACAACTACAAATTCGAGAAAAAATGTCACAACGCGCAACAAATCGGCCCGTCCTGATTGCTCTGGTGATATTCATAGCACTGGGAGCACCGCGAGCAGGCATCGGGCAAGATCATAAACACGAACATGATGAACGCGAAAAAGCGGGTAGTTACTCACTATTAAATAACCTTGGTGATCATCATTTTTCTATCACGACAACAAACGCGAGAGCGCAGGAATTCTTCGATCAGGGCTTACGCCTTTATTATGGTTTCAATCACGCCGAGGCAATCAAGTCTTTTGCTGAGGCTCAACGCCTCGATCCTTCGTGTGCTATGTGTTACTGGGGCGAGGCACTGGCGTACGGTCCCAACATCAACATGCCGATGGACCAAGATGGAGCTCAGGCTGCATCTGTAGCTATCGAGGTCGCCAGTAGTCTCAAGGATAAATCCAGCCCACTGGAACAGCAGCTCATTGGTGCACTGCAAGAGCGATATCGTCGCACCGACGCAGACGAAAGGTCTGACCTGGACGAGTCATATGCAACGTCAATGCACCGGGTCAGAATGGATTATCCTGACAATGTCGAGGTAGCCGTGCTGCATGCGGAGGCGGTTATGACGACGATGCCGTGGGATTACTGGAACAAGGATCAGACACCCAAGCCTGAGTTCGAGAAGGCACTTGGTTCCCTGCGGTTTGCCATGGAGTCTAATCCGAATCACCCGGGCGCCTGCCACTTCTACATTCATGGGGTGGAAAAGTATTTTCCGGAAATGGCTGTCGAGTGCGCAGAACGTTTGGCGGCCTTGATGCCCGGAGCGGGGCATATTGTCCATATGCCGGGTCATATCTACATCCGAGTTGGTCGGTATGATGATGCCATCCGGGCAAACCAGCATGCCGTACATGCGGATGAGACGTATATCCAGGATCGGCGGCCAGGTGTGGGAGTGTACACCGCCGGATACTATCCTCATAACTATGACTTCATGGCCTTTGCCGCCAGCATGATTGGCGACTGCGACCTTGCTGTTGAGGCTGCGAACAACGTTCGCAATGTTATTCCGCAGGAAGTGATTGGGCAGCCGGGCTTCGAATTCCTGCAGCACTATTATACCCGCCCGGTGCAGATGCTTGTTGGTTGCAACCGGTGGGATGAGATTCTTAACTACGATCAACCTGATGAAACGCTGGAATATGCCAATCTGATCTGGCACTATGCACGCGGCCGAGCTCTCGCGGCCACAGGAGACCTGCCAGCTGCCCAAGTGGAATTAGGCTTCCTTGAGGAAGCACGAACGACTGGAAAATTTGTGGGCGTTACCATTGAGCCGAATACAGCGGATCAGATTATTGCGATTGCGGAGCAGGTTCTCGCAGGATGGATCGCATCCGCGTCGGGTCAACAGGAGGCTGCAATCCAGCATATGCGAAAAGGTGTTCTGTTGGAGGATGGTTTGCTGTATGGAGAACCTCCCGAGTGGTCAGTCCCCGTCAGGCACGACCTTGGAGCAATGCAGTTGGCACACAATGACTTGTCCGGAGCGGAAAAAACATTTCGCGAGGCACTGCAAAAATTTCCAAACAATGAGCCATCTCTGGCGGGTCTAAATCTGGCGCAGGAGGGACAATCCAGGTAGCAACAACCAGGATCCGTGACATCATAGCTAAAGCAAACTGCGGCGTAAAAAGGATACCACTACCGGTATCCTTTTTGCGTCCTTGTTACTACTAAACTCAGGCTACAGTCGAAACAAAAGCTACCGTACGCTTTCAAGTACCGTTCCGCTGTCGGTTGAATGAGAACCGAGCTGCCGCACGGTTGTATGACCTTCATCCCAAAAGATGAACAAGGCACAAGCAAATCCCCTTGAAGCGAAAAGTTGCGACCGTCGTACTGCTGGCATTTCCGGTACTGATTGCATCTGCCCAGCAGGTTTGTGAGAATGGCTCTGCAGGCGACTATCCATGCAGCGGTATTAACCTTCAGTCATTCATGCCCCGGGCTGAGATCGGTGGTGGAAATATGAATGATATCTGGGGATGGACGGACCCGCAAACCGGTGTCGAATATGCGCTTGTTGGGCGGACAAGCGGCACCTCATTCATTGATATGTCTCAGCCGCTCAATCCGAGGTTTGTCGGGAATCTTGGAACGCAGTCAGTCTCATCTACATGGCGTGACATCAAGGTCTATAAAAATCATGCTTTCATAGTCGCTGATGGTGCGAGTTCTCACGGCATGCAAATTTTCGATCTGACCAGATTACGAGATCCCGGACAGACACCGGTACAGTTTTCAGCTGATTTCGTCTATCGCCGTGTACAAAGCGCTCACAACATTGCCATAAATGAGAAGTCCGGCTACGCGTACATCGTCGGATCAGGAGAATGTGCCGGAGGTCTGCACATGGTCGACATTTCGCAGCCGCTCGACCCCCAATTCGCAGGGTGTTATTCAGAAGACGGATACACTCACGACGCACAATGTGTAGCATACTCAGGTCCGGATGCTGACTATCTCGGACAGGAGCTTTGCTTTGCCTCCAATACCGACACAATTACGATAGTCGATGTTACCGACAAGACCGATCCGGTTACTGTTTTTCGGGCCGGGTATCCGGGTTCGGGGTACGTGCACCAGGGGTGGCTCACAGGTGATCAACGCTATTTCATTCAGAACGACGAACTCGACGAGCTGAATAACGGCAGTAATACGACAACCTATTTCTGGGACCTGACAGATCTGGACTCACCAGAGATTATCACGATTCTTACCGGACCTAACCGGTCTATAGATCATAATCTCTACGTCCGGGGTAATTTCGTTTTTCAATCCAACTATACGTCGGGTCTCCGAATCCTGGACATTCGCGACATAACGAATCCGGAGGAGATTGCGTATTTCGATACCTACCCGTCCAGCGATGGTCCGTCGTTCGCCGGCAGCTGGAGCAACTACCCGTATTTCACGAGCGGCAATATCCCCGTCACAAGTATGGGCGAAGGACTGTACATCGTTCGGCCGACGGTTCCACTTCTTCCCGCAGCCCTTACCGTATTTGAGGCATCGCTCGATGATGACGAGCAAATCACCATTTCATGGACGACTTTGCGCGAAGTCGATATTGCGTCTTACGATGTGCAGCAGCAGATTCCCGGCGGGACGTTTCGAACACTCGCAACTGTTGCAGGGTCCGGGACAACAATCGACGAAACAGCCTATGAAGCAGAAATTGGACGGACAGAACCAGGCCCCCAGGTTTTCCGACTCCTCATAAGAACCGAATCAGGCGACGAGTATTTTAGCGACACGATCTCCGTTTTTGTCCCTGTCAGCGGTTCGCACGAACTCTTCGCTGCGTTTCCCAATCCCACCAGTACGGTGTCCCGAATTGCCCTTGTAATTCGTAATGAGCAACGCGTAATAGTGGTTGTGTATGACGCAACGGGTCGAGAACGTGCAAGACTGTCAGATACCATTCTGGAACCGGACACCAGACACACGTTTCAGATCGATGCTACCGACCTCGCCGCCGGCACGTACTTTGTCCGTGTTGTAGGAAATGACTTTGATTCAACTACAGCAGTCGCTGTTGTAAAATAGCTTTACATGGAAAAACGATTTATAGTACCAATACTCGTTGTTGCCGCAATTTTCAGCGGGTGCGAACTGGCAAATACGCTGGATGATGTTGACCTTGCAACCATTACGGACATCGAATACAATAAGCATGTACAGCCGCTTCTGGATCAGAAGTGCTCTGCATGTCACGGCGCGTCGGTAGCTGAAGCAGGCCTGCGAACGGATTCATGGGAGAACCTGGTACTTGGCTCAGACTTCGGCGGTGTATTGCTTCCGTACCGTTCGAGCAAGAGCCTCATGATCCGGATGGTTACCGACCTCGCTGGTGGATCTCACCTAACAACGGTTGGAGCAGACTCACTGTCTCAGACGGAAGTTGATTTTCTCAAAAGATGGATCAACGAAGGTGCACAAGACAATAGTGGCCGTGTACCCTATGAGGACGCGACAGAGCTTTTGTATGTCGCAAATCAGAATGACGCGACCGTTTCAATTATTGATACCGAGTCTAACGTCGTCATCTCTCTTGTCAATCTTACGGAACACGGATTCACCTCGGGATCGAAACCGCATCACATTGCTGTTGAACCCGATGGCTCGTTCTGGTATGTCTCGCTTATCGGTGACAATACCGTCGCGAAGTTTGATAGGGAAAACATGCTCGTGGGTCAGTTTTCGTTCGAGACGCCGGGGATGCTAGCCGTCCACCCGACTGAGAATCTGCTTTTCGTAGGCCGCTCTCTTTCTGCTCAGTCCCCTCCGCGCAGCATCGGCGTCGCGAGCCGAACGACAATGGAAGTCGATCCTGTGGACGTGTTCTTTGCAAGGCCGCATGCTATTGCCGTGAGTGGCGATGGCTCGCATGTATTTTCAGCCAGTCTCGCCGAAAACGAGCTGATTCGAATGGCTGTGGCGGACCTCTCCGTTCGATTCACATCAATAGGTGGCGCTTCACACTCGATAGTCCAACATGCAGCGTCCCCGTTTTCCTCAGTCATGGTCTCATCCGGACAACTGACCAACCAGGTGATCGTGTTTGACGTGACCGACCCGTCATTACCCGCGCAGGTGGACCTTATCGACGTCGGAGCTGCACCGTGGCATCCTGTTTTCACACGTGACGGCCAGTTCGTCTATGTACCGAACAAGGATGACGATACGGTGACAGTAATATTTGTTGATGCTCTGGTCGTCAGGGAAGTTATATCAGGACCCGGCCTGAGTCAGCCACACGGTAGCGCCGCGTCAAAGGATGGAAACTACATCTATATCTCGAGTCGCAATGCGGATGGCGCGTATGAGGCACGACACGATTTCGGTGATGGCGGCAATCCAGGCACGGTCAGCGTCATTGACATATCAAGCAACGAGATTATCAAAGTCCTGGAAGTCGGATCATTTGCAGTAGGACTGGGAATCTGAGCTTGCTACTTGTAAAAACAAAAAGACGGGCGACAGTTCTCTTTAGCTGCCTGATCACGTTGGGATTTGCATCAGCTTCTGCTGGTCAGATTGCATCGTTTACAGAAAATCCGCTTGCGCTGTCAGTCGTGTCGACCGCCGGGACAGACTACGCAATCCCATTCTTCGGAGGATTTAACAATCCCGTTCCACAGCTCGTCGATATAGACGGTGATGGAGATCTGGATCTGTTTATCCAGGAGACTTCAAATGATCTGCAATACTATGAGAATACCGGTTCGGCACAATCACCCGCGTTCGTCCTGCGGTCTCGAAGATGGAACGATCTTTCCATTGGAGCCTGGTTTCGATTCGTGGATGTCGACAGTGACGGAGACTACGACGTGCTTGGCAACCAGACTTTTAATGCCATCAGGTACTACGAAAATATCGGCTCTCCTCAAACAACGGATTTTATCTTGCGGGCCGACACTCTGCGATCTTCAGACGGAACTGTTGTCACGACCGAGCTACCGAACATTCCCGCAATAGTTGACATAGACTGTGATGAGAATCTGGATCTTCTGCTCGGCTTAAACGACGGGACGATTACCCACTTTGAGCAATCCGGATTTGACTCTGGTCTTCCCGTCTTCAACTTCGTAGAACAAAACTATCAGGACATTCTCGTGGTCGGGGAGTCCGGCAAGTCCGACAGGCATGGCGCGAATGCGCTGATAGTTGATGACCTCGACGCAGATGGTATCAGCGATTTGCTATGGGGTGATTTTTTCGAACTCAGCCTGATCACATTTATAAATGCGTCTGACACATGCGCGGACGTTGAGCTTGTTCGGACAGCCGATACTCTTACCACTCTCAACGAAGGGCCATTTCTGACGAGAGGATTCAACGTCCCGGCAGTTGGCGATCTGGATGGCGACGGCTTCAATGACATCGTAGCCGGCGTTCTGAGTAATTCTACAGTTGATGACGAAAATACACTGTACCGCTTCAGCAGCGATGCGGGCAACGGCTGGTTGCTGGACACAAGGAGACTGATTGATGGTATCGATGTGGGCACGGCGAGCGTCCCGGCCATTGCTGA
>JABDKO010000087.1 GCA_013002165.1 Rhodothermales bacterium | reverse complement strand
CACACACACACATCTCTTCTTCCTGACGGATGAGTAACAGGCACAACAATCGTGTCTCGTCAGAAAGACACTTGAACAACGTCACGGGCGTCATTGATCGAATTCCCGCAGATCAAGCGCTATGCAGGGTACTGTGATCACTCATTTCACCGTAGCAACTCCGGGCCACCATGCGCCGTCGTTCCATTTGACTATACGAATATCATACAACTGTCATTTGCATTTGTATATGGCTAGGCGTATATAGTTACACGGAACGGTTGGGTTCTCTCGCAGCGAGATCGTTCATCCGCGCGGACGTATTCTACTGAAAAATGGACTAACACGATCATGACGATAAAACTAGGTATCAACGGATTCGGCAGAATCGGCCGGCTCGCCTTTCGAGTTGCCAGCGCCTCGAAAGACATCGAATTGGTACGCATCAATGACCCGGGCGCGGATGCGCACACATTGGCTCACCTGCTGAATTTTGACTCTGTCCACGGGATATGGGATCGGTCTGCGGTTGGTAAAGGCGAACACCTGATCATCAATGGCATCACGACAAACTGTACACGCAACATCGCCTTGTCGGAGTCTGACTGGGCCGACTGCGATGTCGTGATCGAAGCCTCCGGGACGATGCGCACAAGCGATCAGCTGCAGGGGTTTCTGGATCAGGGTGTGAAGCGTGTGGTGGTCACGGCACCGGTCAAGGAGGCTGCAGTGCTGAATGTCGTAATGGGCGTCAATCATGACGCCTATGATCCGAGCAGGCACCGTATCGTGACCGCATCATCCTGCACGACCAACAGTCTGGCACCCGTGGTCAAGGTGCTCCATGAACACATTGGTATCAAGCAGGGATCGATCACAACCATTCATGACCTGACCAATACGCAGACCATCCTGGATGCACCCCACAAGGACCTGCGCCGTGCAAGGGCCTGCGGCATGAGTCTGATCCCTACTACCACGGGCTCGGCAACGGCCATCACACAGATCTTTCCTGAACTGACCGGGCGATTGAATGGGCATGCGATTCGAGTGCCACTGGCAAACGCCTCGCTGACTGACTTCGTATTCGATGCCAGTCGCAACACCAGCGTGGAGGAAGTCAATCGACTACTCAAGGAAGCGGCCAACAACGAGTTGTCGGGTATTCTTGGATTTGAGGAGCGCCCACTGGTCTCGGTTGACTACAAGAGCGATCCGCGCTCCAGCATCATCGATGCGTTGTCAACGATGGTCGTCAATCACACGCACGTCAAGATCTACGCCTGGTATGACAATGAGTTTGGTTACGCTAATCGAACCGTTGAACTTGCACGGCTGGTCGCGACACTCGATCAGCGCTGAAACGGAATACGTCTACGCATGCCAGCCTGGTTTCACCTGCCCGATAGCATCAAGCAGTACGCGATCGTTACCGGCAACTACTGGACATTCACTCTCACTGACGGCGCATTGCGCATGTTGGTAGTCCTGCATTTTCATACGCTGGGCTACTCGCCGCTGCAAATTGCCTTGCTGTTCCTGTTCTACGAGGTGTTTGGTGTCATCACCAACCTGGTTGGCGGATGGCTGGGGGCCAGGCTTGGTCTGAACCGTACGATGAACATCGGCCTGGCGCTACAGATCGTGGCATTGGCGATGTTACTGGTGCCACCCAGTGCATTGAGTGTGCCCTGGGTGATGGCTGCCCAGGCGCTCTCCGGTATAGCCAAGGACTTGAACAAGATGAGCGCGAAGAGCTCAATCAAGTTACTGGTATCAGATTCCCGGCAGAGCCGCCTGTTCACCTGGGTGGCAGTGTTGACCGGATCGAAAAATACACTCAAGGGCGTGGGGTTCTTTCTCGGCGGTGCCCTGCTTTCGCTGGTCGGTTTTCGCGGTGCCATGCTGCTGATGGCAGTGATGTTGAGTCTGGTGTGGGTCTTCAGCCTGTTTGCCTTGGGTAAGGATCTGGGCAAGGCCAGGGAGAAGACGCCGTTTACCGCGATCTTCTCCAAGAGTCGAGCCATCAACACCCTGTCTGCCGCCCGACTGTTCCTGTTCGGCGCCAGAGATGTCTGGTTTGTCGTGGCCTTGCCGGTTTATTTGTCGGCCAACCTCGATTGGGACCACTGGAACATCGGCGGTTTTCTTGCTCTCTGGGTCATCGGCTACGGTGTCGTGCAGGCGTTGGCTCCGCGGTTGACGGGGAATTCGGACGAGAGACAACCGGGTGGGCGAGCCGCCTTTGCCTGGGCGACACTGCTGGCATTCATTCCTGCTGGTATTGCGCTGGCTCTGAGCGCCCAGTACCACATCCAGGCCTCACTGGTAATCGGCCTACTGGCCTTCGGGGCGGTGTTTGCCATCAACTCGTCCCTTCACAGCTTCCTCATCCTGAGTCATGCGAACCGCGACGGCGTGTCACTGGATGTGGGTTTTTACTACATGGCGAATGCCCTGGGCAGACTACTGGGTACGGTACTGTCCGGTTGGCTTTTCCAGCGCTACAGTCTGGAGATGTGTCTGTGGGTATCGGCCCTGTTTGTTGTTCTGTCGGCCATGATCATCTTCAAGCTCCCGGCTTCTCGTCAATTTCACCCTGCCTGAAACGCGATCTGCGCGCTCACCCTATTGTCTGGCGGTTTAGTTGCTTTAACCTAGGCTAAACGGACGATTCGCATTCGCGATACACAGTTTAATCTGATTGGTCATATCCTGTCACCAGATGTTCTGTTCAAAGCTGTCAGTCATGATGTTAATGATCAAAACAACTACTTCGCCGGTCGGCATGTGTCTGCAAAGTGTTCTCAACAACATCTCCGCTCTCACCGCTAGATGAGTATCCAATCAAGGTGATGTACTTCAGGTAATAATCACACGCAGCCAGGTACTTCCAGTTCCGATCCGATCCTAAGCCTTCCGATAATAGTTTAGTGACTGACAGCTATTGGAGTTTGTCGGCGCCTCACTATTTCAGGAGTGGATATTCATGTTTCTTCAAGGAAGTCTGTCGGCTTACGGATCGAGATTCGGGCAGTCAACTGTCGACGAATTGTTGGTGTGCGTTGATTCACATAGCGGACGCAGCACTTTGTTAGGTACTGCGACTATGCTGTTAGCTGCATTATCCACCTTGGGCGGTATCAGCACTGCACATGCAAATGTTGACTGTGACGGTGGGCACGCAAGTGCAACTTGTCGGATCGTCCTGTTGCCGGGTCTAACGCTGGAGACCAACGTGGGAGCCATGAATGAATCCGGATATGAAGAGTTTACCATCAATGGTGACGTCTATCTGGTTACGGATATTACCCGAATTCCGTTACAGGACTCATCCATTACCGTCAAGCTCGGTGATGCGCCCGAAATATACGGCGAGACCGAAGTACCATTGGATCGCATGCCGCTATTGCAGGATGCGGATTTCACGGAGATACCCCGCGCAGTGATCGGGCTGGTTAATGGCAGTACGTTGCCTGATCTCGTCGGTGAGCCATTGCCAATCAACGATGGCTACAGCGAAGGTGGCACCCTACGTGACATGAACAAACCCTATCTGTTGTTTCATCTAAATGCGGGAGTGTCATTCAGTCTGGATTTCGGTGAGGGCATGGAAGTACTCAACGAGGTTGTGTTCAGTATCCCCGGATCGTTAAAAGCGACTGCAGTACTGGATATCTTTGACCCCTACTTCTACCTGGCCTACTCCAGGACAGGTGGGATTGATATGAACAAACTGAAAAAGAAGGAAGACACTACTGAGGATGGCTTGCTGGTGTATGAAATACGGGATGAAAACGATGAACATGTCGTGATGGCCTTTACCCTGGACCCGGAGACCGGGGTATTGCTTGAACAGAATTTTCTGGACAACACGCAGGTATATTACGAGAGCAATACCGATGGAGACTATGTTCAGCAGAACGTGCCGGATAGTCCGACGATATTGGCTGGCAGTCAGTTTCCTGATGCTGATCGACGCAAACAGGATGATCCATCAGATTCTGAATCAGACAAGCAGCAGAGTGCTTTCGATTTAATTGATGCAATCGGTTTTTCCTACAACGGCTGGATTCCATTCAATGCTGCAACCAAGGGAGTGATGCCGTTCGATGTGGCTGAATTCTCTGGGCAGATCTACATGCGCGGCGCAATCCCGATGACGAGTTTCCTGACACTGGATGGAGATGTCATTACTTACATAGGTGAGTACGGTGTCGCACAAGGGGGTAACGGTAATGTATCGCTGGGCATACCAGGATTGCCGGATTTTATTGACTTTGATATTGAATTGGGCAATGCCACTGCAGCTTACAAGATAGTGGCCGAAGAACAGAAAACGTTCGTCAATGGGCAACTGAAACCTGACACTGCATTTCTCGAAGATTACCTGCCCATGATGCCATCCATGGATGCACGTGTAGTCGGGTATGTGGGTGATGACATTCAGAACACGCTGTTGACCATTGAAGGAGAAACCAGCATTGGTGCTCAAACACTGGGTAGCTGGATTGGTTTGAACCTGCAGGATCTGTCCATGACATCGGCAAAGATGGTTATCGATGTAAACGGTGTGGAAGTCAGCGGTATGACCCGCATGCAAATCTCACCGGACATCCAGGTGAATAGTGATATATCTGTGTTTGGGCAGGTGACCTGGGCCAACCCTGATGACATGCTGTTGCGTTTGACTGGCAATATGGATGTCTTTGGTGTTGCGTTGGAGAATGTGACGCTGGAAATCAGCGCACGAGGAATGGCAGTGATTGGTGCTTTCGTTACACCCGCTACCCGCGTGGCATTGGCTGGCTCGATTACAGCCGCTGGTCCTCAGCTGTCGGGTTCAGGTGCTATCGAACTAAACATGGCTGAAATCACCGGGGCTATGCGCAATGCCTACAGCGCATTGGAATCGGCTCAACAAGACGT
>JABDKO010000081.1 GCA_013002165.1 Rhodothermales bacterium | reverse complement strand
GTATGTCCGCGGTGCAATGGTAGACGGAGATCGCGTATCAATCATTCTCTTTTCGTTAATGATAGGAGGGATGGTCGGTATCGTTACGCGAAATGGTGGCATGAAAGGCGTCGTTAATCTCGTCGTCACATGGGCGACATCGCGCAAGCGGGGCCAGCTCGTCACTGCCATACTCGGCATTGCCGTGTTCTTTGACGACTACGCGAATACGCTTGTAGTGGGCAACACCATGCGTCCTGTTACCGATCGCCTGAAAATCTCACGTGAGAAACTGGCCTATATAGTTGACTCAACCGCAGCACCGATCGCATGCCTCGCCTTTGTGACAACATGGATAGGATACGAGGTTGGACTGATCGGTACCGCAATTGATCAGATCCCCGAGATCACAGCGTCACCATACGGGATATTCCTGAATTCGATTTTGTATTCCTTTTATCCACTGTTTACGATTGCGATGGTGTTTGCCGTTTCGTTGTTCGGCAAGGATTATGGTCCGATGCTGAAAGCTGAACGGATGGCCCTATCGGCAGGACATACGGTTGGGGAGGGCGATACTTCGATCGCCGATAGTCAGGATCCGGCAACCATTCCGGACGAGAACAAGCCAACCCGGGCGATCAATGCTGTGCTGCCGGTACTGGTTCTTGTATTCGGCGTCCTGTTCGGATTGTTTATCACCGGAGAAGGCGACTCAGTGAGAGAGATCATCGGAAGCTCGGATTCCTATAAGTCTCTGATGTGGGCCTCTCTTGCATCTGTGCTTGTCGGCGCTGCATTGTCGATTGGTCAGCGGATTCTCACAGTAGAACAGACTGTTGAGGCATGGTTTGGCGGACTGAAATCAATGCTTTTTGCGATGATCATCCTGGTCCTGGCATGGGCTCTGTCAGACCTCACGGCAGTATTGAATACGGCAACCTACCTCGTGTCAGTTCTCGGGGACGCCATAGCGCCCGGGCTGCTGCCGGCTATCGTGTTTGTCCTTGCTGCCGCGACAGCTTTTGCTACCGGTAGCTCATGGGGCACGATGGGTATCCTGATGCCGCTGGTAGTTCCGCTAACCTGGGCCGTTCTGAGTGCCAACGGGATGGCTGACGCTTCCAACTACCACATCCTGTATTCATCGATTTCGTGCATACTCGCTGGCTCGGTCTGGGGAGATCATTGTTCGCCAATCTCGGACACAACGATTCTGTCATCGCTTGCATCCGGATGCGACCACATTGAGCACGTCAGGACACAGCTTCCGTATGCCATGTTTGCCGGCTTGACTGCCATCATCATAGGTACCATACCAACCGGATTCGGGCTGCCGTGGTGGATTTCTCTGCTGGTCGGTGTCGGACTCGTGATAATGGTCGTCCGGCTAATTGGGAAGGATCCAGAAAGCGAGGTGGAAGTTGGCAACAGGACCGCAGTATCCACTAGCGGGTTGTAGGAATCTTACAATTGGTCGATTCCTCCAGAAAGAATTTCAACAAGTCATTTTTGCGAACTATGCTCGACTCTGACGATCGCCCCTGGGGCAGGTGGGAGGAATATCTCAACGAGCCCGGCTATCGGGTAAAACGAATAATAGTCCATCCGGGACAACGACTCTCATTGCAGAAACACGAGCAGCGCGAGGAGCACTGGGTGGTTGCTGCCGGCAAAGGCATTTTTACACTCGATTCGGAAGACAAAGAGATTTCAGTGGGTGATGCCGTCTTTATTCCACTGCACGGTGTTCATCGAATCCGAAACCATGGTGACGAGAACATGATCATCATTGAGACTCAGCTCGGAGTTTGCCTTGAAGACGATATCATTCGTCTGGAAGATGATTACGGCAGATCCTGATTCATTCGTTGGTCTCACGACCGGCTCGCCGTTCCTCTTCCTGTCTGATACGTTCGCCCAGTGCCTGTGCCAGGGAAGGCCCGTTTCCCCACGCTCGATTATTGATGAAAATGTTTGCCATTTTTCCGGCCTTCTCGGCCTGGTAGATTAGCGCAGCCGTGTCATTAACCATATAGGCGGCTCCCGGCGATCCAGCTATTTCTTCGACTGGTTTATCGAAAGGAAACGTTTTCGCATACGCCTGAGCGTATGGCATCTTGAGTGGTGTCAATAGCCGTACAGCAAAACGATTGTCGTCTGCAGTGAAGACACCACCGCACATCTTCCATTGTTTGCGCAGCGGCGGCAACCACGTCCAATGGCTGAATACGAATCCGAGGCCGCACGTTTCCAGCCACGCAAAGTAGTCCGGAGTAAGGAGATGCGGCGACCGTAGCTCGAGGTGATGCTGAACATCTCTGGGAATCGCATTGAAGAAAACATCCAGCTCATCAATGTTCTCCTCCGGGGTTGGTGACTCGGCAACACGTGCGTAAGATTGCTCGAAGATAAACCCGCCGAGGCGCTGCCCGAGTATTTGCCGGGCAGGTTGATGAAACTGTTCAACGAACAGATCGGGATTCAGAAATGCGCCGTTGGGCTCATAGAACGTTTTGCCCTCCCTGGACCGGCGGAAGGATCGTGCGAACGTAGTCTGAGGAGCCTTAAGATAGAAGATGGCAGAATCAGGAGCGTTGTTTGCATACTCCTGCAACACAAAGAAATTGTTCGTCGGCTTGCCGCCTTCCACAAGCGGCCGGTAGAACGTGAAGTCAAGTTCGAGAACATCGTAATGTTCAAAGAATGCCTCGACCGATGCAATCGGTAATGACTGCTCTTCAAAAGTTTTGCCGGCAAGTTTGCGCTTCCTTTTCCGAATTTCGTTTCGGTAGTGCTCGGGATAGATCTGGCCAATCCAACCGGCGTAACGGTCACTTGCGGTACCAAACCGTGCATTCGGGTGCACGGACCGAAAGTCGAAACGTTGAAGTCGCTCTGCCAGGGAATCTGTCGGTGCTGCACTCATAAGCTTGTACTTGCCGATCCGTCGTTCACCGATTCTGTCTCGAATTCATCCTCCCTGTCTTCGTCAGCAACAGACACACGGTCGTCAAAAAGCTTCTGAACCTGGTGCAATGTTATGTACGCACCCATCAGAATAAACATATAGTAGCCGAGGAACCGCCACGCAATCAGTGTCGGTGCCACGGTTGCTTTCGGTATGAGCGACCCGATGAATATTGCATACAGTCCTTCGATTCCGCCCGAGCCGCCGGGAGTAGGGAGAATCAGTGAGCCCAGCGTCATCATGGCATTACGAATAACAACCATGAGGACGTCTACCTGCGGGAAGACGCTCACAATCACAAGCACGATCAATAGATATCTGGCCGCCCAGGTGAGAATTGTTATCGCAAATCCATTTACGAAAAATGGCCATTTCTCCTTGCGGATTATCTCCGCTCGTCCTTGCAGTTCGTCGAGTGCCGAATCGATTTTAGACTTGAACCGGGACAGCAGTTTGAAACGAAATACCCACCGTGTCAGTCGGGCGAAAAGATCGGGTCGGACGAGTGTTAGATACCCGAATGCCATAACCCAGATGAGGATGGCAGTAAAGTACGTAGCGAGCGTCGCCGCACCGATTGCTCCGATACTCTTCGGAAAGACAGGCAGGTACAGCGAAGCCACGAACAACGCCGGGACGGTGAGCGCAAAAAAGAGCTGGTCGAGGAACATTGCGTATAAAAGACACGCCGTCGCAATACCGACCGGAATCTTCTGATTCTTCGAGATATAAAGTGCTGCGAGTGGACCTCCACCTATGACCGACGGCGTCACACTGGAAAAAAAGTCCCAGGCAATCTGGCCGCGTACTGCGGTCCGGAAGCGAATGGTTCGGTGAGAAATGTAGCGTAATCGAAATGCACCGATCGCGATGCGTAAAAAAACAGTTCCTGCCGCCAGTAACAGCACGAAGGGATGAAACGAATCGGCGATCGATCGTAGCGCACCGGGTTCGTACGTAATCAGGATCACGATAATGAATGTCGCAACGCTCAAGCACACCGACAGAACGATGTTGCGAATCATGGCACGGCGACTGGTTCCAGCCTCGCCCGCGTCCCGTGTATGGTTGTTATTCAGATCTTCCATTTCCGGTCGTCGCCCGGGAGATTGTGCTATTTGAGAGACTGGCTGTTCGGCAGCTCGACCGGATTCTTCCTTGCCGCATCTGCGAGGCGCTTGTAAGTGTCCTCAATACTTTGAGGAATTACTCTGAAGTCACCTACGGTAGAAGTGAAGTTTGTATCTCCTGTCCACCTGGGCACGATGTGCATGTGGATATGTTTTGTGATACCGGCGCCGGCAGACGTACCGAGATTAAGGCCCATGTTGAATCCATCCGGATTCATAACGGTTTTCAGCCAGCGGATACAAAATTGAGCTGTTATCGATATCTCGAATACCTCGTTATGATTCAGTTCCTCGAACTCGCCGACTTGTCGGAATGGTACGATCATTACGTGACCATTTGTATAGGGATACAGGTTCATCAAAACAAAAACGGTTTCGCCTCGCCATACGACCAGATTGTCTGCGTCGTCAGTACTTTCTGCGATACGTGCAAAAATAGATACGTCAGCGTCGTAACTGTCGTCGTTTGAGACTCTCGAGACATGTTCGGCTCTCCAGGGACTGTACACTCGATCCATATTATGTAGTGGAGTTATTGTCCGATGTTAAATTTCTACGGCAATTTCGGACATATCCGACGCTGAATGAACTAATTTGGCAGTTCTGCGTCCATAGGGGCCGATTTAATCACCATTGCTTCAATGGAACCGACTAATTAATCGACAAAATGCCACAATTCATAGAAGGAGAATTGATTTCGACGGGGGCTTCGTACGCAATTGTCGTTAGCCGGTTCAATAGCTTCATAACAGAGAGTCTCCTCGATGGGGCCGTTGACACACTTGGAAGACATGGGGTCGACAGTGACAACATCTCGGTCATCAGGTGCCCCGGTGCATTTGAGCTGCCGGCCGTCGCGCGCAAATGTCTTGAATCTAAAAAGTATGATTCGGTAATTTGCCTTGGAGCAGTCATCCGTGGAGCGACCAGTCACTACGATCTGGTATGCAACGCCGCCGCGAACGGAGTAGCATCGCTGAACCTGCACTCTGACGTACCTGTGATATTTGGAGTGATAACTACGGACACGATTGAACAAGCCATCGAGCGCGCCGGAACAAAGGCGGGTAACAAGGGTGCTGAAGCAGCAGCAGCCGCCATCGAAATGGTGAATCTGTACAAGAAGATTTAGGGCTACTAATTAGAAACGTCGCTACAATCCAGCATTTTTATTTTGCGATCTGACGCAACTCTATGGCGACGTGCAGAGACCCCTGGCGACTAGCCCTGTCAACAATGATAGTTGGCATCGCGCTGACATCCACAATGACCGCTACCGGCCAGACAGGAGTGTGGACCGCACACACCTCGTTTCGAGAAGTCCTCGCCGTAGACATTGCTGAAGATGCGTTCTGGGCAGCTTCGAGCGGAGGTGTCTTTTCAGTTGACCGTATTTCCGGTGAAATTGATCGATACACAATTGTCGACGGACTGCATGCAGTCAAATCACAGTCGCTGGCGTTCGACGAAATTCGCAATGTCGTCTGGCTTGGATATGTGGATGGGGTACTCGACAGAATCGATCCCGCAACTGGTTCGATCAGCACGTTTCGAGATATTGCTCGCGCCGACCAGTTTGCGACAAGAGGCATAAACCACATTCTCGTTCAGGGAGATTCGCTGCTCGTTTCTACAGATTTCGGAGTGGTAGTTTTCGATCCCGTGCTAGAGGAGGTACGAGACAGTTATACACGATTGGGTAGTCTTCCGCCTGCCACGCGGGTCACCGATGTGGCCGTCACAGAAGGTTCACCGAAGCAACTCTTCGTCGGGACAGAACAGGGAATCGCTTTCGCAGATCTAGATGCTGCGAACTTGCAGGACCCGCTGTCATGGACAATTGAGGACCCGGGCCAGGGTATCATTACCGCTGTTGCATCGTGGTCAGGTGCGATATATGTCGGGACCGAAAATGGCCTCTTTGTGCGCACGGCTGCAAATGACTATTCGTTTGTAAATGTTACGGACCGGATAATAACGGACCTGCTTGTCTCCGCACAGGGTCTCTTTGGAACAGAGCGCTTCAGAGCGTTTGGAGTCTTTGAAGGAGGCACAATTACTGCTTTTATCTCGTCGATCTTTCAGGATCCGGTTGGCCTCGCTATTGACGGAGACGAAATGATTATCGCGGACCTGGCCACCGGTCTGGTTCGTGCAGCAACGCCACAACCCGGTCAGATTGATCTTCAACTTGAAGAGTCCATCGTACCCGACGGCCCGGCCAGCGGAGTGTTCACCGACCTGAGCGTCGGTAATGATGGAACCCTGCTGGTAGGTGGGAGCACGGGAGAAACCAGTGGATTCTTCTCACTATCGACGTCTGGCGACTGGACCAGCTATACAGGAAATCTGATTCCGGAGATTTCAGGAACGTCCAGATACAGGAGGGTGCACCAGGACCAGACAGGAACCATCTGGGCTGCATCGGAGGGTGGAGGAGTGGCGAGTGTCACGTCGGACGGTACAGTTGTCCTCTATAACGAGGCAAACTCGTCGCTGCGGAGTGCCACAGGTTTTCCCGGATTCATCATCGCCGCCGGTGTTACGACCGACGCAGACAATACACTCTGGGTCACCACGCGAGGAAGCACTCAACCGATTCATCTCAGAACACCGGATGGTACCTGGACCGGCCGTGGACCACTCGTGGGTGATGGACTGACATCCAACTCGACCGCATTCGACAAGATTTATAACGACTCGTTTAATCAAAAATGGATTATCGTTCGCGATCCGACGGCATTCAACATTCCCATCGGCATCATAATTCTGGATGACAACGGAACAGCGATTGATCCGGCCGATGATTTCTTCCGGTATTTCAGTCAGAAGGGCAGCGGTGGCCAGGGACTTCCCAGCAATAGAATTACATCTGTCGCAGAAGACAAGAATGGTCTTGTGTGGATCGGAACTGAAGAAGGGCCAGCATATTTCGTGAACAACGGTGTCGTCGCCAGAGATCAATTGGCGACCGCTATCTGGCCACAGTTCGCCGACAGGTCGCAGGGTGTGTTTCTTTATCTCGGACTTCCAATAAATGACATCGCCGTGGACCCGGCAAACCGACTATGGTTTGCAACAAATGAAGGAGTGCGCGTTGTGCGCGAACTTGAGGGCGGCTACGAGGAAATCGCCCACATTACGACAGAAAATTTCCCTCTGCCGTCTGATGTTGTTGTTGCCATTGAAGTTAGGGCATCTACGGGAGAAGTCTTTATCGCTACCGAGGAGGGAATGGTAAGTACGACAACCGATGCAGTCGCAGCGGAAGCAAGCGTTCAGGACCTCGTCGTTTACCCTAATCCCTTCGTCATAACGAATGGAATGGAAGAAGAGGTGACGATAGAAGGTTTGACGGACGAAACGCTGCTTCGAATCTCCACCGTGGACGGCCGTGTGGTACGGACGTATCAAACGCGGGGTGGTCGGGTAAAGTGGGATGGTCGGAACGAGGACGGAGATCCGGTCAGATCAGGGATGTATCTGGTAATTGCAGTATCCCAGAGAGGCGAAGGCACAGCCTTCGGCAAGGTCGCTGTGATAAACTGATGAATAGCCCACCTGTGGGAGATCGATTTTTATATGAACCGAACCACAACCTTGCCTTGTCAGACTGTGATTCCTTATTTTACTGTTCTATGCTCAAACGGTGGCCGTAGCTCAGTCGGTTAGAGCGCCAGGTTGTGGCCCTGGAGGTCGGGGGTTCAATTCCCCTCGGTCACCCCGTAATCGGCCAATAGTATTACGCCGCGTTCGTCTAGGGGTTTAGGACGCCGCCCTTTCACGGCGGTAACACGGGTTCAAATCCCGTACGCGGTACAAGCCCTTCCTGCTTCGGCAGGAGGGGCTTTTTTTGTCGCATGAAGGATGATCGACGCATCTCACCGGTCGTGTCAGCTTGTCGGATCAACTAATTCTTGCTAGCGAACCCGCCAGGTGTTGAAAGGCGCGCCGTCACCCACTATTCTGACGTCGTCTATTCAAAATATCAGAATACAGCATGACCCTGGAAATTTGTTCGACAGTAGTTGCTATTGGGGTGGTTCTCCTTGCTATGCAGACAAGTACGGCACAAACGGCACAACGTGCACGCGACCTCGGCTTCCCGTTTGAAGGACAACCTGGACGGCTGAACTCCATAACCGACGTAAGCGGTGTCGAAGTCGGCTACGCGACCATCGTCAGGGGAAGCGGAGACCTCGTCGCAGGAAAAGGTCCCGTGCGTACAGGAGTGACTGCCATTCTGCCAAGGGGAAAGGCTTCGCACGATCCTGTCTTTGCCGGGTGGTACGCACTGAACGGCAACGGAGAAATGACTGGAACCGCCTGGGTAGAGGAGTCCGGATTCCTCGACGGTCCGGTGATGATTACCAACACTCACAGCGTCGGGACCGTCCGCGATGCCGTGATTAAATGGCAGGCGGACACAGGTAAACTCAATCAGCCATGGTCGCTGCCGGTAGTTGCAGAAACGTATGACGGATATCTGAATGATATCAACGGGTTCCACGTTAAACCGGAACACGTCGTTGATGCGCTCAATTCTGCGGCAGGCGGCGCGATTGCTGAAGGAAGCATCGGCGGTGGTACCGGGATGATCTGCTATGAGTTCAAAGGTGGAACGGGAACGGCCTCAAGAGTTGTTCGGGTCGGAGAAAACACATACACGCTCGGTGTTCTTGTACAGGCAAATTTCGGCGTGCGGCACCAGTTGACAATCGGGGGTATCCCGGTCGGACATCATTTGACAGACAACGCACCATTTTCCGGCGGGAAGGACTTGTACAATGAAACAGGATCGATCATAGTTGTCGTCGCCACGGATGCTCCGCTGCTTCCTCATCAGTTGAAACGGATAGCGAGACGCGTTCCACTCGGCCTGGCCCGGACTGGCAGCAGCTCCGGCAACGGCTCGGGAGATATCTTCATAGCATTCAGCATCGCAAATTCCGGGGCAGCCGGTATAGACGGATCTAACACTACCGTCGAATCGGTTTCGAATAATCGCATTAGCGCCCTGTTCGCCGCAACGATGCTTGCGACCGAGGAGGCAATCATAAACGCATTGGTAGCGGCTGACGACATGGATGGGCGCGATGGTCATTCGATCAAAGCGCTGCCGCACGAAGAAGTGCGCACAATTCTGCGATCACACAATCGGCTGGTGGAGACATCCGGTCGGTAAACGGCATGTAACTTTCTGGACGACAGCATACGTTGTCACCATATACAGGATTCCCGAGATTGGCACGCTCGCGAGTCCAGGTCCTCCTGTAACGATAATGTGCAACGTCCGCAACGAGACCCATGACTCGATTCTTCTACTTGATACCAGTTATTCTACTTTGCATGCAATCAGGCTGTTCGTCCCGTTCAGATGATCGGATGACAGTCGTAGGCGTTGTTGTAAACAGCGATGGGTGGGAGTTGGTAGGCGACTTGATGGTCCCCGAATCGGATAAGGCAGTTCCGCTCGTCGTCCTGCTAAACAAGGCCGACGGCGATAGAAGTGCTTACCAGCGCTTGTCGCAAGAACTAGCTGCCCGGGGCATCGCTTCAATCGCTCTGGATTTGCGCGGCCATGGGGAGAGTACAAATCTCGGAATGTTTGTGCCCGGTGAAATGCAGCGTGATCCGTTGATTTGGGACTCTGAGCCCGACGTCACTGCTGCCCTAAAGTATGCATCCAGGATCAGTGATATTGACTCCACGCGCATTGCGATAGTGGGAAGTAGTTACTCTGGTGAGGAAATGGCCGAAGCCGGTCGACAAGACGGTTATGCCGGCGCATACGTTGCCTTATCTCCCGGGTCCTTCAGCAGTGCTTCGATACTGGACGTAGACTCAAGCAACGTTCCGTGGTTGTTCGTGATGGCAACCGAAGACCGATTTGTTACCGATATAGTTGACAGCCTTCGAGCGAACAGTTCCGAAGCAGAATATTTGATGGTGCCTGGACGCAAACATGCTACCGACATCCTTCTGGAGCATGAGTACGTTAACCCTATGATTGCCGAGTGGCTCGGAGCTAAACTTAGTGCACCGTAGTTTATGGTCGAGTCCCCAGAAATGGTATCCTATTTAGTCATCATTTTCAGGCCAACGTGTACCGCTCTCTCGCAACACTAGGAGCAGTATTGATTCTGACCGGGTTTGCAGCTCTGGCTTCGGTATATACTGTAAGCGACTACAAGTTACGCAGTGTTGTCGATCCTCCTCTGTTCAGCCAGCCTGTCCCGTCGGACTCAGCTTCTGTGGAACGGGGAAGACATCTCGCTCGCACGCGCGGCTGTTTCGGGTGCCACGGACAGGCCCTTGAAGGGCGTGTTTTCACTGACCAATGGGATTGGGTTGAACGTGCAGTCGCGCCAAACCTTGCCGCGTATGCCCGGGACAACGAAGCCGCTGTTGTTGAGGCAGCGATTCGACACGGAATCGGGAAAAATGGGAAAGCGTTGTGGTCCATGCCATCATACAACTGGGTTCATCTGACGGATTCGGACGTCGCAGACTTGATTGCATTTTTGCGCAGCACAACAGTTCAGTCCAGTAACCTTCCAAGACCCAAGCTGGGACTGAAAGCCAGGTGGAGCCTGACGATCGGACGTGATGATCATATGAATGACTTGACAGGACAGATGCCGGCGCTATTATCCATTGAGGACGATAATTCGCCAATGGCCCACGGACAGTACATCGCCATGACCGCATGTAACGAATGCCACGGTTTTGATCTTCGCGGGGAGATGCGAAGAGGAGAGATAATTCCTGATCTGGCGATCGCTGCAGCCTACTCAACCGATGATTTTCGGAAACTTATGCGCACCGGAATCGCTCTCGGTGAGCGCGAGTTGCGCCTTATGAGTATGGTTGCTCGCGATCGGTTTGCCTTTTTCACGGATGCCGAACTGGATGCTTTGCATACCTTCCTTGCTTCACTACCTTCACGACCCGTGCCACCGGATGTACCGTGGAGGGATGCGAAGTAGAGTTGCACATTCCTGCAACTAATATCAGTCCCCGTCCAACTCGCAGCAGTCGCCGTGTAGGAGATACGTGGCGCCGCCGACCCTTACGCGATCATCAGGACTTTGAGGACATTGCACAAAACAGGATCTCACGTCGTATTCTGCGTATATCAACAAATGGAATCTGAAAGCATTCGCAGTGTTGAGCAAAAGAGGTAAATTTTTGCGGACAAGGAAGGAGGTAGAGTGTGGAAGTTCGGCCATTGATACTGTTGACCGGTGCAACAGGCTACGTAGGGGGTAGATTGCTCCCAATTCTGGAGGCGAGCCCGTACAGATTGAGGTGTGCCGTACGTAACACCCAGACAATGAGCGATCGCGTGGCGGAGTCAACTGAGGTAGTAGAGTTTGACGTCCTCGATAAAGACACGGTATTTGACACACTGAAAGGTGTCGACACGGCTTACTATCTGATACACTCGATGGGTCAGGGTACTGATTTCGAGGAGGAAGATCGGACGGGTGCAACGAATTTTGCAGAGGCGGCAAGGTCGGCAAACGTAAGACGTATTATTTACCTGGGTGGACTGGGAGATGAATCTGAAGAATTGTCGGCCCATCTATCCAGTCGGCAGGAGGTCGGGGAAATTCTCCGCGCGTCCGGAGCTCAGGTGGTCGAGTTTCGAGCCTCAATCATTGTCGGATCGGGCAGCCTGTCTTTTGAACTGGTCCGTGCACTCGTGAGCAAACTACCGTTCATGCTCTGGCCGAAGTGGGTCTCGACAAAAGCATCACCGATTGCGATTGAGGACGTGCTCGCATATCTGACGGACATTCTGGAAATGCCCGTTGGTGAGCACAAGGTGTATGAGATCGGAAGCGATACACCTGTCAGTTATGGCGAGATCATGAAGGAATATGCGCGACAGCGAAATCTCCAGAGACTTACAATCCATGTCCCGTTCTTATCGCCATGGCTTTCCAGTCTCTGGCTTGGCCTCGTGACACCGGTGTACGCGCGCATCGGTGCAAAGCTTATACATAGCCTGGAAAATCCAACTGTCGTAAGTGACTTCACAGCACGGGACGATTTTGATATCGAACCGCGTGGACTTCCCGAGGCAATTAGCCGCGCACTTGCGAATGAGGATCGTGAATTTGCGGAGACTCGCTGGTCGGATGCTCTGTCATCCAGCGGTCCCGCGAAAGGGTATGGAGGAATTCGCTTTGGGAGTCGTCTTGTCGATTCGCGAGTGGCTACCGTACATGCCCCTGTAGAGGAAGCATTTCATCCGATCCGAACCATCGGAGGCAAGAATGGCTGGTACTTCGCCAACTGGTTGTGGCGGGTGCGCGGGTTCATGGATACACTGGTAGGTGGCGTAGGGCTGCGCCGGGGAAGGAAGAGTCCGAACGAACTCCTGGTTGGCGATACCCTGGACTTCTGGCGTGTCGAGGAATTTGAAGATAATCACGTACTGCGCCTTCATGCAGAGATGAAGCTTCCCGGTCGTGCATGGCTGGAGTTTGAGGTCAATCCAATAACTGAGAATGAGTCCCGTATTCGCCAGACCGCCGTCTTCGATCCGGTTGGAGTGTTCGGCAGGCTGTACTGGTACGGAATATGGCCGCTCCACCAGGTCATTTTTGGAGGCATGTTGAGGTCGATCGCTCGAGAAGCTGAAAAAAGATCGGATCGACAATAGTTCGGGATATTTGCTAATAACGGACACGTGTGAGATCCGAATGGACGATCGTCAGTGTCAAGCAGCTCACCGACATACTGTTTGTCACGTTTAGCTTCAAATACAAAATGTAATCCGCAGTTCGATCGCGAATCGAAGACGGGTTTTGCGATTTCGGTGATCCCTACCCCTACAT